>NZ_JBALSN010000175.1:0-14230 GCF_036966985.1 Neobacillus drentensis | reverse complement strand
GTGGACAAATGTCCACGAACGGTGCCTGACACCCTTTTTTACATAAATTGTTCTGTTATGCATCTGGCAAATCATATTTATTGTAAGATAAGTAATTTTGGCTATTCAGCGACCATGGAGGAGTGAGTGCCCGTGCCAATTGATTGGGATGAAAAGGATGGGATTTTTCATTTGTACAATAACAGGATTAGTTATTTGATTCAAATTGTCCATGGTAAATATCCCGTCCATTTGTATTGGGGCAAGAGGGTTAGGGCACTGCATCCTGCTTCCATTCTGACGTATAAACGCAGGTCTTTTTCGCCGACGACGGAGCCTTCTCTTTCGCAATTTTCACTTGATACATTACCACAGGAATATCCCGCTTTTGGGAATGGGGACTTTCGTTCGCCTGCCTATCAGATCCGTTCAGCTGACGGCACTACGGTAACGGAATTTGTCTATGATTCTCATGGGATTTTCCAAGGAAAACATCCACTTGAGGGATTGCCTGCTGCGTATGTCGAGGATAAATCTGAAGCAGAAACACTAGTGCTAACACTGGTAGATTCCATGCTTGGGATCGGGATGAATCTTCATTATACAATTTACCGTGATTTTGATGTGATAACGAGATCGGTCTCCTTTGAGCACCTTGGGATCCATGATGTGGAAATACATAAATGTATGAGTATGTCAGTGGACATTCATCAGTCAGATTGGGATTGGCTGCACCTTTATGGAACATGGGGGCGTGAGCGTCACATCGAAAGGCGGCCGCTTAACCACGGAATTCAAATGATTTCATCAGCTCGAGGTGCAAGCAGCCATCAACATAATCCGTTTGTTGCGCTCCTTTCAAAAGACACCAACGAAGAGTATGGAGATGTATATGGCATCAGTTTGGTCTACAGCGGCAATTTTCAAGCTTCCATCGAAGTGGATCCATTTCAAACTTCTAGACTAAGTATCGGAATAAACTCTTTTGATTTTACATGGGTGCTGAGGCCGGGTGAAACGTTTCAAACTCCTGAGGCTATAATGATTTATTCATCGGAAGGGCTTGGAGGAATGTCCAGGACTTTTCATAAAATACTGAGGGAAAGAGTTTGTCGTGGGGTATACAGAGACAAAACACGTCCAATTCTCATTAATAACTGGGAAGCCACCTATTTTAATTTTAATGAAAAAAAACTTTTCGACCTTGCGGATGCAGCAAAAGAGTTAGGCATCGAACTGTTTGTATTAGATGATGGCTGGTTTGGGCATCGTGACAATGATAAAAGTTCGTTGGGTGATTGGTTTGTCTTTAAGAAAAAACTTCCGAATGGTTTAGAAGGGTTGGCTGATTATATCCAAAAAAAGGGGCTGCAATTTGGAATATGGGTTGAGCCAGAAATGGTCTCTCCTGACAGTGATTTGTACCGTAAACATCCCGATTGGTGTATCCATGTACCGGGAAGGAACCGGACACAGTCTAGAAATCAATTAATTCTTGATTTAAGCAGGGAAGACGTATGTAATTTTTTAATCGAAACGCTCACCCGTGTCTTTAGCAGTGCTAAAATTTCCTATGTGAAATGGGATATGAATCGAAATATGACGGAGGTGGGTTCGGCTGCGCTGCCACCTAATAGGCAAAAAGAAACAGCACACCGTTATATGCTTGGCTTGTATCGAATCTTAGAAAAACTGACCAAAAGGTTTCCACAGATCTTATTTGAAAGCTGTTCTGGAGGAGGAGGTCGCTTTGATCCTGGCATGCTCTATTTTATGCCGCAAACCTGGACGAGTGATGATACAGATGCTGTTGAACGGCTTAAGATTCAATACGGAACAAGCATCATTTATCCTGCGATTACCATGGGGGCACATGTATCAGATGTACCGAATCATCAGGTGGGAAGAACTACACCACTCTTAATGAGATGCCATGTAGCGATGGCTGCAAATTTGGGTTTTGAATTAAATATCGACAAACTGAGTAATGATGATAAGAAGGTTGTAATGGAGCAAATCAAACGATATCATCAAATCAAGGATATTGTCTGTTTCGGTGACTTATACAGGCTGTTAAGCCCGTTTGTTGGAATGGATTCGGCTTGGATGTATGTTTCACCGAATCAGGAAAGGGCTGCCGTTTTTTACTATAAAACCTTGGCAACACCAAATCCGCCGTTTTTCCGACTAAAGTTGCGCGGGCTAAAGCCGTGTGAGATTTATAGAGTAAATAGGGGAGAACAGGAATATGCTGGCGATGAGTTAATGAAAATTGGATTAACGCTGCCGCTGATAAATAGAGATTTTTACTCGAGTATTTACTACATTGAAGCATTCGAAAAGTAATCAAATATAAAAGATGATCTTTAGGTCTGATATAATCGTAGTCGTTGTAATCGTTTCCTTATGGGGAAGGAAGCCTTTTGAAATGGTCTGCGTAGAAAAATATGGAATATTTTTAATGTAAGAGGAGAGTTCATAGATGGAAAAATACATTTTATCCTTAGATCAAGGGACAACAAGTTCACGTGCTATTCTATTTAATAAAGAAGGAAAGATTGTTCATGTTGCTCAGCAAGAGTTTCAGCAGTACTTCCCACAACCGGGTTGGGTCGAGCATAATGCCAATGAAATTTGGGGTTCAGTCCTAGCGGTAATGGCTTCATGTTTGGCTGAGGCGAATGTAAAACCAGAACAAGTGGCTGGAATCGGTATTACTAACCAGCGGGAAACTGCAGTAGTCTGGGATAAAGAAACAGGGCAGCCAGTCTATCATGCGATAGTTTGGCAATCCCGCCAAACCGTTGAGATTTGTGAAGAATTGAAAGCAAATGGCTATGATCAATTATTCAGGGATAAAACAGGCCTGTTAATTGATGCTTATTTCTCTGGAACAAAAGTAAAATGGATTCTTGATCATGTAGAAGGCGCAAGAGAAAAAGCGGAGCGTGGAGAGCTGCTATTTGGAACAATTGATACTTGGCTTATATGGAAACTATCCGGTGGAAAGGCCCATGTGACAGATTACTCGAATGCATCAAGAACATTAATGTACAATATTCATGACCTTATATGGGATGAGGAGTTATTAGAAATTCTTTCAGTTCCTGCTTCAATGCTTCCGGAAGTGCACCCATCTTCAGAAGTATACGCCAAAACAATTGATTCCCCTTTTTCTGGCGCTAATGTGCCAATTGCCGGCATTGCAGGAGACCAACAAGCGGCATTATTCGGTCAGGCCTGTTATGAAAAAGGAATGGCGAAAAATACGTATGGGACCGGATGCTTTATGCTAATGAATACCGGCGAACAAGCAGTAAAATCAGCGAACGGGCTGTTAACGACCATAGCTTGGGGTATTAACGGAAAAGTAGAATATGCTTTAGAAGGAAGTATCTTTGTTGCCGGTTCTGCGATCCAATGGCTCCGTGATGGGCTCCGGATGTTTAGAAGTGCGGAAGAGAGCGAGAAATTTGCTGCGAGTGTATCATCTACCGATGGTGTTTATGTAGTTCCGGCATTCGTGGGGTTAGGAACTCCTTATTGGGATAGTGATGTACGTGGTTCGGTATTCGGCTTAACACGTGGAACAACGAAAGAACACTTTATTCGCGCAACGTTAGAGTCGCTTGCATATCAAACAAAAGATGTATTAACGTCAATGGAAGCCGATTCTGGGATCTCACTAAAAGCTCTGCGTGTAGACGGCGGTGCTGTTGCCAATAACTTCTTAATGCAATTCCAAAGCGATATGTTGGATGTCCCAGTTGAACGTCCAGTAATAAGGGAAACAACCGCCTTGGGAGCTGCTTATTTAGCAGGATTAGCGGTAGGTTATTGGGCAAGTCAAGACGAAATTGCTGCTCAATGGCATATGGATGAAGCATTCAAACCAAATATGGATGAAGAGGATCGAAACAATCTATATTCAGGCTGGAAAAAGGCTGTAAACGCAGCTAGGGCTTTTAAATGATGGAATGGAATGATATACTAGAATTAAATTAATATTTCGAATATTTCACCGAGGGATTAGAGAGACCACAACAAAGCATTGGATTATTAACCATTGTCTTTGTTATGGTCTCTTTTTTATTCCAATTGGAGGTAACCATAGTGGAAATATTAAAATTTTCGAGTTTGAATCGAAACACAATCTTAAAGGAAATGGCAAGAGAAGATTGGGATGTGCTTGTCATTGGTGGTGGAATTACAGGTGCTGGGATCGCATTAGATGCCGTAACAAGAGGACTGAAAACGACTTTGGTAGAAATGCAGGATTTTGCAGCTGGGACATCTAGCCGTTCCACAAAACTTGTTCACGGAGGCCTTAGATATTTAAAACAATTCGAAGTGAAGATGGTGGCAGAAGTAGGGAAGGAACGAGCGGTTGTTTATGAAAATGGGCCGCATGTAACGACACCAGAATGGATGCTCCTGCCTATTCATAAAGGTGGAACGTTCGGAAAAGTCAGTACATCGATTGGATTACGAGTCTATGACTTTTTAGCAGGCGTTAAAAAAAGTGAACGCAGAAAAATGCTTTCCGCAAGTGAAACCATTCAAAAAGAGCCGCTCATTAAAAGAGAGGGATTAACTGGCGGCGGATATTACGTTGAATATCGTACTGACGATGCCCGGTTAACTATCGAAGTCATCAAGGAAGCGGTTGCTAAAGGTGTCAAAGCCGTAAACTATTCCAAAGTATTGGAATTTATTTACCAAAACGATAGGGTAATCGGTGTTAAAGTTGAGGATCAATTAACTGGAACTGTTCATGATATTTATGCGAAATATATCATTAATGCTACGGGTCCATGGGTCGATTCGCTCCGAGACAAAGATCAGTCGGTAACTGGGAAAAAACTGCGGCTGACCAAAGGGGTCCATTTGGTGATAGACCAATCAAGATTTCCCCTAAATCAGGCAGTTTATTTTGATACACCAGATGGCCGGATGGTTTTTGCCATTCCAAGGGATGGGAAAACGTATGTGGGGACCACAGACACTATTTATAACAACGATCCGATTAATCCGAAAATGACAGCAGATGACCGAGATTACATTATTGAAGCGATTCATTATATGTTTCCAACCGTAGATATTTGCACGGAGGATATTGAATCAAGCTGGGCAGGAGTAAGACCGCTGATTTATGAAGGAGGTAAGGATCCCTCTGAAATTTCGCGAAAAGATGAAGTATGGGTTTCGAATTCTGGGCTGATTACCATTGCAGGCGGGAAGCTGACTGGATACAGAAAAATGGCGGAAACGGTGGTGAACTTGATCGCTAAGCAGAGCGGCAATTTTCAAGCATGCCAGACCAAGTATTTACCGATATCCGGCGGTCATGTTGAGGGGGCTCGTAACTTTGCTTCATTTATTGAAAAAAATGAAAAAAATGGCGAGTTAAGAGGGTTTACAAAGGAACAATATCGCAAATTGGTTCATCGCTACGGTTCAAATATTGATCGAATTTTTGACATTGCGAGAACGTATGACCCAAATAACAAGTTTGGTTTGCCGCTTGAGGTGTTTGTTCAAATTGTTTATTCATTAGAGGATGAAATGACAGTAAAACCAATAGACTTTTTTATCCGTAGGACGGGGGCTTTATTTTTTGATATTCAATGGGTAGTGGAGTGGGAAGAAGCGATCATTGACTTTATGGAAGATGCACTTGGATGGACAATGGAGGAAAGGACTCGATTCATTGAAGAATTAGAAACAGCATTAAAGGATGCGGTCGATCCATCCTCATCCGAATAAAAAGTCCAAATCTAAGCGGTGATTTTCTAGGGATAAAAAAACTAATCAAACGTTTGATTAAATAAGTGACGGGCTTGGAATATAAGGAATAGTCCTATCATATTATTTACCATATCAAACGTTTGATTGTTATAAAGCGTAGCAGGTATATGGTGACGACCATAAATCCGACTTAATTCATTGGAATATTTGGATTACAATTTTTCTGAATTTGAAGGAGGATGGATAGTATGAATTTCTTGCTGATCCTCGTCAATGCAGCCGTTTTGTTATTACTCATGTTTGGATTATTTACGATGCAAAAGAAGCATGTTTCTTTTTCCAAGCGTGTCTTTAGTGCGTTAGGTTTAGGTATTATCTTTGGTTTTCTCATTCATCTCATTTATGGCACGACACATGAAGTAACGACAGGTTCGATCGATTGGTTTAACATTGTCGGAAATGGCTATGTGAAACTATTACAAATGGTGGTCATGCCGCTGATATTTGTCTCTATTGTCGGAGCTTTTACAAAGTTAAAGCTAACGAAAAATATTGGAAAAATTAGTTTCCTTGTCATCGGCATCCTGCTTGCAACGACAGCCGTCTCTGCGGCGATTGGTATCGGCTCTGCATTGGGATTTGGTCTTGATGGTGTGCAATTAACTGAGGGAGAAGCGGAAGCAGCTCGTAATGCCCAGTTAGAGGAACGAGTTACTGGGATAGAAAATATGACGCTCCCGCAACAAATTATTGAGTTAATCCCGAGCAACCCATTCCAGGACTTAACGGGAGCGCGCGCGACATCAACGATTGCGGTTGTTATTTTTGCAGTGTTTATTGGAATTGCTTATCTTGGGGTAAAGCGCAAAGACCCAGAAACAGGAGAATTTTTTGCAAAGATCATTGATACGTTCTATTCCGTTGTCATGAGGGTAGTCACACTAATCTTACGTCTAACTCCATATGGCATTCTTGCCATCATCACAAGAGTTACCGCAACAAGTGACTATGCGGCGATTGCGAAATTAGGTAAGTTTGTGGTTGCCTCCTATGTGGCGCTCATTTTGGTGTTCATTGTCCATTTACTACTATTATCCTTTGCCAAACTAAGTCCTGTAAATTATGTGAAAAAAGGGCTGCCAACCTTGACCTTTGCCTTCACGTCACGCACTAGTGCAGGAACCTTGCCAATGACCATTAAAACGCAAACGAAAGACTTTGGTGTATCAGAAGGGATTGCTAACTTTGCAGGTTCATTTGGACTTACCATTGGTCAAAACGGATGTGCGGGTGTTTATCCTGCAATGTTAGCCGTCATGGTTGCGCCTTCTGCAGGCATCAATCCATTCAGCCCATCGTTTATCATTACTCTTATTTTAGTAGTGGCGATTAGTTCATTCGGGGTTGCTGGTGTTGGCGGTGGAGCTACATTTGCCGCATTAATCGTTCTATCCGTTTTAAACCTGCCAATCGCCATTGTCGGACTGCTAATCTCAGTTGAACCTTTAATTGATATGGGACGTACAGCCTTGAATGTCAGCGGAAGCATGACCGCCGGCGTGTTGACTGGTAAGATCACAGGTGAATTAGAGAATGAAGTTTACCAACAGCCTAGAGTAATTGAGGCTTAATCAAATGTAGTGGATAGCCTTAATAGGGCTATCCTTTTTTTGTTTATAGAAAGATCAGTCCCTGTGTTTTTTGAGCTTTTTTGGCCAAAGACCAACTAAACTATTAATTTTTATGGTTTTTCAAAGAAATAGTGAAGTTTCGTTTACGATAAACAGTAAACGATGAGGACCCTCCTTTATATAATTTCTAAGTTTATTCCCTTCTTAGACTAGGAATAATGGTAATAAGGGTTTTAAGGAGGCTAGTATTAAAACGTGACGTTCTTAAATGATTACTTATGGACACCTTTTATGGTGTTTTCTTTAGGATTTTTATTGGTGAAATTTGCTGGAAAGAGGTCCGTTGCGCAAATGACGGCCTTTGACCTGATGTTTATACAGATCATGGGAACGGCCATAACTGAGCCAATTGTTTCAAAAAACAACTGGTCAGCTGCTTGGTATTCTTTTTCAATTGCACTTTTATATATCATTTTATCGAGACTGGCATTAGTCAATAAGTTGAAGTATTGGATTTCCCACAGCCCCACCGTTTTAATCCGAGGAGGGGATATCGACGAAAAAGGGTTGGCAAGGGTTCGATTAACGGTTGATGAACTTCAAGGGATCCTTCGCACAAAGGGATATACAAATATTTTAGATGTGGAGATAGCGGTGATGGAGGAGTCTGGACAGGTTAGTATCATCCCCAAGTCTGATAAAAGACCCTTACAACCCAGCGATCTAAATCTGCAGCCTAGTCCTACCTTTATATCGATCCCCTTAATTATGGACGGGGATATCGTGAAGCATAATTTAAAGTTCGTTCATAAAAATTTAGATTGGCTGTATTCTCAAATGAGCATCCATCAGCTCAGGAAAGAGGACCTACATAAAATTACATTAGCTACCTACAATCAAAATGGTGAAGTTGAGTTTGATATTAAAAAAGAACGTGATGAGAGTATTAGTACTTATAAACCAGGGAATGAAAATTAAAAAGGATATACATAGAAATAGCACTTATTGGTTGGGGGATCGGGTTGAGCACCCGAGCTGATAAATAAACGGAGAAATTCCGCTTAATTTGTAATTATGATTAAAAAAGACTTAAATAGACGGAGAAATTCCGCCTATTGACTCGAAAAGTTTGAAAATGGGGGATTTTTCTTTGCATAACCGGAAAACCTCCCCTTATTTCCCCCGAAACGAGCTCCATTCTGTATCTAACCGGAAAATCTCCGCTTATTTTACTTTTGCTGGTTACTCGATTAAGGACAAGACATCTTATTTAAAAAGGAGTGAGTTTCCAAGAAGACCTTATTTTGATGCATTACGGTGGTTTTATATAAATAAGGTCTTTGTATTCCTAATAAAGAAACTCGCCAATTTTTTTCAATGGCGAGTTTTACTTTTTTATATAACGGAACTCTTTATGCTTTTCATTGCATGCTACCCTTTGTCCTAAAACTTGATGGAGCCTCATATGTGGGAACATTACATAGAGCTAATTAAATCTGCAATTAAAATATAGCGCTGCGGTGCGTTGCCAATGTATGAAAATGGATAACAGGTCGTAACCGTCAGGGTAGCCCTCGGTTTAGGGACAATCACGGTCCGATCATCGGCATCAACAATTCGTGTTCTTCTTACTTTATAGGTAAACTTGCCCGCAGATGTCCTTACAATGAGTAAATCACCTTTTCCGATCTTTCCTAGCTGCCTAAACACCGTATCCCTGTGTCCTGAAAGAACGGAATTATCCTTTTCGCCGGGCAGCACGCTACCTGCAAAATGGCCGACTCCTTTTTCCAGTTCATCTTCATTTGCCCCATGAAAAATCGGCAAGGTCTTAGAAAGCTTCGGGATGTCCAAGTCTCCAATCCGATCCCCTATTTTATAACGGATGGAGTAAAGAGACTTCGAGCCAATTTTTTCTTTTACTACTTTGGGTGCCTTTTTTTCCTGTTTATGTTGGAATTGACCCTCATTTTTTTGTTGAAAAAAGGGCTTGATGTTTGATAACACCATCCCTAATCCTACAAGGACTAGGAAGATGCTCATCCACTTTCGAGCCGGGTTTTTCTTTTTCATTAGGCTTGCTCTTTCCTCTTGCGGTTAAAAATGGCACCTACAAGAATCATTAATGAACCAACCAGTACCCAATCCATATAATGGCCTGCTGTATTTGGAAGTTTACCACCTTTAATGGTTCGTGGCTTCTTTTCACTTTTTACAGCCGTTTCGATTTTTTTCACATTTTTTACCGTTTCGTCAATTAATTCCGAATTAAGCATGTCTGCAGGGAATAATACATCTGCAAGAAACTTACCCTTTTTATTATAAAGCTCGATTAACAAGCCATAACCTTGAGCATCTTTCATCTTGACAAGCTCATTCATGGTAACTGGTTTCTTTTTACTGTCCTTTACTAGATAAAACTTCGGCTTTAATTCAACGATGTTAAAGATTTCTTCTACAATGCTGGCCAACTCGGCAGCCTGTTCAGTTGTAAGCTCGCTTGCAGTTTCTATATCAATAAATGGTTCAAGACGTTTCTGAAATGATGCCATTTTTTCTTGAACCGTCGCTTCATCTAGTTTGAGGCTTTCAAAATGGGCCATCATTGCCATGACTTCGTTTTCTGTAATGCCTATTTCGGAAACAATATCCTCTATTCCATTTCCGCCGCCCAAATACAAAGCTACAGCCATATCTAGATCTTCAATCGTTTCATAATTGTCCAGTGAATCTTCATTCTTTTTCAATAAATCCTTCAATTCCTGAAGGTTCAAATCATAATCTTCGAGAAGTTCCTTGAGGTTTTCATCTGTAATCGGGGTGCCGATGTCTTCTGTATAATAATAAACAGTATCCTCAAGGGCATTCATGTATCGAAAGACATCCTTAATATTTTCACCTTTTTCCATTTCCCCGTTTTCAATAAGAAAGGCAACAAGGTCTGCTTCATTTTCAAACTCGTAATCTTTTATAAATTTCTGTAGATTTTCTTCAGTAATTTGCTCACCTAGTGTTTCTTTTAATTCATTAATCGTAGAAAAATCTTTCAAGCTCATATCATAGTAATATTCCAGATAGGAGTCTAGATCTTCTTCTGTCCACTTCGTTTCGGTTAAAAATGCGTTTAACTCATCTGGTGCGACTGCATTACCAACAGCTGGAAAACAGCCAAACAGAAGGACGACTGCCAATAAAATCCTTTGAAATTTCTTCACTTTTTATTTCCCCCTATATTTTTTAGAAAAAAGTGTTCCAACTATGTATTTTAGAGGAAAGTTGAGGGGAAAAATAGAGTTTTTTTGACGAAATATAGGGGATATTTTTGGGGAGCAGGTTAAGCACCCGTGCTGATAAATAGACGGAAAAATTCCTCTTAATTAGGAATTATGATTAAAAAGGTCTTAAATAGAAGGAGAAATTCCGCCTATTTGACTCGAAAAGTTCGAAAATGGGGAATTTTTATATGCATAACCGGAAAACCTCCCCTTATTTCCCCCGAAACAAGCTCCATTTTGCATTTAACCGGAAAATCTCCGCTTATTTTACTTTTGCTGGTTACGTTCCTTTATTATTCTCCTGTGTAAAGGAAGGACAAAGCTAAAAACTACAAAATACAACGGTATTGAGATGAAGAAACCCCAGCCATGAGGCTTCATATATCCTACTTTCCTCATTCCCCATTCAATTAACGTAGAAAGGATGGTAAACATAATGACTAGAATCCATTTATTTATTTTCTTGAAATAGTTTAAATAAATAACGGATAGCGACGAAGGAATTAGGCTGTAACTAAGAAACTCGCCTATTCCCGTGATTTTGGGGTTGCCAAAATCAACCAGATCAAACATTTTTCCAAATAAGGAATCACCAATCCAAGCAACATAACCAATGACTCCAAATGTAACATACCATTCTCTCCAACCGATTTCTTTTTTGGGCATAAAAAGAGCATATAAAAACAAAAGCAACGACAAGCTGACCGGCAGCCAATTTCCTTGAGCATGTATATCTAAATTCTTTATTATTGAATTCACACAAATCACCTCATATTTACTATCTCCAAATTCAAGGTGATTATTTCCAAGTTCCTTTTGGGCATAGAAAAAAGACCGCCGCAGCGATCCTAATCGTTATTTGGTGTATTTCTTTTGAAGCCATATAAATACATTTGTTATTAATTTTGCTGTTAGAAATCCTAATATATATATAATCAAAAGATAAAAGTAATTCATATGTCCATACATCCGGAACAAGCCTAGCCCCACAAGTACCGGTTTGAAAATAAGCGCAAAAAATCCTGCTGTAATTGTAGAATATACGTAGAAATTTTTTTTATAATTTAGTGTCCATTGATAGACAAGCATAAAAGTAACTGGCACAATACTTGTGTCTATGGATACACTAGGAAGGAACGGTAATAGTGGAAATGGATAATTCCACTTACCGCTATTTATCGCAAATAAGTCTATATACGCTGCTAATACATGAATGCTATACCCATAAAATCCGATTAAGAACATCTTACTCTTATCAATTTTAAAGACTAGAAAGATGAGTGGGACTAAAAGTATTGCAACCATGATCCAATATTCTAAAGAGGCATATAGCGCATGGTCTCTCCAATAATCAAGAAAGGCATCCGTTGACTCTTTTCTCAATTTCACCGCTTTATCAAATTGAACGATTCTAGGGTCTGACAATTTTATCATCCTTTAAGTTGGTAGTAATGTTTATGATTACCAGTAAAAGGGATAATATGCCTTACTGCAAATTAATACGATCGTTCTTATATCTTTCTAATTGTTCTTGTAAAATCATTATATAATTCGTCATCGCCATTCTAACTATCGAAGGATAGTAACGATTGTTAAGTTCTTGTTCACACTCCTCTAAATCCATCTTTTTTACAGCAATAATTTTATTTAATTCCTCTTTGCTCATCGATTTCCACCCCTACAAAACTAGTTTTATAGTTTAAGGATGGACAATAATTTCATAGTTTATACCACTCAAGTTTTTCTAGTTTAAGATGATTTCCAATTATTATCCAACAAATGTCGTAAGTTTCTTGAAATGTGTCATAAGTGTCCTGAATTATGTCATAAGTCTCTAAAAATATGTCATTAGTTTTTCTAGTTTGAGATATTTTCCAACTATTATCCAGCAAATGTCGTAAGTTTCTTGAAATATGTCATTAGTGCCCCAGGCAAAGACCATGGGGACGGTTCCTATGGTCACACTAGCCTCAAAAAGCTATAAGAACCGTCCCTATGGAGTATGGAGTTAATTTTTTGCAGTCATGGAAGAAAGTGCAGATTCATTGAATCCTTTAACGATGAGCCAAACAGCTAAAATCATTTCATTAGCAGCGACTGGCAGCGCCAAAATACCTCCCCAAACCGAAATTTGCTGAATGACACCGAACATGACCAACAAGGCACAAATAAATACAAGCGTTGCCCCTGTCATTCCCAGGATGGGTATAAACCTGGGTACGAGCTTGGTTTGATAAAATATATAGCTATACATCATCGTATTGATGCCCAGCATGAAAAGCGGACCAAGCATAAATGTCCAATCATGTACCGCTTTTAAAATAGTACCTGAAGCATAAAACGAGGCGGAATCCGGGGCTCCTGCCGCTACAAATTCCCGGCTTAAAGTCAATAGGGACAGGACGCTGATTACACCAATGGTAATGACAATCGCTTCAAGAAACCTGAAGCATACATGCCAAAGAGCGATCGTTTCATTGTATTTTCTTAAAATAGGAAACATGGTAGTTGCCGTCCCCACCGCTGAGACAACAAGTAATAGCTCCATAACCGCCCCAAGAATCACCTGGTTGGCGTGTTCGGAACCTGTAATCAGATAATCCGGACCCTTTAGAATGGGATCGTATAATTTAAGACCAATTATTGCTGTAACTGCTGCAAGTATAAACAGGACTCCCACAATTTTTGCTGCCCTTTTGTTTGAATTCATGTTGTATCTCCCCTTTTTTAAATAAACTCAAAGCTTTGTGTCTTCCCCATAAAAGAACACCTCTTCCAACGGCAAACTAAAGGCATGAGCAATTCGAAAAGCGAGTTCTAGAGATGGGGAGTAGTTTCCCTTTTCGAGAGCCACGATAGTTTGCCTTGTAACGCCCACCTTGTCAGCTAGTTGCTGCTGGGTCATTTCATTATAGTTAAATCGTAATTTTCTGATGTGATTGCCGACAAGAGTCTTAGCCATATTAGACTCCTCTCCTATAGTGATAAAGTTTCGTAATGGAGCCAGTCACATCGGAAATGAATCCTGAGATTACTAGGATCATAAACATCACTTGTGAAGGCTGATAGATGATTAGCGATCCCATTGCAAGAAGGAAGCCGAGAATGAACACAAAGAAAGAATTTCGATGCGCCCTCAAGTCAATTAATTTATCTAATTCATCCGCAAATGCCGGTTCTTTTTCCCTGGTTGTAATTCTAAAGACGATGTTAAAAATAATACTGATAATGATGTGGGCAACGATTGAAACCAACGTCAAGATGAGGACGAAGGAACCCCAATAGCGAAAGGTTTCAGTCGACTCCAGCCCCCCTGTGGGCAATCGCGGGTACATGTACAAGCAATAAGATCCGAAAATGAGTATGGCGCTGATCAACGATACAATGCTCTTCTTTTCTTGATAGGTCATGGTTGACACCCCCTGTATGGTCACTTTTACATCATGCATAGCATTATATGCATGATGTAAGGGAAACTTTACATCAGGTCAAAAATAATTTACACAAATAAAGGCGTCACCTTCTCTAGTTACCTTTAAAGCTATTTTTTATCCCTGCGGGCACCATTCGCTTCCTATCGTTACCGTTGGTCCTCTT
>NZ_JBALSN010000174.1:0-21285 GCF_036966985.1 Neobacillus drentensis | reverse complement strand
ATTATATGGACTTAATCCGTAGAAGGGATCTACGCGCCCGAACTATGCAGAAATGAAGAAGATGAGTAACGTAGATGGGCTATGCGCCCCAACTACTCAAAAATAAAGCAGGATGGTAACGTAGAAGTTCCCAAAGTCCCCAAACTACGCTTTCCTCAATACCATGCGCCTATAATAAACCATCATAAAGAGTGAATACTAAAAGGTACAATTCACTTTTGTTTCAAAGGAGACCCAATAATAATGAAGAAGTATTATAGTAGATCCATTTTAGCAGTGGTAATCCTAGCTATAATTTATGGATGTAGTAAAAACAATCATCCCAAGGTTAAGCGAGAAGAGGTGAAAGAAACGA
Organism: Neobacillus drentensis; assembly: GCF_036966985.1. Classification (GTDB taxonomy): domain Bacteria; phylum Bacillota; class Bacilli; order Bacillales; family Cytobacillaceae; genus Neobacillus; species Neobacillus drentensis_E. The sequence goes on along the minus strand of NZ_JBALSN010000174.1, from coordinate 20,930 downwards.
TGAATCCTTCCGTCTATATCGATCCTGCGGTTGACCTCTCAACCGACCAAACCATTTCGGTTATCATTGAATTTAAAACAAAGCCAGCTAAAGTAGCCGTTATAGAAGCAGAGGCAAAGGGAATTCCTTTCACATTGGAAGAAGCGAAGAAACAGGTAGAAGAAAGTCATTTAATGTTTCAAAAGGAATTGCACCAGATATTAGATAAGAATCAGATCCCCTATACACTACGGCACAAATATACGACAGCCTTAAACGGTGTGTCGATGGAACTACCCGCAAATGAAATCAAAAGGTTGGCAGAATCCTCGTCAGTCATCTCAAAAATATCTCTAAATCGAAAAATCAAACTAGATCCACCACCCACTTTACCTTTTGAACAACTGTGAAAATATAGTTGCGGTATTCTCACGCTAAATACATAAAGGCCTCCTAAAAATGGAAAACTATATAAAAACTAGGAGGTGGTTCATTTTGAAGAAAAGAATCTTAAAGCCGCTTTTTAAGAAACTCAATCCAGAACCACATTTTAGCGAACAGTCCAATACGGAGGATATTGAACTAAAAAAACAAGATATTAGCAGTAATTATGATCAAAATTTAGAGACATTTAAGTCCATTTTCAGTATACCAAAGAATATCGATATCAAGATACGTGAGTTTACTATCCGTTCACTTGATCGTCGTGCTTTTATCATTTTCATAAGTACGATGGTCGATGTACAAAGCATTCAAGAAGGCATTCTGGAAAAATTAATTGGTAACGATCAGCCGTCAGGTAAGATTCAAAATATCACTTCCTACCCAACTGAAAGAACAGCAACAAATATTGGGGAAATTACGGAATTTATTACAGGTGGAGTCACCGCACTCTTTGTAGATGGTGATACTCAATGCTACTTATTTGAAACGACGAAAATTACAGGCCGTTCCATTGAGAAATCCGAAAATGAAGTGATTGTAAAAGGGGCAAAGGAATCTTTTAACGAAAAGGTAATTGATAATATTTCCTTACTTCGTAAAAAGATAAGAAATGAAAACCTTATTGTTGAGGCAAAGGTTATTTCGAAACGATCCAGAAACGATGTATTTTTGGTTTATGAAAAAGACCTAGTAAATGATGAATTGCTTCAGACGATTAAAGATAAGTTAGATTCGCTCGAAACAGATAGGATCCTTGATCTAAGTATTTTAGAGCAATATCTAGAAGAACGACCAAAGTCATTATTTCCATCCATATTATATACAGAACGTCCTGACCGGGCCACCTCCTTCATCGAGGAAGGTCACATCGTTTTATTAATGACAAATTCTCCAAGTTGTCTGGTACTGCCTGCTACCTTTTGGTCAATGTTTCATTCGCCGGAAGATCATTACCTACGCACACCCTATGGTAATTTCATCAGGTTTTTGCGATTTCAAGCTTTGTTTGTCGCCTTGTTTGCATCGCCCTTATATATTGCGATTACAAATTATCATGTAGGAATGATCCCGCCTGATTTGTTAATGGCCATTGCCGGGACAAGGGAACGTGTTCCTTTTCCATCGACCGTTGAAATCTTAATGATGGAAATCGCCTTTGAACTCATTCGAGAAGCGGGACTACGTGTGCCAACCCCTATTGGTCCAACGATTGGGATTGTCGGTGCATTAATTTTAGGACAGGCTGCTGTTCAAGCGAATATTATTAGTCCGATTGTCATCATTGTTATTGCCTTAAGTGGCTTAAGCTCTTTTATTATCAGTGATGTGAGCATGAATTTTGCTATTCGCATCACGCGTTTTTTATTTATTTTAGCGGCAACCTTTATGGGGATTTATGGCGCAGTAGCTCTATTTATACCGGGACTCTTTTATTTAGCTTCATTAAAATCATTTGGCATTCCTTACTTTGCACCCATGACGCCACATTTCATTTCTTCAAAAGACTTAATTATTCGTCATGTTCCTATGAAAGAAAGGTTTCGCCCAGGGTATTTAAATCCAAAGGATACTGTCAAACAAAGAAAGGGATAAAAAACATATGAAGCAGCAACCTGGAAAAATTGGTATCCGTGAATATGTGTCCATCGTAATTTTAATGGTTGGTGCGAAAATAACTGAAGACACACCAACTGCTCTGTTTCAAAAGGTCCAAAACGCAGCATGGATGATCCCAATCATAACGGCCGCAATCTCTTTTATCCCGCTCTTTTTATTAATAAAGACCATGTCGTTGTATCAAAACAAAAATCTATTTTCTGTTATTCAAAAATTACTCGGAAAATATATAGGATTTTTTGTCTGTCTTCTTATATTTATCATTAATTCCTTTTCCATTTCGTTCGATTCAAGAACGTATCCATCGATCATAAAGACGTTTTATTTCAATAGGACACCTATGGTCATCATCTATACCCTCTTAATGGGCGTTTGTGCATATGGAGCGAAGAAGGGAATTCAGCATATCGGATCGGTTGCCTATCTGGTTGTTTACTATGCAGTACTATTCTTGTTTCTTTCGTTCGTATTAAGTACTCAAGATAGCAGTATTCAATCCCTTTTCCCCATTTGGGGTCCTGGAAAACTTGAAATATTGAAGCAAAGCTCACTAAGCCTATCTCTTTTTTCTGAATTTTTTCTGTTTGCCTTGATTATACCGTCTATCGCCACATACAAAGATTTTCGAAAAGGTACGTGGATTGCCTTAGTTTACGTCTGCATCCAATTGAGTGTGGGTTTTATTATTTTCATCTGTATGTTTGATTCATCCTTAAAAGGAACTGGTTATCCATTCCACACAGCGATTCGTTTTATTTCAATTGGAACTTTTTTTCCAAATATCGAAATTATATTTTTCGTCACATGGTTAATGGCGGCATTTATTCGTTTCACAGCATTTTTGTACATAAATGCACTTATGTTCGGTCAGTTATTTAAAATTAAAGACTTTGAATTCCTAATTCCAGCCCTGGCAACGCTTTATTTATTAATTGGATCCATTCCGGAATCACCTTATGATCTCAGTCTCCAACTGAAACCGATTTTAAGAAGTTTTACAGGACCTACATTTTTGATTATTTCGATCACTTTATGGCTGGCTGCACTGCTAAAGGGAGAATTTAAACATGAAAAAAACAGAGGCAGTATGTAGAACATTGTTGTTTTTCGTCATTGTTTGTTTATTGACAGGTTGTTGGGATCGTCAAGAAATTGAAGACAAAGCCTATGTGATCGGACTAGGATTAGATCGCTCTAAAGAGGAAGGGAATATTAAAGTCACTTTGTTACTTGCCAATCCAGAAGTAGGCAGTATGCAAGGTGGTGGTGGGTCAACTGAAAAGCCGCGGGAAATTGTCTCATTTGATGCCAATGATTTCATTGCGGCGAAAGCGACAGGCAATTCCGTCATCTCCCGGGATATTAGTTATGAACTATTAAAAATTATTGTTGTCTCCGAGGAATATGCACAAGACAAAGATTTTATTAAGAAGTTTTACGATGTCTTAAAGGATAAAGACATTCGCTTGGATTGTCATTTAGCCATATCTAAAGAAAAGGCAAGTAAGTATTTTATTAATAATCGGCCGAAAATGGAAACAAGACCACATAAATACTTTCAATTCATGATTAATCACGGAATTGAAAATGGGTTCATCCCCGATTCCACCCTCTTTCGTTTTTTTAAAACATTGGAAAGAGGGACAGATCTCTTTTTGGCGATGTACACAACAGCCGATGAGGAAAAGAATCCTGAAATAAGAAGTGAAGATGAATACATTGCAGGGCAATTGAATGCTAAAGGTGAACTGGATGCTACACAATTTATTGGGTCAGCTGTCTTCAGAAATGGTGTGATGATTGATAAGCTAACCGGTCAAGAAACACGTAATATCAATATTCTAGATGATTCAACGAACATCCAAGATATATTGGTTGATATACCTGATCCTTTTTCGGACGACCAGTTGCAGTTTGCAGCAAGAATCATGAAAACAGAAAATAATAAAGTGAAGATGGACTTAAAGGGTCAAAAGCCAAAAATTTTTATAACCATCCCTTTAAAGATAGAAATTATCTCAAACCCGTCAATGGTCAACTATACAGAGAAAAAAAATCAACAAATAGTAAAAAAACATATAGCCGCTCATATAAAAACAATTAACGAAAAATTGTTAAAAAAAACACAAACAAAATTTAAAGGTGTACCCTATCCATTATCCATGTATGCCCGAAAATACTTTGGAACGATTCAGGAATATAAAAAATTCAATTGGGGAAAATCATATCAGAAAGCGGACATTCATGTGAAAGTAGATGTTGAAATTGTTGATTATGGTAAAAGAACAAAAAAACCTCCAAAGGTGGGGGCGTAGTTGGGAATATTTATCAACGTTAGTCTGTTTTTAATTATTGTTTATACCATGGGATTTGGCGTTTCCTTGTGGAAGGAAAAACAAAGAATAGGTGCAATGGCTATTTTTTTTCTTTCTCTTTGCTTGATCATCCTGCCTTTCTTCTCAATCCTTTAAGACTAATTTCAATCGGCAAACACCGAGGGCTGATATTCAGTCCTTTTTTATTGCGATAGAGTAACATATAATTAGTTTGTTGTTTGGATAAAGAAACTGAAAATTAGTGTTTCTCAAAAAAATAAATGGCTTTAATCAATCGTGTATTTTGAATTATTTAAGTATAATTCCCCAGAAAGTTGATCTATAATGGAATAATACAATTAAAATAATTGATACTTAATTTATGCATTATACAAACGAGGTGTAAACTATTGATGATTGCGGATCAAATATTAGTGAAAAAAATGAACCAAAAGGTATTATTGAATGAAATTGTTTCTAATTCTCCGATCTCGAGAGCGAGATTATCTGAAATAACAGGTTTAAATAAATCGACCGTATCTTCCCAAGTAAATACTTTAATAGAAAAGAAGCTTATTTTTGAAATCGGACAAGGGCAATCCAGCGGCGGGAGAAAGCCTGTGATGCTTGTTTTTAATAAAAATGCCGGTTACTCAATCGGCATTGATATCGGCGTTGACTCTATGAATGGAATTCTAACAGATTTAAAAGGAAACATTGTCGTAGATCAATATCATCAATTGGAGAAACCATCATTTGATCGAAACAAAGATGTTTTATTTTCCATGATTAAGGAACTTAGTAATCAAATCCCTGAATCTCCTTATGGTTTAATTGGCATCGGGATATGTGTTCCAGGTCTTGTAAGTACAGAGCAAAAGGTCATTTTTACTCCTAACGTCGACTGGAATTATCAACTTGACTTAAAAGCTGACATCGAAAAGGAATTTCAAGTACCCGTCTTTATTGAAAATGAAGCCAATGCTGGTGCCTATGGGGAAAAAGTCTTTGGTGCAGCTAAAAATTACGAAAACTTAATTTACGTGAGTGTCGGGACTGGAATCGGGATTGGAATTGTCATTAATCATGATATTTATCGAGGGGTCAACGGGATCGCTGGTGAAATGGGCCATTTAACCATCGACTATAATGGACTCAAATGCAGTTGCGGCAATAAAGGGTGCTGGGAACTATACGCATCTGAAAAAGCATTACTCCACACTTTTCAGCAAACCAATCGTTTCAATTCCAGTCAGGAACTAATCCATCTGGCCAACCAAAATGATCCAGATATATTAATGGCGTTACAAAATTTCGGCTTTTACCTTGGAATTGGATTGACAAGTATCTTAAATACATTTAACCCACAAGCAGTTATTATCCGGAATGACATTGTTGAAGCTCTGCCTATGGTTATGAACTCAATTAGAAATTCTATTTCATCGAGGAGTAATGACCAGTTTAGCAACAGTCAGGAACTATTTCTCTCTTCCTTAGGAAAAAATGCTCCTGCCTTAGGGACGTCTTCGATTGTTATTGAACATTTCTTAGAAATGTTTACATCTTAAATCATGTGTATGCTGAAAGGTGGCGTGCGGTTTGAAAAAAACGATTTATATTACGAGAAAACTACCAGGGGAAATTGTCGATAAACTCTCAAGTCAATTTCTTGTAAAGATGTGGTCTGAAGAAAATGTACCTGTTCCAAGGGATGTGTTATTTAAAGAAATAGAAGAGGTAGACGGTCTGATCTGTCTATTAACAGAAAAGATAGATGAAGAGGTTCTAAGTAAAGCGAAACAGTTAAAGGTCATTAGTAATATTGCAGTGGGCTATAATAATATCGATATTCAAACGGCAACAGAGGAGGGAATGATCGTAACTAACACACCTGGCGTATTAACCGAAACGACAGCAGATTTAACGTTCACTCTACTAATGTCAGCAGCCAGAAGAGTCGTGGAGGGGTCGGATTATTTACGCAGTGGAAAATGGGGCGCCTGGTCCCTTATGCAAATGACTGGACAAGATATATATGGGGCCACCTTAGGAATTATTGGATTAGGCAGAATTGGCGAGGCCCTCGTTAAGCGGGCTAAGGGGTTCGATATGAACGTTCTTTATCATAATCGGACACGGAAACTGGAAAAAGAAGAACAGCTAGGGATTCATTACAGAGAAATGAAGGACTTGTTGCAGCAATCAGATTTTGTTTGCCTGCTGCTGCCGTACAGTCCTGAAGTTCACCACTTGATCGGTAAAGAAGAATTGTCACTCATGAAAAAAGATGCGATTCTGATCAATACCGCAAGAGGGGGAATTGTTGATGAAGAAGCATTATATCATTCATTAAAAAATGGAGAGATTTGGGGAGCCGGGCTGGATGTATTTGAACAAGAACCCGTATCATTGGATCACCCCTTATTGTCCTTGCCAAATGTGGTAACACTCCCGCACATTGGAAGTGCAAGTGTGAAAACAAGAATGAAGATGGCACATTTAGCAGCCGATAATATGTTAAGTGTATTAACAGGCGGCGGTGCCCTTACCCCAGTTAATTCTAAAAAGTAAAATACGATACTTTTCTGAAATATTTGTTAAGAAGAATGAAAGTCGTAAGAGGTGTCAATATTATTTTTCTTTATAATTATTGGTAATTGTTCCGTTATTTAGTAGGTGGCGCAAAGAGAACCGTTTTTTCTTGATAGAGACAGAGACTTAGAGTATCAGGAGTTAGCGTGATATGAAGTTTCTAATAGAATCGACCATGCATTTCTATTGTAAAATCCTTCCTCAAATATGACAAAAATCATATGCTACGATGAATTTGTGGAAAAACGGCAAATTGTCGAAATAGGAGGAAGAATCAATGATGAAGAAAAAAGCAATTCTTACTGTTGCAGCTGCAGCGGCATTAATGATGTCAAATCCGGTTTTAAATAAAGCCCATGCGGCCACTAATAGCCCGTCGGTACAGGAAAAGGTCTATGTATACCAAGGGTCAAATATAAATGAGATTAATAGTGTCATTGAGAAATATCTTGCTAGTTTAGGATTTACATTTTCACAAAATGCTGTAAAGCAGCCAACTCAGTCTCAACCGAATCAAACGATCGAAAAACAAGAGCCTGCCCAAACTGCTCCACAGCCTGTACAGCAGCAACCGTCACCTGTGACGAATACAGCCCAAACTACTAGTACCTTAAGTACTTATGAGCAAAAAGTAGTTGATTTAACCAATCAAGAACGAGCTAAAAATGGCTTACCGGCCCTTAAAGTGGATGGAACACTTAGCAAAATGGCACATGAAAAATCACATGATATGTCTGCAAATGGCTACTTTAGCCATACAAGCCCAACATACGGTTCACCATTTGATATGATGAAAAAGTATGGGATTACCTATCGTTATGCAGGTGAAAATATTGCCATGGGACAGCGAACCCCTGAAGAAGTCGTCAAAGCTTGGATGAATAGTGAAGGACACCGTAAGAATATACTCAGCCCGAACTACAATTATATTGGGGTAGGGTATGTCGCGCAAGGGAACTATTGGACACAGGAATTTATCGGTAAATAATAAGTGCTTGAAGCTTGGGGATGAATTGTCCTCAGGCTTTTTTTCATGACATAGAAAAACAAATACATAAATATTAATAGGAGGTGTAAGTGATTATTCTTCGATTCTAAAAGGGGGTGCTGAAAATAACGGAACCGTGCGGTATGGAGCGAACTAAAAATCGATATATCAAGTCAACTTTTCAAGCACTAGTTCAGGCGATTATTCCCCCCCATTATAGATATATAAATTCAATAGGAACTGTTCAAGTGGCAGGCGCACTGGAATTAGATGTTTATGAATATATCATTTGGATATTGGATCATTCCATTGCTCTCCCGGTTAAATCGCAATTAAATTTGGCAGATGGCAGGTCTATGTCGAAAGCTACTGCTGAATTACTAGACGCAGGCGCCGCTCAATTAATCCGGACAGGACAGATCCAATATCCACTTAATGTACATACATTCGCTGGTGGAGGTCCATTTTCAGCACTTTCTCCGATAGACAGGTTGAGGGCGATTACCCATATAGAAAAGCTTGAAATTAATCTTGAAACCTTGAGTATCCCATACAAAAATAATCCAGAACTTGTTCGAATTATGATGGATGCACTAAATGAACTCCCTATGTTTGGCCAGTATTCGGAATGGACAGCGTACGGAACCACACGACTATTTCCTCCTGAGTTCAGAAGGGTGGAATATTTTCCACATGGATGGTTCCAGACCCAATATCCAGGTCCGTCTTTTGGATATCGTGATTTTCGTGGATTCTTAGCAATCATTCGGCACAAGAAGGTGAATAATGAATGGCCAAACAGGACGTGATTGTTATTGGTGCTGGCGGCGGTGGAGCCGTGATAGCAAAAGAGCTGGGAGAAATGGGATTAAAGGTTTTGGTTATAGAAGCAGGCCCCTGGTACGGGAACAAAAAGTGGCCTAATCCAAATAGACATCCAGGAGCCGAATCCAGTTCGACACCAGATGATTTGGATGTCCTGCTATATAAACAAATGTTGAACAAGCAGGAAATGAATATGAATGATTTAGTTTCAGGAAGGCTTCGTTGGGGCCCCGCGGATCGCAATCGCCCACAATGGTATCGGCATGCTAATCAGAAGGGCGTCATTTGGCAATGTTCCGGAGTTGGGGGAACCACACAGACCTATACAGCAAATTGCCCCCGGGCATATCCCAGCACCATAGACAAAGTTTGGCCCCTAACTTATCGGGAACTTATTCCTTATTATGAAAAGGTTGAAGCGACATTACCGGTGAACTTTGCCGCTACTACGGCAAAAGAAGAATTATTTTATTATGGTGCAAGGAAGGCTGGGTGGGATTTAATTCCTATGCTGGATGTGACCGTCCCGGGATATAGGCCGCAGCCTAATGCTATTTTGCCACCTAATGATCACATCAAAAATCCAAACATCTCTGTAGAGGAACTATCTTGGATGGAAGGATGCACACTTTCGGGTCATTGTATCAACGGGTGTCCGCATGGACCTTCTGTAGATAAAATGGCCAAACGCTCCACAAATGTTAGTTATATTCCGCTTGCTTTAAAGACAGGAAATGTTTGTATAAGACCCAATTCCTTTGCTATAAAAATTTTAACAGAAAACACCCCTGCTAAAGGGCTGCATGCTGTTGGAGTGAAAATAAGGGATACCTGGACGGGGGAGCAGGAAGAGCTGAGGGCAGAAATCGTAGTGATGGCGTCGGGATGCATTGAAAGCCCAAGACTCTGGTTAAATTCAGGACTGCCTGAAAATCCTTGGGTTGGAAGAGGATTGGTTAATCATTATATGGATTGGTTATCTGGAATCTTTGATGAAAAGGACTTGATTCCAATACTCGGAACTTCAGCTATTAATCCATTTGTAGGAAATACTTGTGGGGCTAGGCTGGACTATCCTGGATTTGGGACGCTGCAGACAGTTGGGATGAGCCCAGGTTTAACTGCTTCTTTTTATGGGGTGAGTGAGTCCGGATATTCTTTCTTAAACCCGCCTAGTATAGACGATCCCTGGGATATCAAGGGACGTCTTTTTGGATATGATTTAAAAGAAGCCATGGATTCCTACCGTAGAACGTTGAATATTTTAGTAAGTACAGATGATGAAGTCGATCAGCGAAATGGAATTACTCTCGACCCGGTACTGAGTGATGAAAATGGTTCAGTGCCTGTTGTGACCTATCAGCCTGCAAAAGCATCCAGAAGAAAACGAAACCACCTAGTTAAGATAGCGGCAGATTTGTTACGAAAAGCTGGAGCTAAAAAAATAATATGGACAAATTGGCCGGCCGGAATGATGATTCATATGGAAAGTACGATGCGAATGGGTTTTGTTGTTGATCAGAATTGCGAAGCATTTCAAGTAAACAGGTTATATATCGCAGACAACAGCGTCCATTATAATAGTTTAGGCGGAGTCAATCCTACCCTTACGACACAGGCTTTAGCTACCCGTACAGCAGAGAAACTATTTAATAAGTATTTTACTTAGCATGCTTGGAAATCCTACTTTTATATAAATCAAAGTTTGGTGGGATCTTTAAACATGAAATTATTTGACTTAATTCAAGATGTTTTTGAACCATTTATGGACGGCGAAAAAAGACCATTAAATGTCATGGAGGTTTCCAACCTATGGTTTTTTCTATTAGGAACGGAAACGACTATGCGTAATGAGGAAATCGGTTACAATCTTGCTCAAGATCCGGAATTAAAGCAAATTTTAAAGGATATCAGAGAAACCGTTCATATTCCGATTAGAGACGAGCTGAAAGAGTTTCTCATGAATGAAGGGGTCCCATTTCCACAATCAACACCGGAAAAACCGGTTGGAGATTTTAAGAGTATTCCCGAAGGTGCTAAATTAAACGATGAAGAGATGGCTAATTTAATGTCCTACAATCTTGCTATGGGAGTTAATTATGCAGCCAGAGGACTTACTGAATCCATTCGAGCCGATGTTGGTTTAATTTTTTCGAAAATTATCTTGAAAAAGACTACTGCTGGCTTAACGGTAAAACAATATTTGGATCGCCACGAGTGGTTGCGTATTCCGCCTTATTACAAAGCTTAGTTAATCTAGAGTATTAATAAAAAAGTTTTTTTCTAACCTACAAAGATAGTCAATTTGTAGGTTTTTAATATTTTTGAACCTATTGNNATTTATTTATTAATCAATCAATAAATAAATTGATGTTGAAAAGGATGGTAGCAGTAGTGGCAGTCCGAGAAGATAAAAAAGAACTCATAATCGAAAATGCAGTAGGTGTCTTCGCCGAAAGGGGGTATTATAAAGCAACAACGGCAATGGTGGCAAAAGCTGCAGGAGTGACACAGCCCTATGTATTTCATTTTTTTGAAAACAAGGAAGAATTGTTCAAAGCTGTTATTGATCGTGCATTCAGCCGCATTTATGACACTTTTGCAAAAATTCAAGCTCCTGCCGATCGATTAATTGAAACGATGGGGCATGCATTTGAACAAATTATTCAAACACATCGTGATGAGGTATTGATGGTTATGCAGGCATATGCCATATCAGATATCGGGATTCGCGAACACGTTAGAAATTTATTTTTAACCATTTTTGAATCGCTCACTTTAAAATTTGAAAATGCAGGGATTTCAAATGCCAAAGAGATAGCCTCTCAGTTTATTGGCACAGGTTTATTAATTACACTTGCAGAAGTATTAAATTTGCCGCAATTAACACCAGGAAAAGATAATTGTTAAAATGGAGCTTAAACCGCTCTTTTTTATTACAATTCTATTTATTGATTAATAAATAAATATGCATTATTTTTTTGCAAGATTATTTATTGACTGATAAATAAATCGATTGAAAGAAGGGACTATATATGTTTAAGGGAAATCGAAATGAAGTTGAGCAGTCCTATAAGCTTTTTGAAGGAGAAAGAGGTCTAGTCCTTACTGGTATGATCGGATTCCTTCTTTCGGCAGGCATCGCACTTTATATCAATTTTCAAGGACCGATTAAGGCACCGGAAGGCAACTTGAAGGATGCTTTTTCCTTTAATGCCGCAATTGGCGTGTTTATGCTATCGATGGCTGCGATTTTACCGCTTACAAGATTTAAAGCAGGGAAGAGGAAAGCGGTGCGGTGGTCATTTATCATAGCAAGCTTATATTCTTTTACCATTGAAACGGTTCAGAACTTTAGAGGAATTAGCCCTAGATTTACACGTGAAGGAACAGTTGTTGATATGGTGGCTGGAATGTTGTTTGGGGTTGTTTCTTTAGTACTGGTCTTCTTAGCAATTGTCCTTACGATTCATTTTTTACGAATGAAACGTCCTTTTGAACGGCCCTTGCTTATCATGGGGATTCGCTATGCCTTTCTATCTGTTCTGGCAGCTAATTTTGCTGGTCTATGGATGATTGTCCTACAAGACCGCCTAACAGGGGATGGGGGGAATGTCATTGTCCTGCATGGGGTTGGATTTCACGCGCTGCAAACATTAATCTTACCTGCTTGGCTTTTGGAAAAAGCTCAGGTGAGGGATCGTGTAAAAAAACGGCTGATTCATTCTGGGTGTATCGCTTGGATGCTCTCAATACTTTTGATAGGCATCCAAACTGCATTAGGGCGTACAGTATTTGAACTGACTCCATTACCCATCCTCGGAATCCTGTCAGTACTCGTTTGGTTTGGAACGTTAACCATCGCATATGTATTTTGGATAAAGCAAAGGAAGGCTAACTTGTTATCCTCAAATCTGCTTCCCTTAATGAAAGGAAAGTAAGTAATGAATATCCTGTTTTACCCTCTTGTCCAAAGTGGTTTTAACTACAGTTAAGGGAGCATCATTTTTATTTGGTGCTCTTTCCTGAGTATCGGCTCCGCCTACGCCAAATACCATGATAGCCACGCATGCTATCCCCTCTAATATGTACTATACCGCTAGATTATTAATAAAATATGAACTAGATGTTAATCATCCATTAATTTATTGACTGTTAAACTAATCAAACGTCTGATTGAATCGCCAGAACCATTGATTTTCCTGAATTAGAGAAACTAACCAAACGTTTGATTAGAAAAATTAACTTCCTATATTAAAGGAATCCATATTTCCGAGTAGTAATCAGCGCTCCAAGGATCACCAGCGGAATAGACTTCTAAATCTGGCGTCCCTGCATGCTTGTAATGGCTGGAGGGGAACCATTCGGTGTATATTTGTTTCCACACTTTTTGAATAGCATCAGGCATTGCACCGTGCACTTCAAATACCGCCCACTTTGAAGCGGGTATCTCGAGATTCATTAAGCCATCGGGAGTGGCACCAGTATGTTCCGTAGCAATCCAGTAATCTATTAATTGTGTCTGCGTGCTTCGTTTATCGACACATACTCCAAGGACGCCGTTAATGTCCCCGTTATTCAACTTGAATAATAAATCATTGGTTCCATCTTGATGAACATCAGTCCACATTTTGGGGATCTCTGTCAAATTCTCTCCATTGGCACATGAAAAAACCCGCTTGATGCCGACTACTTGAAAACATTCTCTTTCGATTATTTTATATTTCATAGATTCGGCTCCTTTCAATGGTGGATATCCATAGTATAACAACTATACATTATGAATTCCTGTCAAATTCAAACCTTTAAATTAGGAAAAAGCTCTTTTTATAAATTGGCTCTGTTATAACTGAATGTTGATTTCACTGTGTTTAAAAAATAAACGGAAAAATTCCCTTTATATTGGGAAATACCCATATTTCCTTAAAAATAAAGGAAGTTTTTCCGTTTATATTATCCAAATCCTTGGATTTTGTCTTATTTAAAGCAGTTAATCGGAATTTCTCCGCTTATATCTACTTCTTAAGCCTCCTCTATATACATTAGCCGGAAATTCTCCGCCTATGAATTATCATACCTACACGAAAATCAATAATGAATAATAAAAAGTGAACGAAAGATATTCTTCAAAGGCGAATAGAATGATAGAATTCTATAAAGCTTTAATCATGATAAGGATTCAGGGAATACTTAGCAAAATGGATAAGTTAATTCTAAATACAAAGGTGATGGGGATGTTTTTTCTATTCTTAACGGCAATGATTATATGTTTTGTCGTGGGTACCACTTTATTGGTAAAAGGAACGATAACAGTCGGTGTGATTGCAATTGGTGCAGGAATCGTACTATTGCTGTTTATTTTGATTTATTATGGGAAAAAGAAGCATAGAAAAAAGAAATATGATTGGACTCCCGATTGCGATTGTATCCCTGACTTTGACTGTGGGCCAGATTGTGATTGCGGACCGGATTGTAATTAATCTAATGAGATGGCTAGATATCGTTCCATGTCATCGGATGAAGTCTCGGAGTATAACCTTAAAGGGATATACTCTCCCTTTATGTGCAAGGTGCACGGGAATCTTGGCAGGCTATTTACTTTTCCCGCTTTTGTTGATAGCAGGAATACATTTTTCATTATTGCTCGGGCTCCTTTTAAATGTTCCGATGGTTATTGATGGGTGGACTCAGAAAAGGAAGTATCGGATGAGTAATAATATCTTGAGAGTTACGACTGGTATTTTGAGTGGTTTTGGGCAAAGTATCGTTATCGTAACAGGCAGTGATTTAATAATAACCAGGCTTTTAGGTGGATAAAACTAACTTCTTGTTATTAATTTGGGCTGCCAATGTGGCAGCCCTTTTTGCCTTTATTTTCGGTTAAATTATGTTCGAAAAATCTGATTAACCACTCCATTACCTTCTGAGACCTCTACCTCCGCAAATGCTCCATTGATAAAGGTGATTTGTGGTGGAAGGTGCCCGCAATCAATATCATAAATAACGGGTATTTTAAGCTCATCAGCAAGGTCTTGATAAACATCTTCCACTGTATAGTTTTCAACGGGCTTATTGGCTTCACTCCGTCCAAACATTAGGCCAGAACAGTTTTCAAACCAACCAGCTAATTTCATTTGGACCAAGGATCTTCGCAAGTCAGCAGTATTCATTTCACAATTCTCTAAATACCAAATAACAGGCTCTCCGTTTATATGTTTTTTTCTAAAAGCATCTACATCACCGAATGGTGTCCCGATTAGATGTCTGATAATGTCTATACATCCACCGAGCAATCGACCTTGGATTTTAACAGGTTGGTTCCCGACAACTTTCCAAACAGTCTTTTCGGTTAAATGAAAGACACAGGGTGAGGGATTCGAATGCTGCCATTCCTTTTGATAATGTTCAGAGGAATGCTGAATAATAGCTTCTCCCGAGTTCGTTGCTAACACAGACTCCCACATGGCGGTCGTTTCATCCATTAATTCTCCTCTTAAATCTACGAGATTTGTCCCATGAGCGGTAGCGATACCTGTTTTCAAGGTAATCGCAAGCAAAAGCACGCTAACATCTGAATAGCCTAAAACCCACTTCTTATTAATATTTTCAAAGTCTATATGTTCGAGAATCTCGATTAACAATTCCCCGCCCCAAGGTGGAATGATAATGTCAATGGCGCTGTTCCCCATCATTGAATTAAATTCAGCTGCACGGATTAAAGCTGGAGCTGATTTAGCCTTGTCTTGAGTCCAACTTGTTTCTCCACAGACCACAGTGAATCCTCTTTGCTCCATCCGGCTGCATGCTTGTTTAATGACTTCATTTAATGGTGCAGGTACACCAGAAGAAGGTGCGGTTACTCCAATGGCAGCTCCCTTTTTTAACTTCGGATAGGTAATCATAATAAAAATCCCCCAAAAATACTTTTACATGATTTTACCAAAAATTAAGGAAACTTCACTAGATTTTTTTAGTAATGCACCATTCTTATAGACTGATTCAGAGAAAAAAAGAAGGACAGGTCGTTATAAACCGTTCTTATAGACCTCTCCAGTGAAATATAAGCACATCCGGTCCTTATAAGTACAACAACTCTCCCCCTTTTTTTATCTGTAAGGCATTTGTATAAGAATAGTCAATCAACATCTTTAAAATATAAAATTCATTTTTTTGTCAAATTACTACTAGCCATTTGAAGATGAAAACGCTATAATTAAATTATGAAACATCGTACCACGATGTGGAACAAAATTATCCGAGATAAAACCATTAAATATAAGGAAGTGGATACTGTGGAAACAAGGTACTCAACACACCCAGACCATGCAAAAACATTTACAACCGAGGAACTTCGCAAACACTATCTAATTGAAGAATTATTTGTGCCAGGCGAAACCAAACTCGTGTATACGATGGAAGACCGTGCCATTGTTGGTGGCATCACGCCAATGGGAGAGACGATTTCTTTAAAAGGATATGACCAAATCAAAGCCGATTACTTTTTAGAGCGCAGAGAAGTTGGCATTTTCAATATTGGGGGAAGCGGGAAGATTACCGTTGATGGCGAGACATATGAAATGGAAAACAAAGATTGCTTATATGTTGGATTAGGAAAGAAAGAGTTACTTTTCACGAGTGAATCCACTGTAAGTCCAGCAAAGTATTATTTATTCTCTGCACCAGCACATAAAGAGTATCCAGTTCAACACGTAGCCTTTAAGGATATTGAAGGTGATCGATTAGGGTCACTTGAAAATGCCAATGATCGAGTGATTCGCCGCATGATACATAATGAGGGAATCCAAAGCTGCCAGGTTGTAATGGGCTTGACGCAATTAAATACGGGAAGCGTATGGAATTCGATGCCAACTCATACACATGACCGCAGAATGGAAGTCTACCTATATATTGATTTGGATGAAAATGCAAGAATGTTCCATATGATGGGTGAGCCAACAGAAACACGTCATCTTGTGATGAAGAACGAACAAGCGGTCATTTCACCGCCATGGTCGATTCATTGCGGAAGTGCAACTAGTAATTATACTTTTATCTGGGCAATGGCAGGAGAAAATAAAACCTATAACGATATGGATCAAGTAACCATGGACCAATTGAGATAACTTGTAAACTGCAAAATTAGAAGACATAAAAGAAGAGGTGCTTAGCAAATGAGTTTAAGAGATTTTTCACTAGATTTTTTTACACTAACAGGTAAGGTTGCGATTGTGACAGGAGGAAATACTGGTCTTGGCCAAGGGTATGCAATCGCCTTAGCGAAAGCAGGAGCAGATTTATTTATTGTTTCCCACGATACCAATTGGGATGAAACGAGAGCTCTGATTGAAGAGACTGGACGCACAGTTCACTTTCATCAGGCCGACTTAACGGTAAGGGAAAATATTAAGAATATTGTAGATGAGTGTCTGAAGGTCTATGGAAAAATAGATATTCTCGTGAATAATGCAGGAACCATCCGTCGTACGCCATTACTAGAATACAAACAAGAGGATTGGGATGCGGTTATGGATATTAACCTGAACGCAGTCTACTTTCTAAGTCAAGAGGTTGCTAGAGTCATGGCTAAGCAAGAAAGCGGAAAAATTATCAATATTGGTTCCATGCTGTCCTTCCAAGGTGGAAAATTTATTCCGCCTTACACAGCAAGTAAGCATGGAGTGGCTGGTCTTACAAAAGCATTTGCTAATGAATTAGGCCATTACAATATCCAAATTAATGCGATTGCGCCAGGGTATATTGCTACGGCTAATACAGCGCCAATTCGTGAGGATGAAGTTCGAAATGCGGAAATCCTCTCTCGTATTCCAGCTGGAAGATGGGCTGATCCATCAGACCTTATGGGTGTAGTAGTCTTCTTATCTAGTAAGGCCTCCGATTATATGAATGGCCATATTCTAGCAGTTGACGGTGGTTGGTTAGCCCGTTAATCCGGCAAAGGGAAATAGAGATTCAAGTGTCAAAGGCGGTTTCAATAATAACGCTTACATAATGCCGCCTTTGATTATCAATAGTTGATTTAGGAACATAACACAGCATGTCTCAACTTTTTTACTAAAAAATTACCCATTATTAACCGAAAGGTAAGGTATGCAAATTATGAAAATTATGAAGACGATGGAAAAAATCCCTGGTGGTCTAATGCTGGTTCCATTATTTTTAGGTGCAATTATTCATACACTCGCCCCAAAATCTGGAGAGTATTTTGGTTCATTTACAAATGGGTTAATGACCGGTACGGTTCCAATTCTAGCAGTCTGGTTTTTCTGTATGGGTGCAGGAATCAATATTAAAGCAACAGGTACGGTTTTACGAAAATCAGGAACACTTGTGGTAACTAAGATAGCGGTTGCATGGATTGTTGCCATGGTTGCATCTATGTTTATCCCAGATGGCGGGATTCAAACAGGCTTTTTTGCAGGGTTCTCTGTTCTCGCTTTAATCGCATGCATGGATATGACAAACGGCGGTTTATATGCTTCTATTATGCAGCAGTATGGCAGTAAAGAAGAAGCTGGTGCATTTGTCCTTATGTCACTTGAATCAGGTCCACTAGTGACCATGTTAATTCTTGGTTCAACTGGGTTAGCTGCATTTCAACCGCAAGCATTCGTAGGCGCTGTCTTACCTTTCTTAGTAGGGTTTATTCTTGGTAACTTGGATAAAGATTTCCGTGAATTTTTCAGTAAAGCTACACATACCATGATTCCATTCTTTGGATTTGCTCTTGGTAACTCGATTGATCTGACGGTAATTGCGAAGACTGGTCTTGCAGGTATTTTATTGGGTCTTCTTGTAATCGCTATCACTGGTATTCCATTGATGCTGGCTGATAAGTTTATCGGTGGCGGAAACGGTACAGCAGGACTTGCAGCATCAAGTACAGCAGGGGCTGCAGTGGCCAATCCAATGATCATTGCCACGATGAAACCTGAATTTCTTCCAGTTGCGCAATCGGCAACGGCTTTATGTGCCGCATCTGTGATCGTCACATCGATATTAGTTCCGATTTTAACTGCCTATTGGTCACAATATATGAAAAAGAAAAACAAAGGATCAGTTGTGCCGGACGGAAGCAAAGCAACGGCTTGATAAATAAATCAAGGGGGACATATTCAGCGTATGTCTCTCTTTCGATTAAGGAGAGAATCGAATGAGTAGAATTATGACTGTAGGAGAACCAATGGCTCTCTTTGTAGCCAACCAAGAGGGTTCCTTAGAAAAGGTTGAGCAATTTGATCGTTTTGTTGCTGGGGCGGAGGTCAATTTTTCCATTGGGATGTCACGCTTGGGGCATGAAGTTACCTATATTACCCAACTAGGAATGGACCCTTTTGGCAAAAATATCGAAACGTTTCTTAGGCAGAATGCCATTGATACGACATATGTGACGTATAATGCAAACTATTTAACAGGAATGCAGTGGAAGGAAAAGGTCGTAAGCGGTGATCCAGAAGTGTTTTCAGCCCGTAAAAATTCGGCAGCTTCACATATGGACGTGGAAACCATCGCTCATTTGAACTGGGATGGATTTGACCACATTCATTTAACGGGTATTCCACCAGCATTATCCGCAGGGTGTCGTGAGATGGTATACGAACTCATGAAAGTGGCTCGTGAACGCGGCGTGCAAATTTCGTATGATCCTAACTTGCGTCCGGGCCTTTGGGCAGACAAACAAGAAATGGTTCAGATCATTAATGACCTGGCCTGCCGAGCAGACATTGTTCTTCCAGGCATTGAGGAAGGGAAACTGTTAACGGGTAAAGAAGACGTACATGAGATTGCTGCTTATTATCACGCTGCTGGTGTAAAAACTGTTGTAATTAAGCTCGGGGCAGCGGGGGCGTTCACAAGTTCACAAGGTGAGCAATTCTACACCGAGGGATTCCCAGTAAAGAAAGTTGTTGATACGGTAGGTGCTGGTGACGGATTTGCTGTTGGAGTGGTCAGTGGGATATTAGAAGGTTTACCATTGAAGGAAGCGGTAAAACGCGGAACAGCTATCGGTGCCCTTGCAGTGATGTCTCCCGGAGATAACGACGGATTACCTAATCGAGCCAACTTAGAAGTTTTTATTGAAGAATCATTGGAGAAGCGTTAATTGTAGAAATGAAAAAAGGTAAAGAAGACCGCTTTATCTGGTTTTCTTTACCTTTAAATTATCTTGTTTAAGAACCTGTATAGCCAAGGTTTCTTGAAATGGCGATACTATACTGTTTCATTTTGTCTATTAATGTATGGTTGATTAGATCCATCGTTACTCGATTATTAGGTCCAGAAATACTAAAACTGGCAACAATCTTGCCTTTATGATCGTAAATAGGTGATGCAATACATCTTAATACTTCTTCATTCTCGGCATTGTCTAAGGCATAACCTTGGAGTTTCACCATTTCAATTTCTTTGATGAGTTCTTCTTTAGATGTAATCGTTGTAGGTGTTTTTGGAATAAAGGTAATATTTGAAACGATGTCTTCAAATTTGTCCGGACTCATATCGGAAAGTAATATTTTTCCAACAGCGGTGCGGTACATGGGGGCTCTGCTTCCAATGCGCGAATACATCCGAATGGTTTGATTGCTTTCAATTTTATCAATATAAATCACTTCGCCGCGGTCTTCTATGCATAAATGAACGGTTTCATTCACTTCTTGTACTAATTTTTCTAAAAATGGCTTTGCAATCGTGACAATGTTCGATTGATTTAAAAGGTTTCTAGAAAGAAAGAGGACTTGTAAGCCAAGTTTATATTTGTCGGTTTCTTCATCTTTCACAACATAATTCATATTTGATAGTGTAGATAATAATCGATGAAGGGTACCTTTTGTCAGTCCAACCTGCTCCGCTAGCCGCGTAATCTGGATGCCGTCGGGATATTCAGAAAGCTTGTTTAATATGGTAAGAGCTCTTTCAAGGGATTGAACATTAGACATGATTTCTACCTCTTTTAAGTGTTTTTCAGTTCATATTTTTGGAACGCTGTTCTATTATATGATACGATAAGAGTATGATTTTGTAAATTTAAATAAGAACAATGAAAACTAATTGAAAATATTTTTGTGAAAAGAAAATAAGTAGAAAGAAAGTGACTGTGATGATGAAAAAAATCAGTATCTTAACGAAAATTGCGGAATGTGGTGTGGTTGCTG
>NZ_JBALSN010000173.1:0-9561 GCF_036966985.1 Neobacillus drentensis | reverse complement strand
AACCTGAAGTGATCGTTTATAGCAGTTCCGGCTGTCCCTATTGTGAAAAAGTAAAATCATTCTTAAAAGAACGCCACATTGATTTCGAAGAGCGGAATGCTTCCATACATAAGGAATATTTTGATCAATTAAAGGAACGGAAAATTTATGGAACACCAGCAACGCTTATTAATGGAAAGCTGGTCCTTGGCTTCCAAGAGAAAAAATTAAATAAATTACTTGGGCTATCAGAAGACCAAGTCCCCGTGGTGAGCTCTGCAAATGCTGAAACTAGCGACGCAAATGCTGATACTATTTTTCAAGCAGTCAATGAAAATGTTCTTGAAGAAGTCTATGATTTTGTTACCATCGGCGGTGGTCCCGCCGGAGCATCTGCAGCTGTATATGCAGCCCGAGGGAAATTAAAAACACTCGTGATTGATAAAGCTCCAAAAGCTGGCACCCTTGCGATCACACATAAAATCGCGAACTACCCAGGTGTACGCGAAGAAGTTACCGGGCTTGAACTGTTAACTAGAATGCAGGCACAAGCGAAGGATTTTGGAGCAGAATTTGTTCGTTCAACTGTCCTATCGGTTGATTTTTCAGATGAAATCAAAATGATAGAATTGGCCGAAGGTACCATTAAAGCTAAAAGTGTCTTTATTGCTGTAGGAGCAAAAGCGCCTTCCGGTAAGATTAAAGGGGAAGAAGAATACACAGGACGTGGTGTTAGCTATTGTTCAACCTGTGATGCAGCCTTTTATCAAGACAGAGCGGTCGCTGTTGTTGGTGATAATGATGAAGCCATCCACGAGGCAGAAACATTGGCCAAGTATTGTAAAACAGTAAAGTTGTTAATTCCAACTGAATTAAAGGGCGATGTAGATCTTTCTGTATTAGAAAATAACTCAAATGTAGAAATTTATAAACGTCATCGTGTAAGAGAAATTATTGGGACAGATAGTGTGGAGCAAATTGTTGTGCTTACCGATAAAAAGGAAGAGCAAATATGGGATGTGGATGGAATTTTCTTATATCTCGGTGGAATGATGCCAGGAACTGACTTCTTAAAAGGAGCAGTGATCCGCGACGAAGAAGGATATGTCATGGTAGATGAGTACCTTCGCACAAATGTTGACGGCGTCTTTGCAGGCGGCGATGCCAGAAGAACACCGATTAAACAAGCGGTTATTTCAGCAGCTGACGGTGCGATTGCAGCTTTAAGTGCCGAGCAGCATGTCAACAAACGGTCAAAACTCCGCCCACAGTATTCATAAAAAAGACGGCAGCTGCCGTCTTTTTTTGCCAATCATTTTAAACGAGGATTGTTTCTTTAACCCCATTAATCACATACGACGGTGCTTCACCGTTTAACACCTTAACGATGTTTCCCGCTGCCATAATCGCCATGGCATCGCGTGCTTCATAAGTAGCATTCCCGATATGTGGAGTTAATACAACGTTTTTCAGCTTTTTCAAACCGTCACTAATTTCAGGCTCGAATTCAAATACATCAATTCCTGCTCCCTCAATCTGTTTCTCTCCTAAGGCCTTGATCAAGGCCGCCTCGTCAACGATTGGTCCACGGGCACAGTTAATTATATAGGCGGTTGATTTCATCATTTCAAACTGCTTTGTACTGAACATATGTTTCAGCGTTGGATTATAAGAACAATTTATTGTAATAAAATCTGATTCTGCAACTAACTTATCAAACGATACATAGGTCACGTTTAGTGCCTGTTCAACTTCTTGGCTTTTTCGATTCGGACCCGTATATAGAACTTTCATGTCAAAGGCAGCTGCTCTTTTCGCAACCGCTTGGCCAATTTGTCCAAATCCAATAATACCGATGGTTTTTCCTGTTACTTCCCGGCCTCGAAAATAAAGAGGGGCCCATCCATTAAAACCAAACGTACGACAGACTTCATCCCCTTCAGCTACTCTTCTTGCAGAGGCAAGTAAGAGGGCCATAGTCAAGTCAGCCGTTGCAGCAGTAGACGCTATAGGTGTATTTGTAACTGGTATTTCTTTGGATGCCGCATAATCAAAGTCAATATTATTAAATCCAGCTCCATAGTTTGCTATGATTTTTAGGTTAGGGGCTTGGTCAATTATTTCTTTTGTTACTGGGGTAGATAATAAACTGAGAAGAGCATCCTTATCTTTGATTCGCTCTTTTAATTCTGTATTAGATATCAATTTCTCGCCTGAAAATACTTCAACCTCGTGATTTTCTAACAACATCTCTAACCCCTTTTGCGGGATCTCACCTGCTACTAAAATTTTTGCCATTGCTTAACACCTCTTCTGAATGAAATGACTGCCTTTTCCATTAATCCAAATAACTGTATATTATTATACTATAATAATAAGTTCTATAAAATTAGTTATTTATTAAAATTCTGCAAACGTTTTTTTGAATTATATTAACTTCTTTTTCTATTAGTCAACGTTTGTCCATTTCATCAGAAACGCTTCATGCATACATTGTAATAATTAAGAGGAGGAGGTGATAATTTTATGTCCGATCATCATCGCAATAACAACAGCTTTGCGTTAATCGTTGTGTTGTTTATTTTATTGATCATTGTTGGTGCATCCTTTATGTACTAATTGAGGCTTAGTGCCAACAGAAAAGAGCGGGAAACCTATTGGTTTCACCGCTCTTTTCTATGGTACTATAATTACTTTTTGTCACGAGAGATAATGATTAAGCAGACAGTAATAATCATAAATGCAATGAAAGCTAATAATGGAATAGTAACAAAGCCAAGCCAGTTAATGTAATCCTTTGAGCAGGGCACTCCAGATGTGCACATTTCAAATTGCTGTAAATACGGTATTTTCTGTAATAATGTATGGTATCCAGCGATTAGCAGACCAATGATCGACATCGGCAATGCGTATTTATAGATGCCTTGGTCGTTTCGGTAAACTGCGACTCCAAGGATGATGGCTAGCGGGTACATAAATATCCTTTGGTACCAACAAAGTGTACAAGGAATAAAGTGCATCACCTCACTAAAATAGAGACTGCCTAGTGTGGCAATGATGGCAGTGATCCAGGCGAGAAGTAAGGACTTATTCATGCTTATTCACCCTTTGCAGCTTTTTCAACCATGTCTTTTAAGTCATCAATGGTTTGTCCATCAAACTTTTCCCCATTAACGTAAATGGTTGGGGTTCCTGTAACACCTAGTTTTTCAGCGTAATCCATATCTTTTTGCCAAGCATCATTGGATTTCTTAGCATCGAAATTCTTTACGACCTTGTCAACATCTTCATCGCTAGCCACTTCTTTTAATGTATTAGTCAAAAAATCTTCCGTAAAAAGGTCGATTTTCTCATATTTCGTATCTTCAGGCTGTTTTTTGTAAAGGAGCTCATGGAATTTCCAAAACGTATCATTACCAAGTTCCGCGAATACGGATTCCGCAAATTTTGCTGATCGTTCGGAGTCAACGTTAATGAACGAATCATTCATAAAATAAAACTTTGCTTTGCCGGTATCAACAAGTTCCTTTTGAATAATTGGTACAACATCATTGCCAAAGTTTTTGCAATTCGGACATTTATAATCACCGAATTCAATAATCGAAACGGGAGCTGATTCCTTACCTAAGTATGGCTGATTGCTATAATCAATTTTTGTGGATGTGGTTTTATCTTGTTGTTTGGAATGATTGCCTAAAAAAATGAACCCTAAAATAAAAACGGCAACCAAGCCGATCATCCAAAAAGTAAAAGCAGATGATGATTTTGCTTCTTTTTTCTTATTTTTATTATTATTTGCCATAACTTATCTCCTTTTTCATTTGAACTTTCCTAGTTAGTATAACTATTACTTATCCTTTTGAATAATGCAAATAAAAGGTTTTCTTAAGTGTTAGGCTTCTTACGATACTCTCGTGGAGATAGGCCCGTATAGCTTTTAAATTGCTTGTTAAAGGCACTCAATGACTGAAATCCGCTTGCAAAGGCGAGATCAATCATGCTTTTATTTGTTGAACGAAGCAAATCGCTTGCACTCTGTATCCGCAGCCTGTTGAGGAACTCATTGGGAGTTAGTCCTGTCAACAGGCGGAACTCTTTAAAAAACATTGTTCTTCCCAATCCGACCTGCCATGACAGTTTTTCAATATCTAGAGGCTCATGATAATGATCAAGCATGTACCCCACGGCTTCAACGATTTCAGAAGGAATTAATGTTTGAATATCTGTAGATTGAGATTCTTTCATATACTGATTCACCTGTAACAAAATATCAATAAAATGCATGAATTGTTGAGTTAACCAGGCTTCCTTCCCCTGCTCCTGAGCTTCCACAGCTAAAGTCGCTGCTTTACTTATTGCTTTTGCGAAATTCGTGTTAGCAGGTATTAATGGCTGAACACCTTTTGTCGTATAGAAAGGCTTAATCAGTTGATTTCCATCTGGAATTTTATGTACAGCAGTGGGTGTAAACAGAACGAGAATACATTCGAACGGTTGATTTGGTTTAGAAAAACTCCAATGCGGCTCGAAAGGACGACATAAGAAAACGTCTCCTGGCCGGCCGATGTAGGTATGGTCATTAAACCGATATTCCAGCTCGTTTTTAAGCACAACCCCAATTTCTAAACAAGCATGAACATGTAAATCATGCTCTTCATCTGACCCCCAGACTCGGCAAAATGCAAACGAGCGCTGTAATTGTAAATGTTCGACGTGCATTATTTCACCCCTATTCTATATTAACGAATCTTCCTTTGTACAATTTGATTAGTTTTTATCTTAATTGGAGGAGAATCTATTTTTTGATTTTGTTAGAGTGGAACCATTAATTCTAACTGAGGTGAGCGTTTTGAGATTATATATTATAGGCGCGGGCGTCATCGGTCGTACACATGCAGAAACGGCAAAGAAACTTTCCGAACCGATTAAATTGAGAGTGGCAGATACAAATCCTATCGCATTAGCCGCTTTCTGTGATCAGTTCCCTGAAGCGATTGGTTTTACAAATGTGGAAGAAATGCTTAACTCTGAAGCAGCCGAAAATGATGATATCGTGATTATCAGCACCCCACCATTGGCGCATTTAGACCCAACAAAGTTATCACTCAAGTCTGGACGCCATGTCCTTTGTGAGAAACCACTTGCTATGAATCTATCACAAGCCGAAGAGATGGTTCAGCTCGCAGAAAAACATGATCGGTACTTAGGTTGCTGCAGCGTCCGTTTTAAGGGTATGCCTCACATGGAAGCAATAAAAGATGTTATTCGCTCTGGCTGTCTCGGTGATATTTATCATGTTACATTTGTAAACAAATGGGAACGAAGTCGTTCCGGGATTGAATACCAGCCTGCAAGCCGCTGGTTCCTTGATTCAACACAAAGCGGCGGAGGTGTCCTAATGGATTGGGGGCCATATGACTTTGCCACCTTGAATGACATACTCCATCCGGACGTTATTGAGATAAACTCTGCCTGGGTGGCTAAACCCATAACAGAAATTGATCCCTCCGATACACCATTTGATGTGGAAACACATGTGGGGGCATCTATGACATACATCTGCGATAACCAACCGGTCCATGTTCATTACGAGCGTGCTTCATGTGCTCATAGTGAAGAGTACGTACGGGTAGAAATTGAAGGTACATTAGGCTCTGTTAGATGGACTCCATTTGATTCACGACAGCCTGTCTTCAAACGATACGATAAGCAGGGACAAATTGTTGAAGAACAAGTTGAAACTGGCCCTCGGAGTGAGTTCACCATTTTTGATAACCCTCTACTTCACTTTTATCGGAAAGTGAGAGGACTTGACTCACACGCTAATGTCAATCAACAAGTTCTGAATAACTTTCAATGCATTACAGCTCTATATAATGCCGCGAAAAAAAGCGAAAAACAAACAATTGACCTAGTTCAGAAGGGGGTAATTATTTGAACATCCGCGGATTTTCATCAAATATGTACGGCTGGTCTGAGCGTTGGAAACGAGATGGCAAGACCCCTGAGTGGGATGAGCTATTCCGTGCTTGTGCCGAATCAGGCCTAGATGCTGTAGAAATCGATGCCGATACTGAAAAACTTAAATTAGCACGTTCCTATGGCTTGGCCATCTCAGCTTCTTATATTGGCCTCCCTTTACACGTACCATTTAACACTCTTGATGTGGAGCAATCGATTTTGCCATTCGCAGAACGGTTAGCAGCAGCTGAAGGCTCTGATTTGTTATTAAATGCTGATCCAATCAATTGGAAAAATGTCGTTTCCAAGTCGGAGGATCATTTTAAACAGCAAGGTGAAAACTTATCTCGTATTTCTGAACTTGTTACCCCAATGGGACTAAAAGTTTGCTTGCATAATCATGCCGCTGATAATCACAATGCAACAGGTGACCTTCGATCTGTCGTCCAATATGCAGACACAAGTGTAGGACTTTGCGTTGATACTGGCTGGGCTTTTGTTTCTGGATGCAATCCTATTGAGTGGGTCAATACCTATCCTGATCGGATTAATGCCTTTCATTTACGTAATCAACATGGGGGCATGCCAACCGAAGACCTGCTTGAAGGAGATATTGATTTCTCTTCCCTAATGGCTTCTGCAGCATCAGCTCACTATAACGGTTGGCTGGCACTCGAACTATGGCATCCCGACTGTATTCAGCCTTTCCGGTCGATGGGAGAGGATGTTCAACGTTCGATAAACTATTTACGTAGTTTTACTTCCTAAATAATAGGCATGAATCCAGTTAGGTGGATTCATGCCTATTTGTCGTGAGGAACTCCTAGTCTCGTCTATAGACCAATTTCCCATTTACAATAGTCCATAGCACTTCGAATTGGTCATTCATAAGAACTAAGTCAGCATCTGCCCCGGGTTCTATCCTGCCTTTATTAGGCAGTCCCAGAATATCTGCCGGTGTCTTTGTTGCCATTGTAACAGCATCTTTTAAAGGAATCCCCGATCGAACTGCTTTCCCCAATGCTTGATTCATAGTTACAGTGCTGGATGCAAGTGTTCCATCACTTAATGTAGCAACCCCATGACTTACCCTCACTTCATGCCCTCCGAATAAATAGGTTCCATCCCCCATCCCCATTGCCTGAAGAGCATCTGTAATGAGGACCATATGATCTGGGCCCTTTTCCCGATAAATCAGCCTTACGATAGCTGGGTGAAGATGCACATCATCCACGATAGCTTGAACACTTACCGAGCTATCCTCAAATGCAGCGATGACCACCCCTGGGTCCCGGTGATGAATCGGCCGCATTCCATTAAAACAATGGGTAACATGACTGGCACCACTTTGAAATGCTGCCTTTGCTTCTTCATAGGTTGAGTCAGAATGAGCAATCGCCGCAATGATTCCTTGTACCTTTAAAAAACGGATCATTTCAAGACCGCCCGGCAGCTCAGGTGCGAGTGTCACCATTCGGAGCAGCGAACCAGATGCCTCTAAAATGGTTTTCATTTCATCCAGATCTGGATGCCGTAAATATTGTTCATTCTGCATTCCTTTACGCTTCACATTTAGATAAGGGCCTTCTATATGGAGGCCAACTAACCCCGCCCCAGGTTCTCTGCCGGCTGCCTCTTTTACATTTCCTATCATTTTAAGAAGGTCTTGTAATGAAGATGATACGGATGTTGCTAAGAAAGACGTACATCCAGTTCGAGCACAGGCTCTAGAAACGGCTTCCACACTTTCGATGGTGCCGTCCATCATATCAAAACCATCTGCCCCATGTATATGTACATCAATCATGCCAGGGATCAGCAATTGACCATTTCCCTCGATGGCAGAATCAGTTTTAATATCAAAGGATACATCATCATTATAGATTGATTCTATTTGACCATTCCGAATAAGAATGGTTCTAGGCTTTGGTTTTGCATCGGATACGAAACGAACATTACGGATTAAAATTGTACTCATAATTTCATAACCCCTTATACATAGTTCAGGCCTTTAGAGAATGGAAGTGGTATCGGAAAAATTTCATTTAAATAATCATCTAGATTTGGATCTCCTTGAAGGATTAATTTTTCTAAGGAAACGTTATCTAAGATGATTGACTTTTGATTGAAAATTAGTTTTTTCCTGTTTATATCAAGATCTATTAATTCGATTTTCCTATGCAGGAAAGGTTCGACTTGTTTTAAAAACAAGTCCAGGTTAGTAATTTTAATTGTCCCAGGATATGGAGCGACTGTTTTTTCTAAAGAGATTAATAGTTGGTTAAGCTCTTTTTCATGCACAGGTATTGAACATTTCAGTGATGTTATGTCAATATGGAAGGATTTTGTTAAAATCGATTTAATAGCTTGCGGGTCACCGCCCCATTCAATCACTCGTGCAGGTTGCTTACCTGAACTCGAAGAAGGATTAGGAACTCCCAAAACTACGAATCCCCTCAGTTCATATTCAGTTTCGGCAACCAAAATTTTGTGTTCCATTTTAAAAATACTAGCATATCCTGCTGCCTTATTAAGAATGGAAAAATCATAGATACTTTGTTCAAAATAAACAGGACGAGATTGGAATAATTTTCGTAAATGAAACCAATCAAACGGGGATAATTCCCTGACTGAGCAGCCTTCCTTTTCTAGTAAATCCCCCTTTTTGATTTCATATTTATTTAATTTACCGTAGAAGGAACAACCAGCTTTTATGTATATTGGTAAACTGCCAGAGACAAATAATAGGGAAGCGTCAGTCCTCTGAACATGAGTAAACACCCAATCTAAAAGCATGCTGGCAAATCCCTTTTTACGATGGTCTGGATGAGTACAAACGGCACCAATTGAATAGGCCAGAATCTCTGCAGATTCTAGATGAATAACTGAGGGCACTAACCCAATATAGGAGACTAGTTCATTATTAATGAATACACCATACGATTGATTAAGTTCTGGTGAAAAAAGATGGGGGAAGGCTTTCCCCATCGATTTATGCTCATCGTCACGAAACACTTGGTCCGCTAATCGGATTGCTTGTGCGAACTCGAATTCGGAATTTAGTAATCTTACTTCTATCGTCTTGTTGTTCTCCATTCTATTTTTTTGCCCCTTTATTAGTTATCGTTATGCCCTACCTGCAATCTTACATTTTCTGAGTATCTAATATCTCCAGTTAAGGCTGGTGGTAACCAATGGGCAGATAGCTTTGGCGATGGGGTTAAACCATTCCCAGGCTGTGGGATATCCTTCCATGTCCGTCCTTCTCCATTAAATTGTGGTAACCAAGGAGCAAGTGCTTCAAACATTTCGTCCACCATCCTCCACACTTCTTCCGTGTTACAAACAGCGGCAGTTAGTGGATCATGTAAAATGGCAAGTTTGACAAGTTCACGGTTCCCCGTTAATGCTGCTTCTACAGCCATTTCTTGAACACTAATACTTGCACGACAAGTTGCTGCACATTGCATTGGTAAATCTCCAATGTAAGTTGGAATAATGCCGTTACGATCCACATAACAGGGAATTTCAATGGTACATCCGTTCGGCAAATTCGTAATTAAACCTTTATTTTCAATATTAAAATGCCCACGATATTGACGGCCTGTTTCTAATGCTTCA
>NZ_JBALSN010000172.1:382-5461 GCF_036966985.1 Neobacillus drentensis | reverse complement strand
ACAGGAGAGTGCGGCAGCGTTCAGGTGCCTGCCGGTAAATCTCCTGTGCAACTGCACCACCCATTGACAGACCCAAAATATGAGCGCTTTCAATTTTTAATTCATTTAATAAGCCGAGTATATCTAAGGCAAAGTTTTCTATTGATATTCCATCCGTCTTACTGCATTCTCCATGACCACGTAAGTCAGGGATGATCAACTCATACTGATCAGCCAATTCAAATTGGTCTTCCCACCCTTCTTTTACTTCACCTAAACCATGGATCAAGACCAACGGGTCGCCTGTACCTATATGCATATAAGGCACTCCCAATTTACTAACTCTTGCTTTTTTCATTTCACACCACCTTTTTATTTTTATTAGTTTATTGCCAAATAGAGGGAAGTGTAGACACCAATTTTTGACTTATACTCATAAATATTTGCTGAGTTGACAAAATATTACTCATAGGTGTAAAATACATATATAGGGTGAGGTGATAAAGATATGGTGAATCAGGACAATCAAACGATTAATCCATCAAAAAACTTTGTGCTGCCATTTATTTTATTGCTACTTAGCAGGGTGTCACTTCATGGGTATGAACTTATCCAGAAGCTAGAGGCATTCGGGTTTAAGACGCTTGACCAGGGGAATTTATACAGACTGTTAAGACAACTAGAAAAGGACGAGCTTCTATCCTCAGAATGGGATACAACTGGGAGCGGTCCTGCTAAAAGAAAATATTCAATAACTAAAGCGGGAATTACATACTTATCGAGTTATGCCAACCAACTAGAATCCTACCAATCGTTATTGGATCAATTTTTCAAAATGTATACCAGTTTCTTTGAGCTCTATATTCCTTCGTTCCAAAAGAAGGATCCAATAGAGAAAGTCAATAATAGAAAGAGGAGGAAAGACGATGGCACAGAAGAAAAATGAAACGGTTCAAGCTGCTAAAGAAACAAATGTACCAACAGCAGAAGAATCGGTGACTGTAGGATCATTTGTAAACACGTTTTGGGATCAATTTGAACTATCAAGTGAACGGGCAGAACAGCTTCGGGAGAATAGAGAGGATGCATACATTAATGCATTAAAAGAGGTCATTAAATTCAATAAGCAATTTAGAAAATCGGTTGCAAATTTGTATGACCAGTCGAAAAAAACAAACAAAGAGATGGTTTCTGAACTAATGCATCAATTTTCATTCGGTAAAGAAGAAATTAAAGATGAGAATTTACCAATGAATGAGAGAGAAGAACTTAAGAAACAGGTTTTAGAGGTTTCTGGACAGTTAGAGAACCTTGCATTAACGCCAATTAAATCAGTTTTCCATATTGTTGACCAATTGGAAGATACATTTGAAAAAAATGCAGAATCGAGCGTAGCTTTTGATCGTGACCGACGCAATGCATGGCAGCAGGTTAGGAAGGAATATATTAAATTAGCAAGAGATACACATTTAAACATTATTGACCGAAGCAAAGGTAGTCTTAAAGAATTTGTAAAGATTCAGTAACTACTAGGTATTAACTTCTAAGGAGAATCAACAGCATTGAATAATATAAGCATCGATTGCAAGTCAAAAGAACCACAATCTCTTTTCTTAAAATTATAGAGATTGTGGTTCTTTTTATTTGTTGAAGGAATCTAAGTATAGAAATATTAGACATTTAATTGCATATTACCCAGTAATTACCACTGAAATATAAATGTAATAAAATTATTACTCATTTGACAAAGATAGTTGATATACTTTTAGTTGGGACAAAATAAGATGATATTGGAAAGTTTATATGAAGAATGACCTACATAATTGGATAGCTTAGATTATTAAATTGGTAATTACATAGGAATTTTGTCGTGTGACCTAGAAATTAAAATACATTAAATCGTCTTAGATGCTTGATGTCTATTTTAAAAAGGCAGGGGAACCAGATTGAAAAAGAAGATAATCGCACTATGTACGACCATTTTTATGGGACTCGGGAGTGTTTTCTCTTGTCCAGCAGTATATGCAAAGGAAAATAAACTTAAAAGTGTACAGGATCAGCGAACAGGTCTTCAAACAGATATTTCAAAAGCAAATATAGAAATTTTTCAAGTCCAAGATGAATTAATTAAACTAGCTGAACAAATTAACAGAGTTGAGCAAGCCATTAAAGATAATAATAAAATGATTGTTCAAACAGAAGAAAAGGTAAAAGCCTTACAGTCCCAAGTGCAGGATCTTCAGCTAGAAATAACAACCATTCAAGAGAGAATTAATAAACGCAATGAATTAATAAAAAAACGTGCCTTATCGCTTCAAGAAAATGGTGGTCAGGTTAGCTATATTCACGTTTTTCTAGGTTCTTCAAGCTTTAGTGATTTTGTAGAAAGACTTGGTGCGGTTGCATCTTTGGTGGAAGCAGACCAAGACCTAGTTAAACAGTATAAAGAGGATCAGAATGAAGTCCAAACAAAACAATCTTCAGTAGTGAAAAAGTTAAACGAATTGCAAAGTATGAAAACAGAACTTTTAGGGATGCAAGAACAAATATTAGAACAAAAAGAGCAAAATGATGCATTAAAAGCGGAACTTAAGTTGAAAGAGCAGGAAAAACTTTCTGAGAAAGCTGATCTACAACAGAAAGATGGTACACTGGCAATAAAAGAAGCGCTATTAATAAACGAAGCCCAAAATTCTAAAGGTACAGATAAGAATAATGAAACCGTTAATGTGAATGTTCCTTTGCCTACAACCACGAATGAAGCGATTAATGTGGTCATTCATGCTGGAGAAAAATATATTGGAAACTCTGTCTATGTATTTGGCGGGGGGAGAAACTCTTATGACGTTGCCCAAGGTAGATTTGATTGTTCCGGATTTGTTGCGTGGGCCTTTAGACAGGCAGGAATTAAAGTGGGCGCTCATACAGATATCCTAAAAAATACTGGCACAAGAGTTACCCTAAGTGAGGCGCGTCCTGGAGATCTAGTATTCTTTGACACTTATAAAATTGATGGGCATGTAGGGATTTACCTTGGCGGAGGTAAATTTATTGGTTCTCAAAGTTCAACCGGAATAGCAGTTGCAGATTTAACACAAGGATTTTACAAAAAGAAGTTTAATGGGCGTGTTATGAGAATCATCAACGACTAACAATAAAGAGAAGCGATGCTTCAATGCATCGCTTCTTTTTATTGCTGCTGCCTGCTTAGTAAATACTTTAAATTTGTTTTCATTTGGATAAGTTCATCCTCACTTTTTGGTTCCAATTCAACTTCGCCGCCCTCGTTAAACCTTAACTGGAATTGGGGAAGATTTGAATTATTAGCTGTTACACGATGTGCTAATAATTTAATCTTTTTAAAACCAATATTACCAGAAGATGGTAAGTGGTGATCGACAAATACAGTATTTGTAACATGAAGGGTTAAATTGTTGAAAAGGACTGTTTCTTTAGGATTCATATCGAATGTAACAATCCCCTTAGGCGATTGAACTAATTTTTTTATACGTAAACCCTTTGCTGAAAGATTTTCAAATTTCAATTCAAGCATTGGCCGAGCTTTCTCTACCGCCGTATCTTCAGTTATGATGACAGGGTCTTCTAAGGTACCCTCTATTTGATCAGCTTCAATAATAAATCCAATAATTATGGAATTGCTTGCAAAACTATCCTTGGTTGGTATAAACACTCCACCCAAAATGAGAACCAAAATGATTAAAAACTTATAAATATTAGTTCTTTCCAAAGCGATCACCGTTTCTGCGAATGCTATTAATATTTCTTAAATTAGCTCACCTGTTTGTTTAACAAGCCTTAATATAAGGTACTGCATTAAACTATTATTCTGATAATGTATCTTTACCTGATGCTACTTCCTTCTCTGCGAAATTATCGTTTTTTGACTCTTGTTCTGCCGGTTTTGATGCAATCTCAGGCTTCCAAGCAATCAGCATCGAACCGCCAATGATACCGAGAATGGTACCAATGAGGAATCCGCCTAGTGCACCCATTATAGAAAGAACTGAAGCAAAAATAGCCAAAACACCAAGAAGGGTTGAAAGCCTTGGCATAATAAACGTCAAGACACCCATTAACAACGTCAGCCCGCCTAAGAAGAAGCCCACAAATAGGATACTTCCTGGGGCAGCTGCTACTTCATAAAGTTTTGCAGGTACCCATAAAATGATCAGTCCAGAAAGGATACACAAGGTCGCCCCCCAAAAAGGGCGCCTTGCTCTCCAACTCTTAAACCGCTCACGTTTTGAATAAGTAGAGTTCATATTTATCATCCTTACTCAATATTCTGTGATGGTTAAATTAGTTTAGCTTTTCGAAGTAAACCTTCATTCCTGGTAAACTTACAGTTTTTTGGAAAAGATATAATGTTTGTAAATTACCATTTTCAATTGTGATGGTATTGGCCTTTTGAGTAAATTCCTTAGCCAGTGCTTCTGCTCTTTGTGCCGGGTCAGTGAGGTCATAATTTCCAATGTAATTTTCGGACATTGTTAGTTCTTCAAATTTGGCATCCCCATTTACCATTGTTGCTTTTTGAAGAAGTCCATTAATCTCAACTGGTTTGTCAGAGGTAATAACAACCCGAATCCCAAGAGCAGGGATCGCTTTAGAAATTTCTAAGCCATTAATCGTTGCTTTGTCAATAGCATTGACGGCAACTGGATTATTTTTAGTGGTTGCTCCGTCCGCAACGCCACCATATAATTGGAATCCTTCGCCTACCAGTTTGTCGAATTTGACAGTAAATTCACCAAAACCACTTAATGGAGCTGCAACGGCTACACCTGTAATTCCAAAAATACTTAGCAGCATTCCTAAGAACAAAAAACCGCCAATTAAAGCATAGACCAACTTCTTCTTAACTGTTTGCCCGCCAATAATTACTGATTCTGCTGTTAAATTCATTCCCTTTCCTCCTTTTGTATTATAAACCGTGCAAGCAATACAGGTTTTTGTAAGTGCTTACACCATTCGTCACAATTTTATGATAAATTAACAGTTTCCGAAATCCCTACATTTGTAGGAAGATTATCAGTAGCTAGGTTATGTTAAAGCTTATTGTTGATTTTGGCACCCTGT
>NZ_JBALSN010000172.1:0-353 GCF_036966985.1 Neobacillus drentensis | reverse complement strand
CAGGCAAGTTTAACAGAGTTAATCGCTAGGAACAAAGTTCTGCAAAAAAGCAAAAAAATCCAAAATCAGCAGGAATTTTGGCAGGTTTAGAGGAAATATGTATTGAAGATAAACTGTTATTTCATGCAGAAGTAATAACAAGTTAGATTTTCAGGGAAGGGAGTGCGGGTGAATTGTCGAAGTCATTAAACCACCATTTAGACAATCTTTTAATAGATGCTGTTAAAATGTTAGCAATTTATCAAGACGATTTATTAAAAGAATGGGGATTAATGCTCCAATCTCTAAAGAATACAAATAAAAAATCGGTTGCAGTTTTTGAATTTATTAGTGATTTCTTAGTAAGTTTTTTA
>NZ_JBALSN010000171.1:0-3758 GCF_036966985.1 Neobacillus drentensis | reverse complement strand
CGTTGCCAGGCACATCAAAGACAACCTGAAAAGGTTGTTTTTTTGTTATGGAGGAAAAGGTAAATATACCGAAGGACAAAACTCCATACATTAGGTGGAAAAATGTCTATCGGAGGGATACCGAAGGACAAAACTCTCTAAGTATACAGAAAAATGTCTATCGGAAGGATTCCAAAGAATATAAGCGGATAATTAAATAGGTGTATAAAGCCAAGGCTCGGAAAAAGGAGTAGCGCGTAACTAAAAAGTGTCACGGTGTATAAGCTAATAGGTTGTTTTTTTGTGTTTTCTTAATAAGGACAAAAACAATAGTAAAGAAGTACGAAATGTTTTCAAAGAAATTACGAATAGACATACACCCAAACGTGAACTGTTACATACTATATTAACTAAGATGGCGCGAAAAAGAGTATTCGAAAAATTGTATACAATTAAAAACTTCCGGGCAGAATGGATGTATGGAGGTGGAGGGATTGAGTTCATTTTTAGCACAGAAATATCATCAGGAAATGTGTGTTATATGTGAGAATTTAAAACCAAAAGGCATACATCTATATACTTCGTTTATTTGTACAGAATGTGAAAATGATTTAATACAAACAGATACAAAGGATCCAAAATATAAATATTTTCTCAAACAGCTGAAAAAAATAACCACGCCAGAAATTTTTTCATAAAAGTCCATTATGGGCTTATTTTTTTTGCAGTCAAATGAGAAAGGGGACTGTTTTTTTGTTAGAATAGATGAGACTCTTAGAAGGAAGTAAACGAATGAATAATCAATCAAAAACACCATTATATGATGCTCTAATCCAACACGTAAACAAAAAGCCGGTTTCCTTTCATGTCCCTGGACATAAATATGGTGAAGTGCTTCAACCTGAGGCTCACCGTTATTTCCAGAATATCTTAAAAATTGATGCAACCGAATTATCGGGTTTAGATGACCTGCACTCACCTGAAGGAGCAATTCTAGAGGCAGAATCACTATTAGCTGATCTCTACCAGACGAGAAAAAGTTATTTTCTTGTTAATGGTTCAACCGGCGGAAATATAGCAATGATTATGGCAGCATGTGAGGAGGGGGCAAAGGTCCTCGTCCAAAGAAATTGCCATAAGTCTATTTTAAATGGTCTAAGTTTAGCAAAAGCGGATCCTATTTTTCTAGAGCCTGAATTTAACCAAGAGTGGAAAATTCCCTCTGGAATCGGTTTAGAAACAGTTAAAGAATCTATCAAATTATATCCTGATGCAAAGGCACTCATTCTGACCTATCCCAACTACTATGGATTGGGATATGCATTACAAGAAATAATAAATGAAGCACATCGGCACAATATTCCTGTACTAGTGGACGAGGCTCACGGACCGCACTTGATCCTTGGCGCTCCATTTCCGCCTTCCGCGCTTCAATTGGGTGCAGACATTGTAGTTCAATCCGCACATAAGATTCTCCCAGCAATGACAATGGGCTCGTACTTACATATTAATAGTGATATGGTCAATAGGAATAAGCTAGAGGAATACCTTGCTATGTTCCAATCAAGCAGTCCGTCCTATCCTATTATGGCATCCTTGGATTTGGCAAGGAACTATTTAGGTGCATATACGCAAGAAGATGTAATATTTCTTTTAACTGAAATCAGACGTTTTAGGGACGAGTTGGCGAATATTCCAGCGATTAGGGTGCTGGAATATCCTAACGAGAGTGGCGATCCTCTAAAAATAACCATTCAGTCTAGATGCCATTTAAGTGGATTTGAAATTCAAAGGAGACTAGAAGAATCAGCAATTTTTACAGAATTAGCCGACCCGAATAATGTACTATTTATTCTGCCCTTACTTAAAGACAGGCAAAGCTTTCCGTTTAAAGAAACTCTTTTGAAAATAAAACAGGCACTAGCTGGATTGTCGGCATATACTTCTCATGAGATATTTGAAACAGCTAGCCAGAAAATCTCCTCTTTAGCGATTTCCTTCAAAGAAATGGAGAATTTAGAGATAGAAGAACTACCAATATCTAAAGTTCTAGGAGAGGTATGTGCCGAAACAATTATTCCATACCCGCCAGGTATTCCTTTGCTGTTAAAGGGAGAAAGGATCACAGAAGACAAGCTCAGTCAGCTTAGCCGCCTAATACAAACCGGGGCAAGGTTCCAAGGAGGAGCTTCATTAAAAGATGGTTGCATAAAGATTTTTTGCACAGCCTAAGAGAGCAAGATACAGTTTTGGAGGTTTTATATAGATGAATAATGGAACATTTATTACATTTGAGGGACCGGATGGTGCAGGTAAGTCAACCATTATTGAAATGGTGGCAAATCAGCTTGGAAATGTACTTTTAACACGAGAACCAGGTGGTATTGATATCGCAGAACAGATTCGAGCTGTCATATTATCTAAAGAGAATACGGCCATGGACCCACGGACAGAAGCATTACTCTATGCTGCTGCTAGAAGACAGCATTTAATAGAAAAGGTAAAACCAGCACTAGATGAAGGGAAAATAGTGTTGTGCGACCGGTTTGTTGACAGTTCTTTAGCATACCAAGGTTATGCGCGCGGATTAGGAATTGATGAGGTGTTTGCGATCAATCAATTTGCAATTGAAAATTTGATGCCGGAGCTAACAATCTACTTTGATATCGAACCAGAGTTGGGGCTGCAGCGGATCAATAAAAATAAAGGCCGTGAAATCAATCGTTTAGATTTAGAAAACCTGGAATTCCACAAAAAGGTAAGTGAGGGATACCATCTATTAATTGACCGTTTTCCAGAGAGAATACGGTGCATTGATGCATCAGGTACTGTGGAAGAGGTTCTTCAGCAAACGTTAAGGATCATTGAAGAATCACTAGCAAAAAGGAAGCCTTATTAAAGGGCTTTTTTTTATCCTAAAGAATCTGTCATTACGAATGTAAGGAGCTCTGTTACCTGTTATAATATAGGAAACGAAACTAGTAATAAAAAAAGGAGAGGATGGTTTGGATGAAAATGATCATAGCTGTCGTACAGGACCAAGATAGTAATCGATTGTCAAAGGCACTAGTGGATAATAATTTTAGAGCAACCAAATTAGCTAGTACAGGTGGATTTCTAAAGTCAGGCAACACGACCTTTATGATTGGTACAGAGGATATCCGCGTGGACCGGGCCCTCCAGATTATTAAGGATAACTGCAGGTCTAGAGAGCAGTTAGTCGCCCCAGTTTCACCGATGGGCGGTAATGCTGATTCGTATGTTCCATATCCAGTTGAAGTCGAGGTTGGCGGAGCCACCGTATTCGTCCTCCCAATCGAACAATATATGCATTTTTAAAAATAAACAATAGATCCGTTATTATAATAAAGTTAGTGAGTGATGAACTTGGGAAAATCATGGGAGCAACTAGAAGAGCTTCAGCCAACTGTCTTAAAAATGTTAAAAAACAGTTTAGTGAAAAATCGAGTGGCCCATGCATACCTTCTTGAGGGCATCAGAGGGACTGGTAAGCGAGAAATAGCCTTGTTACTAACAAAATCGTTATTTTGTGAAGCTATCATTGATCAGTACCGACCATGCGAGGAATGCAACAATTGCCGGCGAATCAATCATGGGAACCATCCCGACGTACATATTGTCGAGCCGGAGGGATTATCGATTAAGGTTGACCAAATTAGAAACTTGCAGGTGGAGTTTTCTAAAAAGGGATTAGAATCTTTGAAAAAGGTTTATTTACTTGTTCATGCCGATAAGATGAGTGTCAGTGCTTCTAATAG
>NZ_JBALSN010000170.1:0-2055 GCF_036966985.1 Neobacillus drentensis | reverse complement strand
CCTATATGGGAAACAGCATGTCCCTTCAAATTTTAAGTTATTTCCTTCAACATTGTGAGGAAGAAGATATACGGATGCTATTAGAAAATGGCATAGCCTTATCCACAGATTTCCTGCAGAGGATCGAAGAGTTTTTTAAAAAGGAGAATTTTCCTATCCCAATTGGATTTACGAAAGATGATGTCAATCTTGGTGCCCCTCGTTTATACAAAGATGAATTTTATGTACACTATTTAAAATATGCTGCAAAGGCAGGAATGAGCCTTTACGCCGTAGCAGTCCCATTGATCTTGAGGGAGGATGTACGAGAGTTCTTTATTTATTGTAATCAATGTACTACTATCCTGTTAGGGCAAATAAATAATGTTTTAATGGAAAATAAATTTATTGCCAAACCTCCGACAATTCCGATACCAAATGGAATTGAAAAAATTGATAAACAAAGTTTCTTAAATGGTTTTTTGGGAGATGTCCGGCCGTTACAGGCATTAGAAATGATTCATCTTTGGGATAATATAGAAAATAACACGACAAGTATGGCCTTATTATTGGGCTTTCATCAAACCGTTCAAGATGACAAGATAAGGGCTTTGTTTAAAAGAGGTTTAGAAATGACTGATAAAGCTGTAAAACAATATAAGGAAAAACTTCACGTTGAAAGTATACATTCACCTGATTACCTAGACCATTTGGTTACAACATCTACCTATCCACCTTTCTCCGATAAAATCATGTTGTTTCATAAAGTGGATATGTTTGCGATGAAGGTAAGAGCATTTGGAAACTCATTGGCGGTAACGGCAAGAAGAGATATCGATATGTTGTATATAAGAACTCTTATCAACATTGGGGCATTTGTTGATGATGGTATGAATATCTTGATTCAAAAAGTATGGTTGGAATCCCCGCCAAAAGCATATGAACGGGCTTTGGAGTAAAGAAATACATAAAAAAACACTTACGTACTATTTGATGAAGAAAAGGAATCTTGAAAGAAACTAAATCTCAACTTCATCGATCTTTGAATTTAAAGGAGAACACTCTTCGATAAGCAATGAAGGTGTTCTCCTTTTTTTGTTTACTTGTAATCTTATTTTGGGCAACTCAATGAAAATTAGCGTTTTCAATCAGATGCTTGATATTATTAAGCTGAAAAGCACCATATATTCTATTTTTGGATGTAAGTTCATTGATAAAAAACTGGTGTAACTGTTCTTTGTTAGCGACACGCTTCACAATGCTGTTATCCGACCAATCGTGAAGCTCTTTTACATCGTAATTAAAGAATAATAAGGTGTTGATCCAAGAGGGTATATCTTGACTTTGTAAATAATTGGATAGGATGACGGCAGTTTGTTGAACCTGGCAAATTGGATTTTCATACGTCTTTACAGTTAATTCTCCCGACTCTGATTTACCGAAGATCAGCGTTTCCTCTTTCTCACTATCTACTATATCGGCTAAAAAAGAAAACCTCTGGCTGTTACTTCTTGTTAATCCCAGAACGATGTGACCTTTACAGTATTTAGTTTCTATCACATAGATCCCCGTTGATAAAAGGACAAGGTGGTCAATTTGCCGAGTTTTTCCGTTTCCATCTGGTATATAAATGTTCGGCATAATAATCATTTCATCTGGTGGAAGGATTTTTTTACGAATTAAATCTGATTTGAAATTTTCTAGTATCTGGTGGGTGACGATTTCCCCTTGGTTTTTATAATTTTTACGTATCTCTTCATTTTCGATTACTAGTTTTTCTATTTCACGTTGGTAAGATTCGCTCAAACCCATAATCTTCTCATCGTACTTCGTTGCTGCCGTTTCCATGGATGCCTTTTGTATTTCTTTGAGCGCTTCTAGCTCCTGGTAATGATTGTTTCTCATTTCTTTTTGTTTAGCTTTTTCCTTTTTTACAATAAAAGTTAACCAAGCGACAGATGCAGCTAGTAAAGTGGAAATAATTAACCAAATCATTGATTTTCTCCTTATCTATCAGATCATATTATTTTTTTTAATAGCTTTTTATCAGCATTTTATCTATTTGACGGACTTTAT
>NZ_JBALSN010000169.1:0-19685 GCF_036966985.1 Neobacillus drentensis | reverse complement strand
GATTTAAAGGATGGCGAAATATTAGGGATCGTTGGTGAATCAGGAAGTGGTAAAAGTGTCACTTCTCTAACGGCCATGGGGTTGATTCCGTCACCACCAGGGAAAATCGAGAATGGCGAAATTATTTTTGAAGGTAAAGACCTGAAAAATTTATCCGAAAAAGAATGGCGCAAAATCCGCGGTAATCAGATTTCAATGATATTTCAAGAACCAATGACATCATTAAATCCGCTGTTTACGATTGGTAATCAATTAATAGAAGCGATTCGCTTACATACAAACCTTTCAAAGAAAGAAGCAATGGCACGAAGTATTGAATTATTAAAGCTTGTTGGAATCCCAAGGGCAGAAGGAATAATTAAAGATCATCCCCACCAGCTTTCGGGCGGAATGAGGCAGCGGGTTATGATTGCCATGGCTATGGCCTGCAATCCTAGGGTATTGATTGCGGACGAGCCAACAACCGCACTCGATGTGACAATTCAAGCACAAATCCTAGCATTGATGAAGGATTTAAATAGGAAAACAAATACAACGATCATTCTCATTACACATGATTTAGGGGTCGTTGCTGAAATCTGTGAACGTGTTATTGTCATGTATGCTGGGCAAATCGTCGAGCAGGGTGATGTTAGAACGATCCTCAAAAATCCTCAACATCCTTATACGAAGGGCCTATTAAAATCTGTACCCGATTTAAGAGGGAAAACAGATCGGCTGTATAGTATTCCAGGCACAGTTCCTACTCCAGGGACGATTCATAAAGGCTGTCGATTTGCGGCAAGATGCACAGATGCTTTCGCAGAGTGCCAGGGAGAAACACCAGATTTATTTAAAATGGAAAAAGACGGACATGAAGTACGCTGTTTCCTACATACATTGAAAAAGGGGAGTGATAACCATGTCCGAATTACTTCTTGAGGTTAATGGGTTAAAAAAGTACTTTCCGATTACAGGCGGCCTGTTTGGAACAAAACAAGGCGAAGTCAAAGCGGTTGACGATGTATCTTTTTACGTTAGAAAAGGAGAGACATTGGGCATAGTTGGTGAAAGCGGTTGCGGAAAATCCACCACCGGCCGGCTCCTTATGCGTTTGATTGAAGCTAGCGACGGAAAGATTGTTTTTGAAGATAAAGAGATTACTAGTATGTCAAAATCAGAATTAAGAAAAACGCGCCGTGATATCCAAATGGTATTCCAAGATCCTTATGCATCACTTAATCCAAGACATTCTATTGAACAGATTCTAGAAGAGCCTTTGATCGTACATGGTATTGGGACAAAAGAGGAACGCAAGAAGCAAGTGAGAGATATGCTTGAAGTCGTAGGCTTAAGCAGCTACCATGCCAAAAGATATCCCCACCAATTCAGCGGTGGTCAGCGTCAGCGGATTGGAATTGCAAAAGCGTTAATGACGAAACCGAAACTAATTATTGCGGATGAGCCTGTGTCAGCGCTCGATGTGTCCATTCAAGCCCAGGTTCTAAATCTGATGAAGGATATTCAAAAAGAATTTCAGCTTACATACATTTTTATCGCTCATGATTTAGGAGTCGTACGCCATATTAGTGATCGCGTAGGCGTTATGTATTTAGGAAGATTAATAGAGTTAGCTGAAAGTGAGGAGCTTTATGAGAATCCAAAGCATCCATACACAAAGGCACTTCTTTCAGCTGTACCAATACCAGATCCAGATATTAAGAGGGAAACCATTTTAATTGAAGGAGAACTTCCCAGTCCAGCAAATCCTCCTTCAGGCTGTGCCTTCCATACACGCTGCTCACAGGTGATGGATATTTGTAAAAAGACTAGACCAGCGGAACAAAACCTAAACGGTCATTTTGTCGCATGTCACTTATATTACAAGTGATTTGCAGCATTAATGATAAAAACACAAAATATAAGGGGGTAAAAAGTCTGATGAAGAAGAGGTCTTTTAAACTGCTGTTAATATCTCTATTAGCCATCAGTATGTTATTAGTTGGCTGTAACAGCAAAACGAATGAAGAAGCAGGCGGCAAAAAAGATCCTGCCACAAGTGGCGGAGCGAAAAAGGATACACTAGTATATGGTCGTGGTGGAGATTCTACATCTCTAGATCCGATTACAACCACTGAAGGTGAAGCATTCAAAGTAACAGAAAATATTTATGAAAC
This sequence comes from Neobacillus drentensis, assembly GCF_036966985.1. Classification (GTDB taxonomy): domain Bacteria; phylum Bacillota; class Bacilli; order Bacillales; family Cytobacillaceae; genus Neobacillus; species Neobacillus drentensis_E. The sequence goes on along the minus strand of NZ_JBALSN010000169.1, from coordinate 17,529 downwards.
ATTAATCCAATATGGTGACCAAGATACCACGATTAATCCAGGACTTGCTGAATCATGGGAAGTGACACCTGATGGCTTAACTTATACCTTCAAACTTCGTCAAGGAGTTAAATTCCATGACGGTACTGATTTTAATGCAGATGCGGTTGTTTTCAACTTTAATCGCTGGATGAATGGGGATGCTGATAAATTCCCATATTACACTATGTTTGGTGGATTTAAAAAGGATGAGGGCCACGTTATTAAAGAAGTTAAAGCCTTAGATGCCAATACTGTTCAATTTGTTCTAAAACGTCCACAGGCTCCATTCTTAAAGAACCTAGCGATGTCTCCATTTGGAATCGCAAGCCCTGCGGCTGTTGAAAAATACGGTGACAAGTTTAGACAAAATCCAGTTGGAACAGGTCCATTTAAATTTGTTGAGTGGAAAGAAAACGATACGATTACACTTGAAAAGAACCCTGACTATTGGCAACAAGGCCTGCCTAAGTTAAACAAAGTTATTTTCCGTGTCATCCCTGAAAATACTGCACGTCTTAATGCTCTTGCCAATGGTGAGATTGATGTGATGGATGGACTAAATAACTCAGATGAGGCAACTGTTAAAGGAAATGCCAACCTTCAAGTAATTGAACGTCCATCAATGAACGTTGGTTATATCGGTTTAACAACTACTCGTAAACCATTTGATAATAAACTTGTTCGTCAAGCGATTAACTACGCTGTCGATAAAAAATCAATTATTGATGCATTTTATGGTGGGAAAGCTCTAGAGGCTGTCAATCCAATGCCTCCTTCCATCGAAGGCTATAATAAGTCAGTTGAGCCGTATCCATATGATTTAGAGAAAGCTAAAGCATTGTTGAAAGAAGCTGGATATGAAAAAGGATTTGAGATTGACCTATGGGCAATGCCTGTTGCGCGCCCTTATATGCCAGAAGCACAAAAAGTGGCTGAAGTTATTCAAGAGAGCTTAAGCAAAATCAACGTCAAAGCCAAAATCCAATCTGTTGACTGGGCTACTTACTTAGATAAAGCAGCAAAAGGTGAATTTGATATGTTCATGCTCGGCTGGACAGGTGACAATGGAGACCCTGATAACTTCCTATACACATTGCTTGATAAAGACAGCATTGGAAGTAATAACTATTCCCAATACAGCAATGATAAATTACATGACGTTTTAATTAAAGCACAAACAGAAATTGATCAAGCAAAACGTAATGCACTTTACGAAGAAGCACAAGTAATTATCCATGATGATGCGCCGTGGGTTCCACTTGTTCACTCTACACCACTGTTAGCAGCAGGGAAAGATGTGGCAAATTACTTACCGCACCCAACTGGATCAGAAGCATTAACTAAAGTTGAATTTAAATAATCATGGCTGAAAGGGGAGGGAGTTTAGCCTCCCCTTTTGTTAGCTACGCACATAACTTTTGAAAAAATTGGTTTTGTGGCAGCGTCTAGATAGGCGCTTATGCTTTACAGTGAGGTGAAATAAATTGTTAACATATACAGTCCGCCGGGTGTTTTCATTAATACCTGTTTTAATAGGGATGACGCTTGTTGTTTTTGCCATTATTCATGCTATTCCAGGAAATCCCGCTCAGGTAATTCTTGGTCAGAGAGCAACGGCAGAATCTATTGCCACGTTAACGAAGGAATTAGGGTTGGACAGGCCTTGGTACATACAATACGTAGATTATATTAATGCTTTACTTCATGGAGATTTAGGAGTTTCACTGCGGACACGAGGTCCAATTAATGAAGAAATCTGGCCATACTTAGTAGCAACGGCAGAACTAACTGTTGTAGCTATGTTTATTGCCATCGTTGTTGGAGTCAATGCAGGGATTGTCAGTGCTTGGTTCTCCAAATCATGGTTTGATTATGTTGCGATGGTGCTTGCACTGATTGGAGTGTCACTGCCGATTTTTTGGCTTGGTTTAATGGAACAATGGGTGTTTTCTATTGAATTAGGATGGCTGCCGACGACAGGAAGAGAGAATGTAAGAGACCCCGTTTCAGCGATTACTAATTTCTATTTAATAGATACTTTAATACAAGGAAGAACCGATCAGTTTATTACGGTCCTAAAACATTTGGTCCTGCCTAGTATTGCCCTTGCCACCATTCCAATGGCGATTATTGCTAGAATGACGCGGGCAACCATGCTTGAGGTGATGAAGTCGGATTATGTCCGTACAGCGAGAGCAAAAGGACTGAGCATGTTTTTGGTCGTATATAAGCATTCCTTAAAGAATGCTGTCATCCCTGTATTAACAATTATCGGGCTGCAAACGGGCCTTTTACTTGGAGGAGCAATTCTAACGGAAACGATCTTTGGCTGGCCGGGAATTGGAAGATACCTCTATGATGCCATCGGATACCGTGATTATCCGGTTATACAGTCAGGGATTTTAATTATTGCGGCAATTTTTGTACTTATAAATTTAATCGTGGATTTATTGTATGTGTTTGTTGACCCACGAATTAAATATACGAAATAGAGGAGGGGAACTAAAAGTGGCGGAACTTGCAAAAAAACCGGCAAATATAACGACGGTAATTGTAGAAGAAAAGCTGACACCTCCCTGGAAAGAAGCATGGATTTCATTTTATAAAAACCGATTAGCCTTAGTAGGGTTAGGGATTGTTGTCTTTTTTATCATTATTGCAATAATTGCCCCGATTATTGCTCCATATAGTTATAAAGAACAAGTCCTAACCGACCGAATGCTCCCGCCTTCTAGTGATCACTGGTTTGGGACAGATGACTTTGGTCGTGATATTTTTTCGAGGATTGTTTATGGCGCTAGAATATCTTTGTGGGTAGGCTTTTTCTCAGTATTAGGGTCTGTTGTGGCAGGGACATTCCTTGGAATTGTTGCTGGTTACTACGGCCGCTGGGTAGATGCAATTATCTCGCGCATTTTTGATATAATGCTAGCCTTTCCAAGTATTCTTCTGGCGATTGCCGTTGTTTCAATTTTGGGACCATCCTTGCAAAATGCATTGATTGCGATTGCGGTTATTAATATCCCGAACTTTGGACGACTTGTTCGCTCTAAAGTATTAAGTGTGAAGCAGGAAGAATATATTATGGCGGCCCGTGCGGTCGGAATGAAAGATTCACGAATTCTTCTTCGTCATATTTTACCTAATAGTATTTCACCAGTAATCGTCCAAGCTACTCTAGCGATAGCTACAGCTATAATTGAGGCAGCAGCCCTTGGTTTTCTTGGAATGGGGGCACAGGCACCGACACCTGAATGGGGAAAAATGCTCGCTGATTCCAAAAATTATATCACGCAGGCACCATGGACATTATTCTTCCCAGGGGTAGCCATAATGCTGACCGTCCTTGGCTTTAACTTAATGGGCGATGGACTAAGGGATATCCTAGACCCGAAAATGAAACAATAGATAAAGAGACTCCTGTGAGGGTCTCTTTTTTTTGGTGTCAGGCACCAATTAATCATTCTTTCCTAAAAAATTGTCTAAAATCTCAAAATAGCATTATAATTATGCTTAATAATTTGTTTTATCCTATTGGGGGTTTGAGATTTTGGAGAGCAGAGAAAAGAGTATTGTTTTTATTGGCTTCATGGGTGCTGGAAAAACTACTATCGGCAAAAAGGTCGCGGCTAAACTTAACCGTGAATTTATTGATATTGATGAAAGAATTGAAAAAGAGTATAACATGCCCGTATCCCAGATTTTTACTGAATATGGTGAGACTGAATTTAGAGATAGAGAAAAAAGCTTAATTGTGAGTCTAGCAGAACAGAAGCAAAAAGTTATTTCTGTTGGCGGAGGAGCCTTCCTTCAAAAAGAGATTAGAGAGACGTGTTTAGCATCTTGTATTGTGATTTTCCTCGAACTATCATTGGAAGCCTGGAAGGATCGTTTAGGATTAATTATTGATAGCCGTCCGGTATTAAAAGGAAAGTCAATGGAAGAAATGGAAGAGCTTTTTTATAAAAGACAAGATATTTACAAGAATCATCATGTAAGGATTTCCACCGATCATAAAAGCGCGGAGGAAATTGCGGACCTAATTGTAAAAGAATTAATTTCTTAGGGAGATTAAACTTTTAGAAGTTTCAAAAGATCAATAAGGAGTGGGGAAAATGCCTAAAACTATTACTGTTAGAGACCTCACAATTGGGGAAGGGATACCAAAAATCTGTGTGCCTTTAGTGGGGGAGACAATTATACAACTAAAGGAAGAAGCAGGCTTTCTAAAAAATATTGATTTAGATCTGGTCGAATGGCGTGTCGACTTTTTTGAGCATGTAGAAGAAATTGAGAAAGTGAAAGAGGCGCTTATGGAAGTTCGCTCAATCCTGCCTGATACACCACTCATCTTTACTTTTCGAAGTCACAAAGAAGGCGGCAATAAAGAAGTTTCCACATCGTTCTATTTTGAATTAAACAAGACCATTGTAGAAACTGGCTTGGTTGATATCATTGATGTTGAATTATTCAATGATGAAAATGAAGTCAAGAAATTGATTGAAGATGCTCATGCGAAAAATGTCTTTGTTATTATTTCTAACCATGATTTTGAAAAGACGCCTTCAAAAGATGAAATTGTAACCCGGTTAAGGAAGGCACAAGAATTAGGGGGAGATATACCGAAAATTGCTGTGATGCCAATTAGTCCGGCAGATGTGCTCACCCTCCTAGATGCAACAAATACAATGAAGGAGCACTATGCGGATCGACCGTTCATAACTATGTCTATGGCAGGTAAGGGAATCATTAGTCGATTGGCCGGCGAAGTATTTGGGTCAGCTCTTACATTTGGAGCAGCAAAAAAGGCCTCAGCACCCGGACAAATTGCAGTTAAGGAATTAAGAAATGTATTGACTTTGCTTCATGAAAGCCTATAAATTATTAAAAAACACTCATTGAGTGTTTTTTTTCTTTGGCCCGATATGCATAAAAAATGAATAATCTCCCATCATTAAATGTAAGCGTTTACAAAAATTAAAGCGGTGATTTTCATTAAAAACAGAAAATTAAGCTATTTTTCCATTGAATATTTATATGTAAATATGTATAATAATTCATTATAAAAGCAACTTAGGAGTTGGATAAATTGAAGGCTGCAATTATTGGTGGTACTGGTTATGGGGCAATTGAGTTAGTGAGGTTAATCAACAAACACCCCTTTTTGGAGATTGGTTCAATTGTTTCCAACTCACAATCAGGGTCTAGCTTTAGTGAAATATATCCTCATCTGTCTGATATTGCTGATCAGCCACTAGAAAACTTTGATGTTGATAGATTGTCTGAAAAAAATGAAATTGTGTTTCTTGCTACACCTTCGGGGGTCAGCAGTAGGTATGTTCCACAGCTTTTAGAGACTGGTATTAAATGTATTGATTTATCTGGAGATTTCCGGCTCAGGTCGGGTGATATATATGAATCATGGTATAAACATTCACCAGCAGAGGATAAATATTTACAACAAGCGACCTACGGATTAAGTGAAATTTATGCGGAAAAAATAAAGACTGCTAGCTTAATAGCTAATCCTGGCTGTTATCCAACCGCCACAACGCTAGGTCTTATCCCTGCAATACAAACAAATTTAATAGATGAAAAATCGATCATCGTTGATGCAAAATCGGGGGTATCCGGTGCTGGAAGAGGACTTTCCTTAACAGCTCACTACTCCGAAATCAACGAGAACACTAAAGCTTATAAACTAGGTGCACATCAGCATATTCCGGAAATTGAGCAAGTACTTTCAGATGAACGTGGGAATCCACTGACGATTTCATTCACTACACATCTTGTACCAATGACGAGGGGAATTATGTGCACAATGTATGTGAATCTTAAAGAAGAAATTTCAACAAAAAAAGTTATAGATTTATATAAACATTTTTATCAAGAATCTCATTTTATAAGAGTGCGGCCTGAAGGGAATATACCTTCAACAAAAGAAGTATCCGGTTCAAATTATTGCGATATCGGTCTTCATGTTGACGAAAGAACGAACCGACTTACAATCATTTCAGTTATCGATAATTTGGTTAAAGGGGCCGCCGGGCAGGCCATCCAAAATGTGAATTTGATGAATGGTTGGGATGAGCGAACGGGGCTCACTGACATTCCGATGTATCCATAAGAAATACTACCTTGTTTAATTTGGAGAACGAAGGGAATTTGAAGGGGGAAATTAAATTGACACAAGCAACATCCACAAACGAAATTGTTGTTATAGAAGAAGGTAGTGTTACCTTACCAAAGGGATACAAAGCAGGCGGAATGCACTGTGGAATAAAAAGAAAACGACTTGATTTAGGTTACATCGTTTCAGAGGTTCCTGCAACGGCTGCAGGAGTATATACAACTAACATCTTTCAAGCAGCTCCATTATTAGTTACCCAAGAAAGTATCGCGAAAGAAAACAAGGTTCAAGCTATTATCGTGAATTCTGGAAATGCCAATGCATGTACAGGGGAACAGGGATTACTTGATGCATTCGCAATGCAAAAAAGTTTCGCAAACGAGTTAGGATTACAAGATCATCTCGTGGCCGTTACTTCAACCGGAGTCATCGGAGAACTTTTACCGATGGATAAAGTGTTAACAGGGATTAAACAACTCTTAAATCAAGAGAATCAAGATGAAAATTACTTTAAAAAAGCTATCTTAACAACAGACACATGTGTCAAACATACCGGAGTGCAATTTAAAATTGATGGAAAAACTGTTTCCATTGGGGGAGCATCTAAAGGGTCTGGAATGATTCACCCGAATATGGCCACTATGCTTGGATTTGTCACAACAGATGCAAACGTTGCCCAAGCAGACCTATTAGCAGCACTTCGAGATGTAACGAATCAAACATTCAATATGATTACCGTTGATGGCGATACAAGTACAAATGACATGGTCCTCGTAATGGCCAATGGATTAGCTGAGAATACTCAATTAACAAAAGATCACCCAGAATGGCAACTTTTCAAACAAGGATTAAAAATTGTTTGTGAGTCACTTGCCAAAAAAATCGCAAGAGATGGTGAAGGTGCTACAAAACTAGTAGAAGTTCAAGTGAATGGCGGCTACAGTCAAAATGCAGCAAGTGCAGTCGGCAAAGCAATTATTTCCTCGAACCTTGTTAAAACTGCTATTTATGGTACCGATCCAAACTGGGGTAGAATTGTTACTGCTATTGGCTACAGTGGTGTACCAGTTGAGCCTAACTCAGTAAAAGTGGCGATTGGACCTTTCACAGTATTTGAAAATGGTTTGCCAAGCCACTTTGTTGAGGAAGAAGTAAAGGAATACTTAGAATCGGAAATTGTTAAATTGAGTGTTGAATTAAACCAAGGTGAATATAGCGCTACAGCTTATGGATGCGACTTAACTTATGATTATGTGAAGATCAACGCATCTTACCGCACGTAAGAGGAGGACGAGGAAAATGAAATATATAGTCATTAAGTGCGGCGGAAGTGTGTTAGATAATCTCCCAAGGTCCTTTTATGAAGATATTGTTTCACTACATGAATCAGGCGAATGGACACCAATCATTGTTCATGGCGGTGGACCACTAATTACGTCATTATTAAAAAACCTTAACGTTGACACTACTTTTGTGAATGGCTTAAGAGTAACCAATCACGAAGTATTAGATATTGTTGAAATGGTATTGAGCGGCTCTGTCAACAAACAAGTGGTCCGAAACATAATCGAAGTTGGGGGAAAGGCGATTGGTATAAGTGGTGTAGATGGTTCCCTATTACAAGCTGAACCAACTGAAAATGCGGATACATTAGGATTCGTTGGTGAAGTAATTGGTGTCAACCATGAAGTAATCGAAGGAATCATTGCCCAAGGTAATGTTCCAGTAATTTCTCCAGTCGGCATCGATGCTGGCGGACAGCGATATAACATTAATGGCGATATTGCTGCTTCAGCGATTGCCAAAGCATTGGGTGCAAATCTTTGCTTCATTAGTGATATACCTGGAATCTTAGTTGAAAAAAATGGTGCCAAGACAAAACTTGATAAAGTCTCAAAGGCAACCATCGAGGAACTGATCGATAATAAGACTATTTATGGTGGAATGATACCGAAAGTAAAAGCCGCCATTGATGGCCTTGTCCACAAAATTCCTGAAGTTAGTATTATCAATGGATCTGAAAAAAGCAGTTTAATAGATTATACGAACGGTAAAATGACCGGAACTAAAATTGTCTTAGAAGAGGGGATCGCGTAATGTCAATCAATAATTCCACCTCCCTGACCTCGCCAGTGATGGCAACATACAGCCGCTTCCCTGTCACACTTGTTAAAGGGAAAGGGAGCTATGTTTGGGATGAACAGGGAGCACAATATTTAGATTTCACCTCGGGTATTGCCACTTGTAACCTAGGGCATGTCCCTGATGTTGTAAAGGATGCACTTGATGAGCAATTACAAAACCTGTGGCATTGTTCAAACCTCTATAATATCCCAAATCAGGAGAAGCTGGCGGCGCTTCTAACGGGCAATAGCTGCGGTGACCAGGTTTTCTTTTGTAATAGTGGAGCCGAAGCTAATGAGGCAGCAATTAAATTAGCAAGAAGATATGCCAACAAAGTGAAGGGAAAAGAAGCACCTGAAATTGTCACCTTTCAGCAATCCTTTCATGGGAGGACCCTAGCAACCTTATCGGCTACAGGACAAGAAAAAATTCAGCAGGGATTTTTTCCGTTAGTATCAGGGTTTAGTTATCTGCCATTTAATGATGATGAAGCGCTGGAGTTGCTCTATACGATTGAGCCTGCAGCTGTTCTCCTGGAACTCGTTCAAGGTGAAGGTGGAGTCATTCCTGCAAACCATGAATGGGTCAAAAAGTTAGCGAAGATTTGTAAGGAAAGAGAAATACTCCTGATGGTTGACGAAATCCAAACAGGGATTGGCAGAACAGGTACACTCTTTGCTTATGAACAATACGGAATTGAGCCCGATGTCATTAGTATTGCCAAAGGTCTTGGCTCAGGTTTTCCGATTGGAGCGATTATCGCAAAAGAAGAGGCAGCCAAAGGCTTTGACCCAGGCAGTCATGGCAGTACTTTTGGAGGGAACCCATTAGCCACAGCTGCTGGAGTCGCAACGGTTACACATATACATGGCACGAACATATTAAATCAAGCAAACGAAATGGCTTCATACTTAGATAAAAAACTGCTTGTCTTGAAGGAAGAGTACTCATTTATAAAAGATATCCGTGGACTTGGCCTGTTAAAAGGAATCGTTGTTGAAACGAATGCCCTAGAAATCGTTCAAAAAGCACTCGAAAACAACCTTCTGATCCTTACAGCTGGTCCAAATGTGGTAAGGATATTACCACCATTAACTGTCACAACTGAAGAAATAAATGAATTTATTAAAGCATTGGAAAAAACTTTCCAAAGTATTGAGAAAGGCGCGTGAGTAGTTTGCAGAATGGATACCTTACTTTGGAAACGGGCGAAGTCTTTGAAGGAGTACTAATTGGTGCCGATAAAGATTCTCTCGGGGAAGTGGTTTTTAATACTAGCATGACGGGGTATCAAGAGATTATCACCGATCCTTCTTACGCTGGACAAATCATTACATTCTGTTATCCGATCATCGGAAATTATGGAATAAATGCAATTGACAATGAAAGTATCACACCAGCTTTGTCTGGGGTCATCATCGGTGATTTATGTGAAACTCCAAGCCATTATCAGTCAATCAATAAATTTTCTGAAAATCTTAAAGATGCAGGGGTTCCAGGGATTGCGAATGTCGATACTCGCCTTTTAGTAAAAACTATTCGCAGCCGCGGGACTGTAAAAGGGTATTTAAGCAAAACAAAGAATATCAAAAATTTAGAATCAGATAATAGCTCATTTTGGGTAGAAAAGGTATCAACCAAAAAAATTCAATCTTTCAAAAACAACGGTCCGCATGTGGTGTTAATGGATTTTGGATATAAAAAGTCGATTCTTAATGCCCTGCTAGATGAAAACTGTGCGGTTACCATTGTTCCATATAATACGTCTTATGAAAAAATAAAATCATTGAATCCAGACGGTGTCCTTTTTAGTAATGGTCCTGGAGATCCGATGGATTTGAAAAAATGGTTTCCAGATATAAAAAAGATTAGCCAAAACTATCCCACACTGGGAATTTGTCTGGGGCATCAATTAATAGCTTTAGCATACGGAGCAAAAACAACAAAACTTGCTTATGGACATCGCGGCGGCAATCATCCAGTAAAAGAACTATTTACCGGGAAGGTAAAAATCACTGCACAAAACCATGGCTATGTTGTGGTTGATGAAAGTATAGACAACAAAGTATTTGATATTACTTACCGTAATGTAAATGATCGTTCAATTGAAGGTTTGAAGCATAAGAATTTTCCAATTCAAACCGTACAATTTCATCCAGAAGCCCACCCGGGGCCAAGCGATACAGAGTATATCTTAAAAGATTTCGTAAGTCAGATAGCATCAATGGGAGAGACAGTATATGCCATTAAATAAAACCTTAAAAAAAGTACTAGTGATTGGATCAGGTCCCATTGTCATAGGGCAAGCGGCAGAATTTGATTATGCGGGTACACAAGCGTGTATAGCCTTGAGAGAAGAAGGCATTGAAGTCGTTTTAATTAATAATAATCCGGCAACCATTATGACGGATGAAGCGGTTGCCGATAAGGTATATATTGAACCGCTAAATGTGGAAACCATAGAAAAAATCATTAAGAAAGAAAAACCAGACGGAATTATTGGCACCTTAGGCGGCCAAACCGGATTAAATTTAACCGTTGAACTTTACGAACAAAATATTTTAAGTAAATACAATGTGGAATTATTAGGAACTTCTGTCGAATCCATTAAAAATGGCGAGGATAGAGAAAAGTTTCGCAGTTTGATGCTTGAAATTGGAGAGCCCATTCCTGAATCAGCTATTATTCACAGCTTCGAGGAAGGGGTATCCTTCGTTAAAGAAATTGGATATCCAGTCATTATTCGTCCTGCATATACACTTGGAGGAGATGGCGGCGGCTTCGCTTACAATGAAGAAGAATTTGAAACGGTTCTAAAAAAAGGCTTAGCAGCTAGTCCAATTCATCAAGTATTAGTAGAAAGAAGTATTAAAGGCTGGAAAGAAGTTGAATATGAGGTCATGAGAGATGCAAATGATACGTGCATCATTGTTTGCAATATGGAAAATATGGACCCAGTTGGCGTTCATACAGGTGACTCGATTGTAGTCGCTCCATCGCAAACATTAACAGATGTTCAATATCAAATGCTGCGTGATTCTTCAATAAAAGTAATTAAAGAATTAAAGATTATCGGTGGCTGTAACATTCAGTTTGCACTTCATCCAGCATCGAATCAGTATTACATTATCGAAGTAAATCCGCGGGTGAGCCGTTCATCAGCACTTGCATCCAAAGCAACCGGTTATCCCATTGCGCGGATGGCAGCGAAATGTGCGATTGGGTATCATTTGGATGAGATTGTGAACCCAATAACAGGTAATACATTTGCCTCATTTGAGCCAGCGATTGATTATATTGTGGTGAAACTGCCTCGCTTCCCTTTTGACAAATTTCCTGAAGCAGATCGTACCTTAGGAACACAAATGAAGGCAACTGGGGAAGTAATGGCGATAGATCGGACCTTTGAAGGAGCCTTAAACAAGGCTATTCGCTCGATGGAAATGAATGTCTATGGGCTTTGTCTCGACGGAAATAAAACAATGGATGAAAAGACCTTAATTGGACTTCTTAAACAAGCGAATGACCAGAGGCTTTTCATCATTGCAGAATCATTTAGAAGAGGAATCCCACTTGAAAAAATTCAACAAATCACCGAGATTGATCCATGGTTTTTGCACAAAATTAGCTCAATCGTTACGTTAGAAACTGAATTGGCTTCCTATAACTGGAATGATGTTCCTGTTTCCTTGCTTAAAGAGGCAAAACGAAATAATGTCGCCGATAAGCTATTATCTCAAATATATGCCATTCCAGAGAAACAAGTAAGAAGCAAGTGGAAAGAACTGAACTGGAAACCAGGCTATAAGATGGTTGATACTTGTTCGGCCGAATTTGATGCCATCACTCCTTACTATTATTCTACCTGGCATGGATTTGACGAGGTTGAGGTAACAAGCATGAAAAAAATTCTTGTTATTGGCTCAGGTCCGATTCGAATCGGGCAAGGAATTGAATTTGATTACTGCTCGGTGCATGCAGCAAAAGCGATCAAGAAAAAGGGATATGAAGCAGTGGTTATCAATAATAACCCTGAGACAGTGAGTACCGATTATTCGGTTGCGGACCGCCTTTATTTTGAACCACTCGCTGCTGAGGACGTGCTTCATGTCATCGAAAAAGAAAAGGTCGACGGTGTATTGATCCAGTTTGGCGGTCAAACAGCAATTAATATCGCTCATGCATTAGAAGAAGAGGGAGTAAAAATCCTAGGCACGACCGTGGAAAATGTCGATCGTTTAGAAGATCGAAAAGCATTCTATCAGCTGTTGGAGGATTTAAATATTCCACATATTGAAGGACAAACCGTAACACACCCCGAAGAACTGAAACAAGCAGCGGCTGCGTTAGGATATCCAGTTTTAGTGAGACCATCCTATGTTATAGGCGGCCAATCGATGTTTACGATTTTTTCAGAAGCGGAATTGAACCAATATATAGCGCAGCTTGAGAAAAATTCGCAAGCTTCTATGTGGCCTTTATTAGTAGATAAATATTTACCAGGACTAGAATGCGAGATTGATGCCATCTGTGATGGGAAAAATATCGTCGTACCAGGAATTTTTGAACATATAGAAAAAGCTGGTGTTCATTCTGGCGACAGTATATCAGTGTTCCCGCCGGTGTCACTTTCAGAAAAAGTGAAAGAAACATTAATTGATTACGCCGGGAAAATCGCTAACTCAGCACCGGTAATTGGAATCATGAACATTCAATTTGTAATTTATCAAGAACAGGTGAATGTACTTGAAGTCAATCCTCGTTCATCCAGAACGGTACCAATTATGAGCAAGGTCACAGGAATACCGATGATTGAATGGGCGACGCGTGTTCAATTAGGAGAAACGCTCACCGATTTATGTTCAACAAAAGGACTAATGGATGAACCAGATTATTTTTCGGTTAAATCACCGGTGTTTTCATCTAGTAAACTTAAAGGAGTCGACCATGTGCTCGGACCTGAAATGAAATCTACAGGTGAAGCACTTGGTATGGGAGTAACCTATCAAGAGGCTCTTGAAAAATCAATTCCATCCCTAGGTGGTCAATCAGAGGAAAATTATCTTTTTTGTTCCATCGCCGATCGAGATAAGCAAGCGTCACTTCCAATCATGCAAGAACTTGTAAAAAAACAATACAAGATTGCTGCAACAGAAGGGACAGCTGCCTATTTTCAAGACAATGGAATTCATGTTGAAAAAGTAATTAAGGGCGATGATGAGGTCCTCGATCTTTTCCGAAACCAGTCCATGAAGGCTGTAATTAATATACCGAATCAAGGTCGGAATAAAATTAAATTTGGGTTCCAGATTCGCGAACATGCTGTTCGTTACAAAGTACCTGTATTTACACACTTAGATACAATTGAAGCGATCATTGGCCTTGAAAAAGGGGCACGATCCGAATTTGGGGTACGATCTGTGAATGAATATTACAAGTTAGAAGAGAGAGGTGCCGTTCATGGGTGAGGCCATTAATTTGTTTGATATTAGTAATAAAACTGTTCAGAAGCTGAAAGGAAAAGACTTCCTACAGCTTTCTGATTTCAGTACAGATGAAATCCTCTATCTTTTAAACGAAGCGGTAGAGATGAAGAAACTCCAAAAACAAGGCAAACCACATCCTTATTTAGCGGGAAAGGTTTTAGGAATGATTTTTGAAAAATCCTCAACCCGTACAAGGGTATCATTTGAAGTAGGAATGCTGCAGCTCGGAGGACATGCGATATTCCTAAGTTCAAAAGATATCCAATTAGGTAGAGGAGAAAGCATATCAGATACGGCTAAAGTATTGTCCCGTTATGTGGATGGATTAATGATTCGAACTTTTTCCCATGATTCAGTAGAGGAATTAGCTGAACATGCAACAGTACCGGTCATTAATGGCTTAACCGATCTTCAACACCCAACTCAAGTGTTGGCAGATCTATTAACAATACTAGAACATAAAGGGAAATTAGCTGGCTTAAAGCTATGCTATATCGGGGACGGAAATAACAATATGGCCCATTCCTTAATGGAGGGTGCCATGAAAGTCGGCATGGATATTAGCATTGCTAGTCCACCAGGATATTTGCCTAATGGTAAAATAACCGAAAATGCTATCAAAGTGGGAAAACAAAACGGATGTTCCCTTATAATTACAAATGACCCGCAAGAAGCGATTAAAGGCGCAGATGTCGTTGTAACAGATGTGTGGACCAGCATGGGGCAGGAAGAAGAAACGGAAAAGAGATTGAAGGCATTCCAAGGTTTCCAAGTAAATGATGAACTGTGCAATTTTGCAAATGAGAACTTTATCTTTTTGCATTGTTTGCCAGCACACCGTGGCGAAGAAGTAACAGCAGAGGTTATTGATGGTCCACATTCAGTTGTTTTTGATGAAGCTGAGAACCGCCTGCATGCTCAAAAAGCTATTTTAAAACTTTTACTAGAATAATAGTTTCATTTTCTATGGAACTTGTTGTATAATAATTCTATCGGTTGGATAAAAATACAGAAGTAGTAAGAGGAGAATTATAAAAATGACAAAAGAAAAAATCGTTTTAGCCTATTCAGGCGGTTTAGATACATCCGTATCAGTAAAGTGGATTCAAGAAAAATACGGCTATGATGTAATTGCATTGGGTCTAGATGTCGGTGAAGGTAAAGATCTAGAAGCAATTAAAAATAAAGCACTAAATGTTGGTGCGGTAAAAGCCTATATGATCGATGCAAAGGAATTATTAGCCAAGGAATATATTTTACCAGCCTTAAAAGCGAATTGCTTATATGAAGGAAAATATCCATTATCATCAGCTCTTTCTCGCCCATTAATCTCTAAATTATTAGTGGAAGTGGCTGAAAAAGAGGGGGCTACTGCTGTAGCCCATGGCTGCACAGGGAAAGGAAATGACCAGGTCCGTTTTGAAGTTTCCATTCAAGCTTTAAACCCAAGTCTAAAGGTCGTTGCCCCTGTTCGTGAATGGGGAATGACTCGTGACGAAGAAATCAAATATGCAGAAGAAAATGGGATTCCAATCCCAGTTGATTTAGATAATCCATTCTCAATTGATGCCAACATCTGGGGCCGTGCTTGTGAGGCAGGTGTCCTGGAAGATCCATGGGCTGAAGCACCAGAAGCAGCCTTCGATTGGACGAATCCGATTGAGTTAACTCCTGATGCGGCTGAATATATTGAAATCGAGTTTGAGCAGGGTGTACCGGTTGCCCTTAACGGTGAAAAACTACCGCTAGTTCAATTAATTGAAACTCTTAATGCGCTTGGCGGCAAGCACGGTGTTGGCCGTATCGACCATATCGAAAATAGATTAGTAGGAATTAAATCTCGTGAAGTCTATGAAAATCCTGCTGCACTCATTTTAATTAATGCTCATAAAGAATTAGAGTTTTTAACCTTAACTCGTGAGGTATCTCAATTTAAAACACAAGTTGAACAGCAAATGTCCAAGATCATTTATGAAGGACTTTGGTATTCTCCTATCAAACCAGCACTTGATGCGTTTATTAATGAAACGCAAAAGACAGTTACAGGTACCATCCGCGTCAAGCTCCATAAAGGGAATCATACGGTCGTTGGCAGAAAGTCTCCATTCAGCCTATACAATGAGGAACTTGCAACATACTCAAAGGGCGATGCGTTTGATCATAATGCAGCCGTAGGATTTATTAAAATTTGGGGTTTACCAACAAAGGTCAATTCAGAAGTGAATAAAAAGGAATCTATTTTAAAATAATTCGGATTGCCCTCGAGTCCTTTTCGAGGGCTCTCTTGTTAGGGTTAAGGAGGAACACTACATGTCGAAGTTATGGGGCGGCCGTTTTACAAAAGAAACCAATAAGCTCGTTGAGGAATTTACAGCCTCAATATCCTTTGATCAAAAGCTAGCTAAGGAGGATATCGCTGGGAGCCTCGCTCATGTGCAAATGCTGGGAGAGTGTGGCATCATTCCACTGGAGGATGCCGAAAAAATTAAGGATGGTCTTCTCTCCATAAAAAAGCTGGTTGATAATCATCAGGTCGAATTCTTAGTAGAAGACGAAGATATTCATATGAATATTGAAAAGCTATTAATTGAAAAGATTGGTCCTGTAGGTGGGAAACTTCACACAGGACGCAGCCGTAATGATCAGGTGGCTACCGACATGCATCTGTATTTAAGAACAAAAACGACGGAACTTATTAAGTTAATAGAAGATGTTCAACAGGCATTAATCAAACAGGCGAAAGAGAATGTCCAAACCTTAATTCCTGGATATACCCACTTGCAGCGAGCCCAGCCTGTATCCTTCGCCCATCACTTAATGGCGTATTTTTGGATGTTTGAACGTGATAAAGAGAGATTGATTGATAGTTTGAAGCGCATCAATTGGCTCCCGCTAGGTTCAGGGGCATTGGCAGGAACAACATTTCCTATTAACCGCGAACGTGTAGCTGAGTTGTTAGGGTTTGAAACGGTTTATCCAAACAGCATGGATGCTGTTAGTGATCGCGACTTTATTCTTGAATTTTTATCAATTGGTTCGATTATCATGACTCATATTTCTAGATTATCAGAAGAACTTGTCATTTGGTCAAGTCAGGAATTTCAATTCGTTGAGTTGGATGATTCATTTTGCACTGGGTCAAGTATTATGCCACAAAAGAAAAATCCAGATGTACCTGAGCTTCTTCGTGGGAAAACAGGACGTACCTATGGTAATTTAATCGGTTTGCTAACTGTTCTTAAAGGCTTACCTCTCGCTTATAACAAGGATTTACAGGAAGATAAGGAAGGTATGTTTGATACTGTTGAAACGCTGGAAGGTTCTTTAATGTTATTAGCGCCGATGATTGAAACCATGACGGTTAATAAAGATATCATGCGTAAGGCGATTAACAATGATTTTTCTAATGCTACAGATATTGCCGATTACTTGGTGAGAAAAGGTTTGCCTTTCCGTGATGCTCATGAAGTGATTGGAAAAATTGTTTTATATGCAATCCAGAATAACAAATTTTTGCTGGATTTGAGCTTCGATGAATATCAAAGCTTCAGTTCTTTATTTGAAGAAGATATTTATGTAGTGTTAGCTCCAGAGCATGTTGTTAGTGTAAGAAATAGCTTTGGAGGAACAGCACCTGAGCAAGTTGAGCAGCAAATCAAGCTTGCAGAGGGAAAACTGCAGCGATAAAAATGAAATTCTAGAAGCCTGCCATTTGGCAGGCTTTTAGTTTGAATAAATTGTATTAATAACGAAAATATTAGATAATCT
>NZ_JBALSN010000168.1:0-10365 GCF_036966985.1 Neobacillus drentensis | reverse complement strand
AAAAACTAGTTAGAACGGATTACTTTACTATTAGAATGAAATGTCATAACATATAAATATATATTTAAATAATTTCCTTCGGGGTCAGGTGAAATTCCTAACCGGCGGTGATGAAGCTAAGCTTCTTAGTCCGTGACCCGGTTAACATAATTATGTTAAGCGGTGGATCTGGTGAAACTCCAGGGCCGACAGTTAAAGTCTGGATGGGAGAAGGAAAAGACAGGATTAACAGTAGGGTGAAGTGTACCTATTTTTAAGCCTTTATTTTCTATTGCCATTTTACTGGACCCTGATGACTTATTGTCTTCAGGGTCTTTCTTTTTTTTAGAGTAAGAATTAAAGGGAAACATAGTAAGGAGTAGAAACAATATGTTTACTGGAATTATTGAAGAAATTGGCGTAGTCGCAAACATCCAGCGGACGGGCGAATCGTTTGTATTAACCATTGAAGCGAAAAAAATACTGAACGATGTCCATCTTGGCGACAGTATTGCTGTTAATGGGGTTTGTCTAACCGTTACATCCTTTACTGGGAGACTGTTTACGGTAGATGTTATGCCGGAGACGGTCAGAGCCAGCAGTTTAAACATGGTAAAACGGGGTTCGAAAGTAAATCTTGAACGGGCGATGGCAGCAGGTGGAAGGTTTGGCGGTCATTTCGTTTCAGGACATATTGACGGTACAGGTGTAATAAAAAGTAAACAATCACTTGAAAATGCGATTTACTATGAGATTGAACCCGAAGAGGAATTATTGAAATATGTAATCTTAAGAGGGTCGATTTGTGTTGATGGGACAAGCTTAACCGTATTTGCCGTTTCGGAGAATAGTTTTACATTATCCATTATCCCGCATACGTTGTCAGAATCGATTCTAGGGCTTAAGGGTTCAGGGGATATTGTAAACTTAGAATGCGATATGATAGGAAAATATGTTGGTCATTTCATTAATAATTTTTCTAATCAACCTCCGCAAAAAAGCAGCAAAGGGATAACCGCTAATTTTTTAGAAGAGAATGGATTTTTTTAAACAATGTTCGTTACAAAATGGATTGAAAGGAGAGATACCCGTGTTTAATTCAATTGATGAAGCGCTATCGGATTTAAAGGAAGGCAAGGTAGTCATTGTCTGTGATGACGAGGATAGGGAAAATGAAGGGGATTTTATTTCACTTGCTGAAAAAGCAACACCTGAGGTCATAAATCTTATGGCCACTCACGGCCGAGGTCTAATCTGTGTGCCTATTGATGAGGATTTAGCTAAGAAGCTTGACTTACATCCAATGGTTACCAACAACACAGATCCGAAACGAACTGCTTTTACTGTCAGTATTGATCATAAATTCTCGACCACTGGCATTTCTGCATTTGAAAGATCCGCAACCGTTTTGAGTATGGTTGACCCGGAATCAGAAGCAGCTGATTTTTTAAGACCAGGGCATATTTTTCCGCTCATTGCTAAAAAAGGTGGAGTTCTAAAGAGAAATGGACATACAGAAGCAGCCGTGGATCTTGCCAAATTATGCGGCGCAAAGCCTGCTGGGGTTATTTGTGAAATTATGAATGAGGATGGAACGATGGCCCGGGTTCCCGATCTTTTCAAAATTGCTGAGAAAATGAATCTTAAAATGATTACGATTAAGGATTTAGTTGAATACCGAATGAAAAAAGAAAACTTGGTTAAGCGGGAAGTTTAACTAATAAAATCGTTATACACAAAACAATTGATGGAGGTATACACATGGGAAATATTTTTGAAGGAAATTTAGTTGGCTCTGGTTTAAAAATTGGAATTGTTGTTGGACGTTTTAATGAATTTATTACGAGTAAGTTATTAAGCGGTGCACAGGATGCACTGAAAAGACATGGCGTTAGCGAGTCAGACGTTGACCTTGCGTGGGTTCCTGGAGCATTTGAGATTTCATTAATCGCCCAAAAAATGGCCAATAGCAATAAATATGATGCAGTAATTACGTTAGGAACAGTCATTCGCGGTTCAACTCCACATTTTGACTTTGTTTGTAATGAAGTAGCAAAAGGTGTTTCTGCAATCAATTTAAAAAGTGGCATTCCTGTTATTTTTGGTGTGTTAACAACGGATTCAATCGAACAAGCTATTGAGCGAGCTGGAACCAAGGCTGGTAATAAAGGTTGGGATGCAGCAACGGCTGCAATAGAAATGGCAAATTTATGCAGAAGTATTGAATCTTAAATTATTGTAAAAAAACATATACAAATCATTCCACTTTTTCTATAATTAACGTAACAAAAAATATTTTTAAATTTAGGTGCTAAAATCTTATCAAGAGATTTTAAGCTTAAAAGGGAAGTTGGTAGAAGCCAACGCGGTCCCGCCACTGTAAATGGGAGCAACCTATAATATGTCACTGTCAATTATGATGGGAAGGCATAGGAAGCGATGATCATGAGCCAGGAAACCTGCCTAATTCTTGTGCGCCATGTAACCTACGAGGATAGGAAGGTGTTGAAGGCTAGACTCCTTTTACTTTTGCTAGTAATAGAATCTATTCATACCAACATCTCCATTAAAACGTGGAGATGTTTTTTTGTTGTTATCTACGCCATTTTGTTTGGCGCATGAAGGATTTATTTTTTGTTACATACAAGATATACCACAGAAAGCAGGGAGAAAAATGAAAAAATTGTATTCATTGCTGTTAGTAGTATTATTGACAGTAGGAGTGTTAGCAGGTTGTACTGAAAAGAAAGATCAGGTAAAGGAAGAATCGAAGACTAGTGTAGAGAAGAAAACAGCAGAAATCACCTATCCACTCACACTTACAGATGCAACCCAAACAAAGGTTATTATCGAAAAGAAACCTGAAAAGATTGTTTCTCTTATCCCAAGTAATACTGAAATTGTTTTTGCCTTAGGTCTCGATAAAGAAGTGGTGGGCGTGTCTGATTTCGATAATTATCCGGAGACTGCAACAAAAAAGGAAAAAGTCGGCGGTCAGGAAATTAACTTAGAAAAAATCATTTCTTTAAAGCCTGATTTAGTATTAGCCCATGCCTCTTCAGCGCACAACTCTGAAGCGGGACTCCAGCAGTTAAAAGATGCTGGGATTCCAGTTTTAGTTGTTAATGATGCACAAAATTTTGACCAAGTCTATGATTCCATTGATATGATCGGGAAAGCTACTGGTGAAACAGCGAAAGCCGATGAGATGATAACCGGGATGAAGGATAAATTGGCCGAAATTAAAGCAAAGGCTGCCGGAATAACAGAAAAGAAAAAGGTATTAGTTGAGGTTTCACCGGCTCCAGAAATTTATACACCTGGAAAGAATACTTTTATGGATCAAATGCTTAGCACGATTAATGCAGAAAACATCGCAAATGATCAAGAAGGCTGGATTAAAATTGATCAAGAGGCAATGATTAAACGTAATCCTGATGTTATCGTTACAACATACGGGTACTATGTGAAAAATCCTGCGGAGCAAGTTTTAAGCAGAAAAGGCTGGGAAACAGTCAACGCTGTAAAAAACAAGCAAGTGGTCGATGTCGATTCTGATCGCGTGACTCGCTCAGGCCCAAGGATTGTTGAAGGAGTAGAAGATCTTGCCAAGGCTGTTTATCCTGAAGTTTTTAAATAACAAGTATTTAGCCTTTTGTATAGCTGGAATTTTCCTAGTTCTTTCTATACTAATAGGTATTTCAATCGGAACGGTTTCGGTTCCAATCTTAACCATTTTAAAGATTATTAGTGCAAAATTATTTGGGCAAATTTCCTTGGAGACATTTGACCCAATGTATACGAGTATAGTCTTAAATATTCGTTTACCCAGAGTAATCTTATCAGGTCTTGTCGGGGCTTCCCTTGCTATTGCAGGGGCAGCCTTTCAAGGACTGCTAAGAAACCCGTTAGCAGATCCTTATACATTAGGTGTATCCTCGGGAGCGTCTGTGGGGGCAGTGTTGACCCTGTTTTTCCAGCTCTCCATTCCCTTCATAGGATCCTTTACATTACCATTGCTAAGTATCCTATTCTCTTTTTTTACAATCTTCTTAGTACTCATGTTTGCGAGTAAAATCGAACGATCAATGCGCGTAGAAACGATTATTTTAACAGGTATTATTTTCAGTTCCTTTTTAGGAGCAATTATTTCGCTCATGATAGCACTGACAGGAGATGAACTCCGGCAGATCATTGGCTGGCTTTTGGGAAGTGTTTCCATGAGAGGCTGGGATTACATAAAAATCATTCTACCATTTTTTATCATAGGCTCATGTTTGCTACTCTTTAATGCAAAGGAACTAAATGCGATGTCGTTTGGGGAAGAACGGGCACAACATCTAGGTGTTAATGTACACAAGAGAAAGCTCATCGTTTTGACAGCCGGTTCAATATTAACAGGAGCAGCCGTTGCGGTGTCAGGCACCATTGGTTTTGTTGGTTTGGTCATTCCACATCTGTCGAGATTATTATGGGGGCCTGATCATCGCCAGCTTCTTCCTTTGTCGATTATAACGGGCGCAGGCTTTTTAATTTTAGCTGACCTGGTTTCAAGGACGATCATTTCACCAACAGAATTACCAATTGGTGTCATCACAGCATTAATTGGGGCTCCGGTATTTGCAATAATCCTGCTACAAAGAAAAAAGGAAAGAAGTGGTTAAAGGATGCTTAGCGTTCAACAGGTTTCTGGTGGATACACGAATGAAGCGGTTCTGGAGGACATTTCTTTTGAAGTGGAAAAGGGAGAACTTTTTGGAATCCTCGGTCCGAATGGAAGTGGGAAGACAACCCTTTTAAAAATGCTAAGCGGCATACTACCAATCCAAAAAGGTGAGATTCAAATCAACGGAAAACGGCTCCAGCAATACAAGGCAAAACAATTGGCCAAAATAATTGCTGTCCTGTCCCAACATTCATCACAGTCTTTCTCTTACTCGGTGAAAGAAACCGTTTCGCTCGGGCGTTATGCCCATCAAAAGGGGTTGTTTCAATCCTGGGGTCCCGTTGATGAAGAGGTTGTCCAAAGAGTAATGAAGCAAATTGGTGTATCCAGTTTCCAAAATAAAAATATTCAGGAGTTATCAGGAGGGGAAAAACAAAGAGTCTTTCTCGCCCAAGCGTTAGCCCAAGAACCTGAAATCCTTTTATTAGACGAACCTACAAATCATTTAGATCTATCCTACCAAAAGGAATTGTTAGATTTCTTAAAACAATGGACATCAAAAAATCGGTTAACGGTCATCTCTATTTTTCATGATTTAAACCTTGCTGGGCTTTATTGTGACCGGCTGCTCCTCCTTGAAAACGGACGGATTAATATCAATCATATTCCTAATGAGGTGCTTCGTGAAGAACGAATCAGAGACGTGTACCATACTGACATTCAAAAACACCCTCATCCTAGAGTCGCTGCACCACAGATGGCCTTATTACCAAAAGTAAATCACAACGATGTCATGTTCTCAATAGATGAGTCAAGGTTACATATATCAAAAGAATGGATTGAATTAACTTCTCCCATGCCATTAAGGACCATGTCTTCAGGAGTAATTGGTTCAGGGACCGGATGGCATCAGTCGTTTGTGAATCGACATGTTAACAAGGATTACATATGTAATGACCATCGCAGCGAGATGGCCATATTTTTGAAATCAAAAGGGTTTGAACCGTCGGAAACGGTGGGCATGATGACAGCAGTCATCTTGGAAGATGTTGTTTACAAAAGATACATCGGTACTGACTTCTCGATATTTGTGGTTGTAACAGCCGGGGTTGGAAATGCGGTTGATGCTTCGAAGAGTGAACTACATTCATTTGAAATGATACCTGGAACTATCAATACATGGATTTTTGTCGAAGGAGAGTTAACAGAAGAAGCCTTTATCCAAAGTATCATGACTGCCACTGAAGCAAAGGTTAAGGCTATGAACGATCTAATGGTAATGGATGAATTGACCGGAACCTTGGCGACCGGAACCTCGACCGATAGTATTTTAATTGCTGCTACACAAACGGGCGAGGTGCTTGAATTTGCAGGAACGATTACTCCGTTAGGAAAGCTCATCAGCAAAGCTGTTTATCAGTGCACCACAGAAGCAATTCAAAAATCAAGCAAAAGGAAACGAAAATGTTAGTCAATCATTTAGCCGCGATAACAATTGCGTATATTATCGACATGTTTATTGGTGATCCACCCCACTGGCCTCATCCTGTTAGATGGATTGGTACAATGATTTCATTTTTAGAAAAACGCTTGAATAAGGGGAAGTTTACAAAATGGAAAGGGGTGGGAATGCTCCTTTTTATTTTACTCTTTGTTTATTTCATTGCATTCGTTTTAATTTTGGCAGGTTATCATGTTCACCCATTTGTTGGGATATTAGTAGAAAGTATCATTATATCAACAACTATTGCTCAAAAGAGTTTAAAGGGAGCGGCCATAGAGGTCTATCGACCATTAATTGTAGGGGAACTTTCTGAGGCTAGGAAAAAACTATCCTATATTGTTGGCCGTGATACAGAATCCCTTGATGAAGGTGAAATTGCTCGGGGTACAATTGAGACGGTGGCTGAAAATACAAGTGATGGGGTGACTGCCCCAATGTTTTGGGCACTCATTGGCGGGGCACCACTGGCGATGGTTTATCGGGCCACTAATACATGTGATTCGATGGTGGGCCACATGAATGATAGATATAAAGAGTTTGGCTGGGCTTCTGCAAGATGGGATGATGTAATGAATTGGATTCCCAGTCGATTAACAGGCATGACCATGCTGATTGGAAAACGACCAGAGAAGACAAGTATCATGCATGCTTGGATGATTTTGTTCCGTGATGCGAAAAAGCATCCAAGTCCAAACAGTGGCTGGGGAGAGGCGGCTGTTGCAGCTATTTTAGGGATCCAGTTAGGCGGTATCAATTATTACAAAGGGATCCTATCGAACCGCGCAAAAATGGGTGATCCGATTCAAATGATTCAAGCATCGCATATCCTTGGAGCCAATTCTATTCTTAGCCGGACGGTTTTTCTGTTTTTACTACTATTATGGATAGGGGGAATATTCCTTGAGTTGGCCGTCACATGGATCGAATCCTCAATATTTATATAAAGCTTTGGGATTAGTGCTCCCAAAGGAGTTTATTGATTTTAGCGCAAATATAAATCCACTTGGTCCACCAACTGCACTAAAGGAAAAGTGGGTGGATTTTTTTCAAGAAATTCATGTGTACCCTGATCCGTTTGCCACAAAGCTTACGGACATGATTTCAAATGCAGAACAGATCAAGAGTGATTCTATTTTAATTGGCAATGGTGGAGCAGAACTGATTACACTGCTTGGACAATTACTTGCTGGTAAAAGAGTCCTCATCATCGAGCCGACTTTTTCAGAATATGAAGAAGTATGTCGGGCCAATCAATGTGAAATCATCTATCATCAATTAGTAGAGCCAGACTTTACATTGAATCCAACAGATTTACTCTCTAGTCTAATAGATGTGGATGCTATGTTTTTGTGTAACCCTAATAACCCAACCGGAATTCATTATCCTCCGTCAACGATAATCTCAATCGTAGAAGAGTGTGAAAAACGAGATTGCCTCGTCATCTTAGATGAAGCTTTTTTTGATTTTTTAATCGAATATGAATCATTTGTTCCATACATAAACAGATTTTCAAATTTAATTATTATTCGCTCACTGACTAAGATGTTTGCGATACCAGGAATTCGCTTGGGGTATTTAGTCGCTCCATCAGCGATAGTTTCAGAACTGAGCAAGCAGCAATCACATTGGAGCACCAATACCATTGCGTTACTAGCAGGGGAACTTTGTCTTCAAAACGTAGCTTTTATTAAAAAGACACAGGAATTTATTGGTTATGAGCGAAAGAGGCTTTTTGATTTTTTTCATCAAAATAACTATATTGCTTCGTCATCCGATGTAAATTTTTACTTACTACAGGATCCGCTTTTACAGGATCAGTATTCATTATTTGAGTTTCTACTTCATCAAAGTATCATTCCTAGGCATACTTTTAATTTCCCAGGCTTGGAGGGAAGATGGCTGCGTTTTGCCATAAAAGGTCATGAAGAAAATCATCAATTAATGGAGGTGTTAACACAATGGCGGCATCAACACTCATCTTCATAACGGGTGGTGTGAGAAGCGGGAAGAGCAGCTTTGCGGAGAGGAAAGCAATAGAAATGGTAAGTAAAACTGGAGGTCGACTTAACTATCTGGCTACGGGTGTTGCTTCTGATCCAGAAATGAAGGAACGAATTGAAAAACATCAAAGCGATCGCTTAACAGGGGCCTGTCAGTGGAAAACATATGAACAGTCCGTTCAAATAGGAAAGATAGCGAATGAACTTAAAGGCGATGATGTGGTTTTACTAGATTGTCTCACCACACTATTAAATAATGAACTATTTTCTTCTGAGCAAAAGTGGGATGAACGATTTTTAACCACTGTTAAAGATACTATTCTCTTCGGTATTAATTCTATAAAGGAACGTGCCGGAACCATGATAATCGTGAGTAATGAGGTTTTAAATGAATTTTTACATGGCAATGAAATGGTGTTTACATATGGCCGCTTACTTGGACAAATCCATCAGTACTTAGTAAAAGAGGCAGACCAGGTGTTTTTAGTGGAAGCAGGGATTCCAATCGTTATGAAGGGAGCTGCCTCATGAAAGGAGTCATGATTCAGGGAACAGCTTCAGATGTGGGCAAAAGTTTAATCGTAACAGCCTTGTGTCGAATCCTTTCCAACGAGGGAGTAAGGGTCACCCCGTTTAAATCTCAGAACATGTCTAATAACTCTTACGTGACAAGCGACGGAAAAGAGATTGGCAGAGCACAAGGAATTCAAGCAGAGGCTGCTAGAGTAGAGCCTTCGGTATGGATGAATCCGATTTTATTAAAGCCGCGTTCCGCACAGGACGCTGAAATTGTTTATCTAGGGAAAGCAATAGAGACCCTTTCAGGGCGCCGGTATCGGGATCACTTTTATGAGAAAGGGTTAGCAGTAATTAAGGAATCACTTCAACAACTTGCAACTGCATTTGATGTAGTCGTAATTGAAGGAGCAGGCAGCCCAGTTGAAATCAATTTAAAGGACCGCGAACTTGTTAATATGATGGTGGCCGAATTGGCGGATATACCAGTCGTTTTGGTTNNGTTGGCACGCTTGATTTACTGGAGCCTACCGAAAGGGAAAGAGTAGTTGGTGTAATTATTAATAAGTTTCGCGGCGATCTCAGCTTATTTGAGGATGGAGTTCAATGGCTTGAAGAAAAAACAGGTGTCCCTGTATTAGGTGTATTACCGTTTGTTGAAAATCATATGATTGATGGCGAGGACTCATTATCGATCGGGACCCAATTTGCCTATCCGAAAAAAGGGACACTAGATATTGCTGTCATCCATCTCCCGTTTATTTCAAATTATAGTGACTTGGAGCCATTCTTATATGAAGAAGATGTAACAGTCCGCTGGGTCAAACATGCCAGTGAATTCGGACAACCAGATGCGATTATCATACCTGGTACAAAAAGTACCATCAGTGATATGCAGAATTTACGAGATAAACAGTTAGATTTTTTAATCAAAAAACATGTGGCAAATGGCGGTTTTATTGTAGGAATCTGTGGTGGATATCAAATCCTTGGCGAAGAATTGATTGATAAAGAAGGCAGAGACACAAACACTCCTAACTACAAGGTTAAAGGGTTAGGAATGATTCAAGCAACGACTACTTTTTATCAAGATAAGGAAACCAATAGAGTCAATGCTCAGTATCACAAAGCTACCGGATTGCCTGCAGATCAAGAGCTAGAGGGTTATGAAATTCATTTAGGAAAGACCATCTTTTCAAAAAAGGAGATTCCATTTTTAACCTTTGCCAATGGGGAAGATGATGGGTATTTCGGAAATGGCGGTCAAATCATTGGAACATATCTTCATCATCTTTTTCATAATGATGAATGGAGAAATCAATGGTTAAACATGATCCGGAAAAAGAAAGGTCTTCCAGTCCAAGGAATCAAATCTATTAGCGAGTATAAAGATAAACGATTTGATATTTTAGCAAATGAGATGAAAAGTCACTTAAAATGGGATTTGATGAAAAAGCTCATCCATCAATGGGGTTCAAAATAATGAAGCTCTGGAAAGGTTTTTTAATAGATATTCAATTTTTTACAGCAATCCCCATCAGAAGAGAATTGCCTATGGATCAGGAACATCTTAAAAAGGCAGTGCAAGCATTCCCACTCGTAGGATTAATGCAAGGGATCATTTATTCAACGGTTTTATTTCTTTGTCTGGAATTTACTCCTTTTAGCCATCTTGCTTCCGCCTTCTTGCTTTGGCTGGC
>NZ_JBALSN010000167.1:1573-2561 GCF_036966985.1 Neobacillus drentensis | reverse complement strand
GATTTAATCATTAAAGGTTTTCCTGACGATGAGGATGAGGAATTAAAAACATTTGCCATTAACCCAGAAGCAGTCATCGTAGAAAATGGAGTCGAATCACAGATTGCTCCCATTAATCGCCAATTTGGTTCAAAAACATTGGGGCAAAGAACAATGGCTATTTTTGCTGGACCAATGATGAATTTTGTACTAGCATTCATTGTCTTTATTATTATTGCTTTTATTCAAGGTGTTCCTACGAATGAACCTAAGTTAGGTGAAATCACTCCTGAAGGGGCAGCAATGGCTGCAGGTCTTAAAAAAGGTGATCTAATTCAGACGATAAATGGTTCAGAAATAACTAGTTGGTCTGATGTGGTAGAAGTTATTCGGAAAAACCCAAATGAAAAACTCGATTTTTCAATTCGCCGTGACAATAAGGATTTAGATATCACTGTAACCCCAATTGAAAAAACGGTAGAAGGAAAGAAAATCGGACTGATTGGTGTATATAGTCCAGTTGAGAAATCACCCATTCAAGCGGTAAAAGCAGGATTCACAGAAACCTATTTCTGGACTAAGCAGATTTTTGTGATGGTTGGTAAATTAGTTACGGGACAATTTTCAATCGATGCTCTATCTGGGCCGGTTGGTATTTACCAAGCTACTGATTCTGTTGCTAAATCTGGAATTTATTATTTAATGAAGTGGGCCGGGATTTTAAGCATTAACTTAGGAATTATGAACTTATTACCTATTCCCGCTCTTGATGGCGGCAGATTGATGTTTTTTGCTGTTGAAGCTGTCAGAGGAAAGCCAATTGATCGTCAAAAGGAAGGGATGGTCCATTTTATTGGATTTGCCCTCCTCATGCTGCTCATGCTCGTTGTAACGTGGAATGATATTCAAAGGTTCTTCCTATAATATGATAAATTTTATGTAAATAAGGGGCCGTTAATCCGGTCTCTTATTTTTTTTAAAGGCTGTGTTAGAGGTTAATGTTGATTTT
>NZ_JBALSN010000167.1:0-1493 GCF_036966985.1 Neobacillus drentensis | reverse complement strand
AGCGACGAGGAGGCTCCCCGGCACGCCCGCGGAAAGCGAAGTGCCTGGAACGGAAATCAACAGACAAGATTAACACAGCCTTTTAAAAAGAAAACTTTTTAACTAAATTGGAGAATTTTTTCTGTCGATTAATGCCGAATCAAATCGACTCATATGATATAATTATTTTTTGACGAGATAAATAAAGTGATTTTTAATAGATGGGAGAGAGAACGATGAGCGAACATGCCTCAGGCAAAAAAGAGCGATTCCAACTCTTGCTCCAGCAGCTGCAATTAATCGAGGATGCTGTTGTAGTGCATTTCAACAATGCGCAAATAGATAGGTTATTAGTTGAAAAAAAGAATCGAAAGTGGCATTTTCAATTTTTACTCGAAAATATCCTTCCCTATAATATCTATGTTCTGTTTACGACACAACTTGAACGGACATTTTCAAATATCGCCACGATATCTTTCCAAATAAATGTAACAAATCAAACCATTTCATCTGAATTAATAAGAGATTATTGGAGTTATAGCATTCAGCAAATAGATGGGATTGCTCCGCCGCTTTTAAAACTGTTGCATGAACAACTCCCTGAAGTGAATGGAAATAAACTAACAATTACGGTTCGTAATGATACAGAAGGACTTGCTTTAAAGAGGAAATATGGTGAGGTAATCTCAAAAATATATCAATCGTTCGGGTTTCCTAGCCTTTCAATAGAGACGGACCTGAAAAATGTAGAAAAAAGTGATGAATACCAACAATTTTTACTTGCTAAGCAAAAAGAAGATCAAGAACGTGGACTGCAAGCAATGGTGGAATTGCAGAAAAAAGAAGCTGAAAAGGACCAAGCTTCGGGTGATTTGCCATCTGGACCACTTACTATTGGTCTCACGATTAAAGATAATAACGACTTCCGCAGTTTGATTGATATTATCGATGAAGAAAGAAGAATAGCGGTAGAAGGGTACATCTTTGATGCTGAGATTCGTGAACTCAGGAGCGGTCGATCCCTGTTAACCTTTAAAATAACTGATTATACAAGTTCCATCATGGTAAAAATGTTTTCACGAGACAAAGAGGACGCTGCCCTCTTCCAATTGGTCAAGAAGGGAATGTGGGTAAAGGTTCGAGGAAGCATTCAAAATGATACCTTTGTCCGTGACCTCGTCATGATAGGAAATGATATCAATGAAATCAAACCGGCAGGTCGGAAGGATACGGCTCCAGAGGACGAAAAACGGGTTGAGTTGCATCTTCATACCCCGATGAGTCAAATGGATGCTGTTACACCTGTTAGTGCACTGATAGCCCAGGCGAGCAAATGGGGGCATAAAGCAATTGCCGTAACCGATCACGCTGTTGCTCAATCCTTTCCTGAGGCATATGGTGCAGGGAAGAAAAATGATATTAAAATTCTTTATGGCGTTGAAGTAAACTTAGTAGATGATGGAGTGCCAATCGCTTATAATGATGCTCACCGTCAGCTTACCGATGATACTTAT
>NZ_JBALSN010000166.1:0-4265 GCF_036966985.1 Neobacillus drentensis | reverse complement strand
GCGAAGCCGGCTATTGTCGGACGGATCCAAAAAGATGAATTTATTATTGATTTACGAACAGTGACGCCTGAAGAAGAGGAGCACGTATTGCAAGCATTAATTAACGTTAGTGAATCATAATTAAAATAAACCCATTAATATTAGTATTAGTGGTGTTCGTTATTATGTTTATAAAGACCATTTTCTCTGGCTTATCAAGAGAGAATGGTCTTCATCTCCTTTATGATGACCATTCTCTCTGGCTTTTCAAGAGGATTTGGTCTTCATCGCCTTTATGATTACCATTTTCTTCTGTTTATCAAGAGGATTTGGTCTTCATGACCTTTATGATGACCTTTTTCTCTCACTTACCAAGGCATTGGGTCTTCATCTGCCTTGTAAAGAAAAGTCGCCAAATGGCGACTTTATGCGTCTTCTATTGTTATTTCGGTTAAAAAGTTCAAAAAAGTACCTCAAAACCGAATCCTTTATCTGATTTTTTTCTATGCCATTCTACATATCATGATGTGTATTATGTTTGGCTCTAGTATGGTTTCGATTTTTTACCTTTTTAGAACCACTTAACGGCTCAGGCTGACCAGATTGTTTAGGTGCATTTTTTCTCATGTCTTTGCCATCGTTTTTGTTCATTTTTCATCCCTCCTATATGTTAGGATGCAGTCATTAAGTCCTTTTATACCGTATATTTTTTGTAGTTCTGTGCAATTTAACGGTAAACAAAATGAAGGAGTGAATGAAGCAAATGCAAAAGTTTCCTTACAACAAAGATAAACAACAAGCATTTCAAGCTGCACAGCAAGGGTATGAGAATGCCCAAGGACTATATGAGACCATAGTGAGTGATAGTGCAAGTTACGGCCATCAACTGAAACATCTGAAAGATGAAGTAAATGAAGCCTACCAGCAGATCTCAAATGCCATGGAAGTGGCATCAGAACATCAACGGGCACAGTTAGAGCGTTTCCAACAGGATTTATCAACCATGGTATCAGAAGTCAATCAAGTGGAATAAGAAAAGCAGGCGGGATATCGCCTGCTTTCTGTTATTGATTCTTTTTCCGTTTTTTGTTATTCATTCTTTCTTTGGCAGTTAATTCAGGTTCACTGGCAAATTCTTCATTAAATCCGGCACCTTTTCCTTGGCCTTTAGCTGCATTCATCCCTGGAATTACATGATTAGACTTTCGTTTCACCATTGTAATCACCTCCTACAACATTACTATTTCCTGCGTAGCAAAAATAATGACAAAGAAAAGTTTTTTTGAGATAATAATAGTGAAAATTTCGTTTTTTCCCTATCTACATCTACATTAGCACAGATGATGTTTTTTGAATTTTCAGAACAAAATACATAAAAAAACATAAGAAAAACTTATCAATCACAATAACTTTCTTGTTATTTACTTATGAATTTGGTTGTATTAAGATAAGAATTGTGAGAAAAGTTAAGACGGATGGGAAAATTCAAACTTTTCGACTTTTCATTTATTTTGGTGAATTATGACGAATGAGGGGGTTTTTAACACATGGTTAAAAACGATGTATTTAACGCACGAGCTTCTTTTGAAGCCAATGGTAAACGTTATCACTATTACCGTCTAAGTGCACTTGAAGAGGCAGGAATCGGCAACGTTTCTAAATTGCCTTACTCAGTAAAAGTTTTACTTGAATCTGTACTTCGCCAATATGATGGCCGCGTAATCGCAAAAGAGCACGTTGAAAACTTAGCTAAATGGGGAACAGCTGAACTTAAAGAAGTGGATGTACCATTCAAACCTTCACGTGTAATCCTTCAAGACTTCACAGGAGTTCCAGCAGTGGTAGACCTTGCTTCTTTAAGAAAAGCAATGGCTGACCTAGGCGGGGACCCAGACAAAATTAATCCAGAAAAAACTGTAGACCTTGTTATTGACCACTCTGTTCAAGTTGATGCGTATGGATCCACTGATTCTTTACGTGTAAACATGGACCTAGAATTTGAACGTAACGCAGAACGTTATCAGTTCCTTAGCTGGGCACAAAAATCATTCAACAACTATCGTGCCGTTCCGCCTGCAACAGGTATCGTTCACCAAGTAAACCTTGAATACTTGGCTGATGTTGTTCACGTAGCTGAAGTTGATGGTGAGTTAGAAGCATATCCAGATACATTAGTAGGAACAGATTCACATACAACTATGATTAATGGACTTGGTGTTCTTGGCTGGGGCGTTGGCGGTATTGAAGCTGAAGCTGGAATGTTAGGACAGCCTTCTTACTTCCCAGTACCTGAAGTTGTTGGTGTTAAGTTAACAGGCGAACTTCCAAATGGAGCAACAGCAACAGACTTAGCATTAAAAGTAACACAAGTACTTCGCAGCAAGGGTGTAGTTGGTAAATTCGTTGAATTCTTCGGCCCTGGTGTATCTGTACTCCCACTTGCTGACCGTGCAACAATTGCTAACATGGCTCCTGAATACGGTGCAACATGCGGATTCTTCCCAATTGATGATGAATCACTTGCATATTTACGCCTAACAGGCCGTGAAGAAGATCAAATTAACGTCGTTGAACAATACTGCAAAGCTAATGGCTTATTCTTTGATCCTTCATTAGAGCCAGTTTACACAAATGTAGTTGAAATCGACCTTACTGAAATTGAAGCAAATCTTTCTGGTCCTAAGCGTCCACAAGATTTACTCCCACTTTCAAAAATGAAAGAAGAATTCGTAAAAGCTGTTTCTGCACCACAAGGAAACCAAGGCTTTGGCTTACAAGCAGATGAACTTGATAAGTCCGCTACAGTTAAATTTAACAATGGCGACGAAACTACTATTAAAACTGGTGCAGTTGCGATTGCATCGATCACAAGCTGTACAAACACATCTAACCCATACGTACTAGTAGGTGCTGGACTGGTTGCGAAGAAAGCTGTTGAATTAGGAATGGAAGTTCCAAAATTCGTAAAAACTTCTTTAGCACCAGGATCTAAAGTTGTAACTGGATATCTTCGTGATTCTGGCTTACTTCCATACCTAGAGCAAATCGGCTTCAACCTAGTTGGTTACGGCTGTACAACTTGTATCGGTAACTCCGGTCCATTAAAAGAAGAAATTGAAAAAACAATCGCTGAAAACGATCTATTAGTTACATCAGTACTTTCTGGTAACCGTAACTTCGAAGGCCGTATTCATCCGCTTGTAAAAGCAAACTACCTTGCTTCACCACCATTAGTTGTTGCTTACGCCCTTGCTGGTACTGTAAACATCGACTTCGCTTCTGAAGCAATTGGTAAAGATAAAGATGGAAACGATGTATTCTTCAAGGATATCTGGCCATCAACTGCTGAAGTTAATGATGTAGTTAAACGCACGGTTACTCCTGAACTATTCCGCAGCGAATATGCAAACGTGTTTGGAGATAACGAGCGTTGGAACGAAATCAAAACAAGCAATGAGCCACTTTATACTTGGGATGAAGATTCAACATATATTGCCAACCCGCCATTCTTTGAAGGCTTATCACCAGAGCCAGGTACTGTTGAGCCTTTAACAGGACTTCGCGTTGTTGGTAAATTCGGTGATTCTGTAACAACAGACCACATTTCTCCTGCAGGAGCTATTGGTAAAAATACTCCAGCTGGTAAATATCTATTAGAAAAAGGCGTTCAGCCTCGTGACTTTAACTCTTACGGATCTCGTCGTGGTAACCACGAAGTAATGATGCGTGGAACATTTGCAAACATTCGTATTCGTAACCAAATCGCACCTGGTACAGAAGGTGGTTTCACTACTTACTGGCCAACTGGTGAAGTTACATCAATTTATGATGCTTGCATGAAGTACAAAGAAAACGGTACTGGACTAATTGTTCTTGCTGGTAAAGATTACGGAATGGGCTCTTCACGTGACTGGGCTGCTAAAGGAACTAACCTTTTAGGTATTAAAACAGTTCTTGCTGAAAGCTTCGAACGTATTCACCGTTCAAACCTTGTGCTTATGGGTGTGCTTCCACTTCAATTTAAAGAAGGCGAAAGCGCTGAAACACTTGGTTTAACTGGTAAAGAGACCATTGATGTTCAAGTAGGCGAAGATGTTAAACCACGTGATCTTCTTAAAGTAACAGCAACTGACGAAGCAGGGAACAAGAAAGAATTTGAAGTTCTTGTTCGTTTTGACTCCGAAGTTGAAATTGATTACTACCGTCACGGTGGAATTCTTCCAATGGTTCTACGTGAAAAATTACAAGCTTAATATGGAGAACACCATGCCACTTGGCATGGTGTT
>NZ_JBALSN010000165.1:1570-13481 GCF_036966985.1 Neobacillus drentensis | reverse complement strand
TGATATACGATTTTTAGGATCCATAGCACTTAACAGTTGAATGGTTGAACTAAATTGTGTTACATTTTTGACTTTACCTACCAAGCCGGTTGCCGTAACAACAGCCATATTTTTTTTGATGCCATTTAATTTGCCTTTGTCGATAATAATCATTTCATGCCAACGATCAGGGTTTCTGCCAATAACGGTAGCTGGTAATGGTTTGAAGTCTCTCAGGGTTCTTTTTTCACCGAGAATGTCACGTAATTCTTGATTGTCTTGTTTCAGTTCTTGTACTTGTGCTTCAAGATTGACAATTTTTTCGACCCGCGATTTTAATTCCTTATTCTCATCGTATGTATTTTGCAAATCCTGGAGATTTTCAAAAAAGCCTGTCACAAAATGAGTAGGCTTTGAAACCAGGGATTGAACCCAGCCGGTAGTATCTTTTAAAAATTGCTCCGGCCAGGATAGTTTACTTCTCTCCCTTAAAGAAAACCCAATCAATGCCACGAGAACAATGATGCTGACAAGCAAAATAATCAGACGTTTATTCAGAAAGAACTGTGGCATGATTATACACCTCTATTTTTCTAGATAAAAAGTATCGTTTTTTAATTTGAAATATGCCTTATGTGCCGAATAGCACAATCTAATCTAACGCGAATCTCTTGATTTATTTTTAAATAAATGAATATGATCCAATGCTTTTCCTGTTCCAATGGCCACACAATCTAGCGGATTCTCAGCAATCAGCACTGGCATTTTCGTTTCTTCACTTATAACCCTGTCCAAATTTCGGAGTAGTGCACCGCCGCCGGTTAGAACAATCCCACGGTCCATAATATCTGCCGCAAGTTCAGGTGGTGTTTTTTCTAGTGTATTCTTGACTGCTTCGACAATCGCAGTAACGGTATCTCTTAATGCACCAGCAATTTCTTTGGCCGTGATTTCAATCGTCTTAGGAAGGCCTGTTAATAAATCTCGGCCGCGAATTTCCATATTGTCGATCCCTTCAGCGTCCCCAGCCGAGCCAATTTCCATTTTAATCGTCTCTGCCGTACGGTCCCCGATCATTAGGTTATAATTTTTTCTAATATATGAGATAATCGAGTCATCCATTTCATCGCCAGCGACACGGATCGATATGCTTGTAACGATTCCGCCTAATGAAATGATCGCGACCTCGGTAGTTCCCCCGCCAATATCAACGACCATGCTGCCGGTTGGTTCCCAGACTGGTAAATTGGCACCAATTGCTGCTGCGAATGGCTCTTCAATCGTATACGCATCCTTAGCCCCAGCTTGTTTCGTTGCATCGATGACAGCTCGTTCTTCAACTGCGGTAATCCCAGAAGGCACACAAACCATAACGTAAGGATTCCCGGTAAACACATTTTTACTTTTTTGTGCTTGACGAATATGGTACTTCATCATGGCTGCAGTTGTTTCAAAATCAGCGATGACGCCATCCTTCATCGGTCTCATTGCGACAATATTCCCCGGTGTCCGTCCAATCATATTTTTCGCGTCATTACCAACGGCGACAATGTTTTTTGTATCAGTCTGCATGGCCACAACGGATGGCTCGCGCAGTACAATTCCTTTTCCTTTTACATATACAAGGGTATTTGCAGTCCCCAAGTCAATCCCAAGATCTCTTGCTCTAATTCCAAACATAGTTTTGTATCTCCCTTTCTGAACCGTAATGCAAAAACTCCAATAGATAGATATTCACTTTACTATCATGTCTTTTTTCCTAATATTTATCTAGTTTAATCTTTAAGAAGTCCTAAAAAATCATAACCATTATTATAACTCNNGCATTCGACAAGCCGCTTCGTGACCTCAATGTCTTCGCGGCTTGGTGCCGGGTCTCCGGAGGGGTGGTTATGGGCTACAATAATCGAGGCGGCAGAGCGCTTTAACGCCTCGCGGAACACCTCCCTCGGGTGGACAATCGAGGCGTTTAAGCTGCCGATGAAAATGGTTTGTTTATGAATGACTTGGTTCTTTGTGTTTAGGTACAAACAAACAAAATGCTCTTGTGATAAAAAGCGCATATCATTCATGACATACTTTGCTCCGTCTTCCGGAGAGCGGATGACATAGCGGTCCTTATAGTCAAGGTTTGAAATTCTTCTGCCAATTTCGACGGCGGCGAGGATTTGGATGGCCTTTGCAGAACCAATCCCTTTGATTTCAGTCATCTCTTCTAATGTCGCTGCTTTTAAAAGACGTAACCCTTCAAAATGAGTTAACAACCGGTTCGATAATTGCAGGACCGATTCGTCTTTTGTTCCGGTTCGCAGCAAAATAGCGATCAGTTCGTGATTCGATAAGCTTTGTGGGCCATGTTGAACAAACCGTTCTCTGGGTCTTTCATCTTGAGGGAAATCACGGATCATTAATGTATTGGTGGACACTTTTTTTCCTCCCTTTTTAAGGGAGTTAATGAACAAAAAAGTTTAATACGGCAACTGGTAGCCTGCCTTTTTCAATTCTCTTACTAATCGTGAAACAGGCAGTCCGACCACCGAAAAATAGTCTCCATTTATTTTTTTGACAAGCATGCTTCCGAGCTGCTGAATGCCATATGCACCTGCTTTATCAAGCGGTTCACCACTTTTTACATACGCCCGTATTGAGTCGTCCGTTAACTCCCAAAACCAAACTTCTGTTCTTTCATAAAACTTTGTTGTACCTGCTTTCGACACAATTGAAACACCTGTAAATACCTCATGCTGACGACCTGACAAGCTTTTTAACATGGTAAACGCTTCTGCTTCATCTGCGGGCTTTCCTAATATTTGATTATTCGCAACAACAATGGTGTCCGAGCCAATTACAAAGGCATCCTGGTTTTCTTTAAAAACGGTTTGTGCCTTTCGGTCGGCTAACTCCATCACTACATCTTTAGGAGCGAGAGCTGGGTCAAAACTTTCATCAACTTCACTGCTTGAGATCGCGAATGTTAAACGGAGAGTTTCTAGAAGTTCTTTTCGCCGTGGAGAAGAAGAGGCTAAAATGAGGTTCTGCATTCGATCACCTTACCTTTATGGTACGTATTAGGGAGATACAATTCAATCCTATCAGAAATTACAGTAGCAAACAATTTTTATATAATTAAATTTTGATGGAATTTGTAAAATTATGCAGAGGTTTTTCATTTTTTGAAAAGACGAAAAGCCTATCAAGATTTCGATAGGCCTTATTTCCCGGAAAATATCGAGGAGTGTCGATATAGATTATTTTGAGAAATATATCGACAAAAAGTTTAGTAAATGCTCTTGGGCGTCACTAAGATTTTTCTCGTCTTTTGATTCTTGAAACGCCTTTACTTTTTCGTTTGCACTGACCAATTCTGCTTTTAGATCTTTAATCTTTTCATTTTTCACACTGGTTTTTAATGGTGATTCAATTTCAGTAAGAACTTTACTAGCTTCCTCCGAAAGATCCTTGGTCACTACTGCATTCGAGGTGGTAAGTGAGAGCGTTTGAAAGATAGTCGGTACTGCTTTTAGAAAGGTCTGTTCTTTTTCCGTAATATTAGAAAACTTCTTTTCCTCTAATAACAAGGGTTTTGCAAATACATCTTCAATTCCATTTTCTTTATACTGTGCTCCTAATGCTTTAGCACCTTCGATGGAGTCAGCCACACCTAGAAATAAATAATACTTGCCATCCATTTCTACTGTTTCGGATGGAACATTTTTCGAGGATAGATTATCCGAAGTTTCTTTAGCTCCAGAATCTGACGAAAAAACACCGCCTTGAATGACATAGGTTGTTAACTGGGAAATGGAAGCTGATGAAGTATTTTTGGCTTCTGCTGTTTTCGTTTCGGTGCCGCTGGCAGGCTTGTCCGTGACCACAGTTGGTACTGTTGTCACCGTTTTGTCAGATGGAGATGTGATAACTAACTTCAGCATCACTACACCAATTGTTGTTCCGATTAAAATAGCAAATGCGGCAGAAATTAAGATGGCCCCTATGGGCCGGCCATTTTTCTTTTTGATATTCGATGTGAATGTTGTTATTTTTGGAAGGGACGTTTTTTTACTGGTTTGACTCGGTATAATTTTGAACTCCTCAATGTCATTGTCGGAGGATTCAGGAATAATCCAGTCAAAACTTTCGTCAACCGATTCTTGTGCTGCTGCCGTCTCACTAATAACATCTGATTCTTTAAGTTCCGTATTAATTTTTATTACTCTAGGAAAGGGATCGATATTAGTTTCAACCTCTTTTTTAGGAGGAACTTCTTGAATGGGCGGGTTTTCTGCATTTAATTTGATATTAATTGTATTGCCTTTGTTAGGCTTGTCCACTTAACCGTACTCCTCTCTCTTCCGATGGGTCATTGGCTTCATCCTATCACAAAGGCAAAAAAAAATAACAAGACTTTTGTCGTCTTGTTATCGTAGACTTTCGCCAAATTACTTATTAATTCGGCAGTATAAGGTCGACTGAAACTTCCTTAATTGGTATTGCAGAACTCTTCCCGTTATATGTGCATAAATTTCTATTTT
The DNA here is from genome assembly GCF_036966985.1 of Neobacillus drentensis. GTDB lineage: Bacteria > Bacillota > Bacilli > Bacillales > Cytobacillaceae > Neobacillus > Neobacillus drentensis_E. The sequence goes on along the minus strand of NZ_JBALSN010000165.1, from coordinate 8,970 downwards.
CTCCTCTTAAGCAGATACGAGTTATCTTTTCACCTGTTACCTCTACATAACTATCATCAGACGCCTCCGGATAACCCCCAGTATCAGGGTCCTTAAACTCATCAAGAAAACCAGCTTCATATAAGGATTGGTAGGTAATAACATCTGGAGGAACGCTTCCATTAATGGTTTCCGACTTTAAAAATAAATTTGCAGCATCCTTTAATGCAAAAGCATTCCCGACAAAGGCCCGATCTTTTGAATCCTGAATAACCTTAGAGATAGAAATCACAGCAATAGTCGACACGATACTCAATATTGCAATCACTGCCAGTAATTCAATAAGCGAAAATCCATTTTGATTCATATTTTTTGATATGGAATAATTACGGATTGGTATTCTTATCATTTTCACTAGTACCTTCCACTTCAGAAAACTCACTTGTTGGATTGCTCTTATTAGAAACCTCAGGAATATCCAATGGTGGTAATTCCTGAGGTAAGTCCATCAGTGAAGGAAAATAAAATGCAGAAATTGTTACTTCAAATCTGATACACATTGTTCTAGAATTGTCGCTAAGGTATCAAAGTCTAGAATTTTCCCTTCCGTGATCAATCCTGCTGGCAAATAGTACTCACCCATTCTTTGAACTTCTAAAAATTGAGTGTGCTTCAATTCGACAAAACGGATAGCGTAATCCTTGATCGTAATATTTATTGTTTTGTTTTTACCGAACAAAAAATTGATTGCCATTTGGAAGACTCCTTACATTAAATGAATATACCAGCGAATAATCCGTTCACCATAAAAATAAGTAATGACTGTACCCAATGCTATATATGGGCCAAAAGGCATAGGTTTACCTTTTTTCACTTTGCCAATTAGAATGCCAATTATTCCAAAAAATGCTCCAAAAAAGGTTGATAAAAAGAACGAGATTAATACAAGCTTTGTACCTAGTGCAAATCCAATAACTGCGAACAGTTTTATATCTCCTCCACCCATACCACCTTTACTGACAACTGCTATTAGGAGTAGAAGGGTAAAGCCCACTGCCGCACCAGTAATAGAGTTCCACCAAGGGTCAAGCGGAAGGAAACATCTTTCGATTAGAAACAGCCCAGAAAAAAAGAGTAAAACTTTATCTGGAATGATCAAGTAATGGATGTCTGAAACAAATACTATTACCATTAAGGAAATGACAGTCCAAGCGATAATCAAATCGTAGGACCAGCCCATGTGGATGGGTGCCAACATAAAAAGAATTCCTGTTATCAGTTCGATAATAGGATAGAAGAGCGAAATGGGCGCCTTGCAGCACCGACATTTCCCCCTTAAGAATAGGTACGATATAACCGGTATCAAATCTATAGTTGTTAAGGTATGATTACAATTCGGACAGTGTGATCGCGGTTTAACGATTGATTGATTTAAAGGAACCCTTAGGCCGACTACGTTGAAAAACGAGCCGCATACAGTACCGTATATAAAAATCAGAAAGTTAATCAAGGTTATACCTCATCTTTAAGATTATTCATCAGTTTGTTGTTTGGGATTGATTGGATACTTTTATTAAGTTATCTACCGTGTTTGTTATTTCCGTTAAACCCATTGTCCCTTTAAAACTGGATGGAGCATCCGCTTTGACATCAATTGAAACTGGTGCATGCGTCAAAGGAATAGTAATCCCATCTAAATTTTTATAAGACAATTTAATATTATCGAACGTATAAGTGGCTATATCAGTGAAGCTGAAAGGCAGACTTATATCAATTGGCTGGTTAACTGTCTGTCCAATCGGATAGTTAAAGGATGCTTTTAAAACAGCTTCATTCCCCTCCATTCTAGCAATAGAGCCATCAAAAGATTTACTTTTCCATTAAATTTCGAAAGATCAATTCGAGCTTCTTCATCTATTGCAGGTGTGGCAATGTCTTTTGATATATCTTGGAATATATTTGCGATATTATCAGAATTTGCTTGTCTCGCAGTGACCCCTGTTAGCGAAGAAAGATTATTCAAGTATCCCATGTCAACATCTGCACTACTACCAAAGCCAATTGAAAATAATTTTATATTTTTCTGTGCTAGTTGGTAGCCCTGGCAATTCCATGGTTCCTAATACTTGTCTTTGTCTGAGAAACAGTGATGTTTGTATCATAAGTTTTATTTTCATTCGCATCGTAGTAATAAACTAAATTACTCATCGATGATCCAGACCCATATAGTTCATAGTGAAAAGGAAAGTTTTCCGTTACCAGTTTCCCTTTTTTCTTATAAGTAACCGGTTCCTCATTAATAGAAAATGTTGGATCTCCATCAGTCATAAAAATAATATATTTGTTATTCTCAGACCCACCAAAAAGATTGATAGCTTTCTCAAATGATTGAGTATAATTTGTACCGCCTACTGCTGATAGGCTATTAGTGGTTTGATTAATTAAGTCCAAGTTTCCACTGCCAGTAGTGGGTGAGAAGTTTACCACCTGTTCAACATCAGAACTGAACGAGATGAAAGCAAAGCGGTCTCGGGGTCCAGCATTACTCTTAAAAAAGTTGACTGCCTGTGTCATGGCAACCTTAGCACTCTTAATTTTTTTGATTCCATTTACACTCTCATCCATCGAACCAGATTTATCAAAGATAAAAACCACATCAATTGGTTCACGATTGGCACTGGTAGACATGCCAGAAGGGGTTAAATGTAGGTCTAAGTTTCCTTGGGCATTTGTCCTTGTGGTTTAACTATTACACTTTGAGATGCCTTTATACTAAAATCCACCTTTGGTGTATTAGCATCAGCTGCTGAGGCTATATTTATCCTTGCGCAAAAAATAAAAACTAAGGCAATACCCAATAATAACGATATTTTTTTCATTGGTTTTATCTCCACCTCTCACTCAAACCATATTTATATAGAGCGATACTATTATCCTATTATAATACTACTATAAGTATATCAAATCTCTCACTTATTCAACATAAGTTTTTAGTTGTAGGTTGTAAATCCTTTTAGATAATGCTGAAAATACACTGAAAAAGGTCGATTCACATGAACCGACCTTTTCTAGTGTATTTATAGATACTGTCAGCACGACGAATACTCTGCCACTCGATTCCTGCCAGCCCGCTTTGCCCCAACGTAAAGAGCTCGGTCTGCATGCCTTATTAAGGCTAATGGATCCTCAGCATCCTCTGGTGCAGTCGCCACCCCAATTGAAACGGTAATCATTACTTTCTGCTGCACTTCGTCTAAATTCATTGATTGTTTTAGGATAAATGGCCAATTGGAAATCAATTGTCTAATTTGCTCCGCTATTCGATAGGCCTCCTCTTTTGTGGAATCTGGTAAAAGAACCACAAATTCTTCCCCGCCATACCGAGCTACTGTACCACGATCATCTACGGACTTACTTAGTCTGCTAGCAAGCTCAAACAGTATCTCATTTCCACTTTGGTGACCATAGGTATCATTTACAGATTTAAAGTGATCGATATCAAGAATGATTAAGGAGAGTGTTCGGCGTTCAAAGCAAGTTAATTTTTCAAATTCTTCAGTAAGCAGATTTTCAAAGTAACGATAATTATACAGTTTGGTTAATGAGCAGCGTTCACTTTGCATTTTTGTCATCTCATAATGCTTGGCATTTTCAATGGCAACCGCAAAGTGGGAACAAAGGATATCGATAATCATCAACTGGAATCTTTCAAATGCCCGCTTTTGCTTGGATGCAAGTAATAACACGCCAATTACTTTCTTGCTTCGAACGATGGGTACACCTAAGATACTTTCTGCATCATCAGGTAAATGGCCGTTTGAATATTTCTGCCACTCTTTCTTTGCTGTGTATAAGAAAGTCTTTTGCTCGCCCCATACCATCCCGCTAATTCCTTCGTATTTCTCTACAGGTGGTAAACTATTAGGCATGCCATCTTCCAGTCCGCGAATGACTTGAAGTTCATCATTTTTCGTTACTTCAAGGATATAGGCATAATCCACAGGAAGCATTTCACTGACTTTTTGAATCAATAACTCAACTACATCAACGACATTCAAGCGTTCCGCCATTTGATGACCGATTTCGGCAGCCTTTTGTAAATATCCATTGATCTTTTCACTAGAATAATAAAGTCTGAAAATCATAGATAAACTAACAAAAGGAATCCCCACAAACAATAGGGCTAAACAGCCGACTTGATGATAAAGGATATACAGCACAAACCCAATCGGGAAGGTGATAAAAGTGGTTATGGTCTCAACAATGAAATCCTTTCCAAAATAGGATTCTTTGCTTTTATAAATAAAATAAAGATTGAAGGAGACAATGATTTGATTCATAGCATAACTTACTACCGCATATAACATAGCTAGCCATAAGTAATTAGAGTTTTCTGTAAAATCCGGACCTGTCTCACCACCAAACAAGTGGTAGAATAGCCCGCTGGTCAAGGAAACGAGGAAAAACATATTCAAGTTAAGCGGTAATCGGAATAATTCACCTTTGCGGAGGATCCGTAACTTTAGAAGTAAAACAAGAACAGCTATTTGTGCAAAAATGATTTCAACAAATAAACCAAACCTTAAAAAGGTAGCAAGCGCCACCCATTGAATTAAGAAAATAAACATATTATTTATGACAATGGGCATAGTTGCAACCACACAGGTTAACAGCAAAAAGGCTAAGACATCTAACCATTGCCCGGAGATATGTGGAGGATAAGTCTTATAGGTGAACCAAGTTCCAGCAGGGACCATTAAAATCCAAGTCAGAAAAATCAAATTCTTGATGTATGGTTTAACCTTCATGCTTATCCTCCTCTCTTATTTTTATATTGATAAAATTATTCTACCATCGAAAAAATTTCTTGTCATAAAGAAATTTTCTTATTTTTCAAAAACTGACATAAAAATGGTTTTACCTCTGAAATAAAATAAAGTGATCCTGTTATGACTAATATGCTATTGTTATCCAGTGATTTTATTTCCTCTGAAAGATACGAACCCCAGTCATCTACGGCAAGTTTGTTGGCTGAATGGCTGATTTTCAGTAATTCCTCTGCTTTCGCCGCCCGTGGAAAATCAAAGCTAACAAAAGTAATTTGTGAAGCAATTCTATCTAGTTTCCCAATCATCTCGTCCAGCTTTTTATCCGTTAAAGCGGCAAAGACAATCTGGATATTGCGATTTGGATATCGAGTTGATAGTTCGTGTGTGAGAGCCGTAATCCCTTCCTCATTATGGGCCCCATCAATGATGACTAATGGACTTTCTGACAGCATTTCAAATCTGCCTGGCCAATACGCCTTCTTTAATCCTGCCCAAATCGCTTGTTCGGTTAGGATAAACTCGCCCTTTTGATGTAAGAATTGGCCGGCAATTACAGCAAGAGCGGCATTTTCCGTTTGATGCTGGCCCATCATGCTGATTTCCAGCTGGTCCAGGGCTTGAAACGGTGTAACAACGTTAAAGACTTCTCCCTTAACTAAGGATTTATGGCCGCTAATCGAAAATTCCTGATCTATGCGGTAAAATGGTGACTCTTTCATTTGAGCTTGTCCCTCAATAACCTTTAGCGCACCAGGATGTTTTACAGCTGTAAAAAGGGCAGTATTCTTTTTAATGATACCTGCTTTTTCAAAGGCAATTTCCTCGTAGGTAGACCCAAGGATATTGGTGTGATCTAGACCAATATTGGTAATAATGGAAGCTAACGGTTGAATGATGTTGGTTGAATCAAAGCGGCCGCCTAACCCGACTTCAAAAATAACGATGTCAACCTTGTTCAGGCTGGCGAAATAATGAAACGCCATCGCTGTAATCACTTCAAACTCTGTGGGACCGCCTAGGTCCGTTTCTTCTAATTCATCAGCCAACGGGCGAATGATATTTGTTAACTGAAGCAATTCCGCATCGCTAATTGCTTTGCCGTTAACACTAATTCGTTCGTTAAACTGCTCTATGTAGGGCGAGGTAAAGGTACCGACCGTATAGCCCCCTGCTTCAAGAATCGAACGAAGATAAGTAACCGTAGACCCTTTTCCATTGGTACCGCCAATATGAACGGTCTTCATTTTGGTTTCTGGATGACCCAGTCTATCCATCATCCATTCCATCCGCTTTAAACCTGGTTTGATGCCCAGTCTTAACCTTGCATGGATCCATTCTAGGGCTTCTTTATATGTAGTAAACATCCGTGACACCCCATCTTTTTGTATGTGTAATAAGATGAGACGACTCCATTGCTGGACTCGCCTCACCATTTAGTTTACCCTCTTAATTCTTTAATTCGAGCTTCCACAATCGCTCTCTTCTCACGATAATCACTTTCTTTTGCCCGCTCTTCAGCTACAACACTTTCAGGGGCTTTTTTCATGAAGCCTTCATTGCTTAGTTTCTTCTGAACTCGTTCAACTTCTTTATTCAAACGATCGAATTCTTTTTCGAGACGAGCAATTTCTTCTTCAATGTTAATCAAGCCTGCAAGTGGGAGGATGATTTCAACGCCAGTAATAACAGCTGTCATGGCTTTTTCTGGTGTTTCAAGCTCCACACCCATTTGCAATTCTTCAGGATTGCAGAAACGTTCAATATAGCTGCGGTTATTCTCAAGCGATTTAAGAATTGTTTCATCCTTCGCTTTTACAAGCATTTTGATTTTCTTACTCATTGGCGTGTTCACTTCAGCACGAATATTCCGTACGGAACGAATCATTTCCATAAGCAATTTCATTTCTTGGGCCGCTTGTTCATCAGAAAGAGATGGATTTACTTCAGGCCACTTCGCCGTCGTAATGGATTCTCCTTGATGTGGGAGATTTTGCCAAATTTCCTCGGTGATAAATGGCATAAAAGGATGTAACAACCGCATCGTTTGGTCCAATACATGAGCTAGAATTGAACGAGTGGTTTTCTTTGCCGTTTCATCTTCACCATATAATGGCAATTTCGCCATTTCAATATACCAATCACAGAAGTCATCCCAAATGAAGTTGTATAGGGCACGGCCCACTTCGCCGAATTCATAGCGGTCAGAAAGTCGTGTCACATGTTCAATCGTTTCATTTAAGCGTGTTAAAATCCACTTGTCGGCAACAGATTTTTCGCCGCTGAAATCAATTTCATCATAGGTCATGCCATCCATATTCATTAACGCAAAGCGGGAAGCATTCCAAATTTTATTGGCAAAGTTCCAAGTCGACTCTACTTTTTCGAAGCTGAAGCGTAAATCCTGCCCTGGAGAACTTCCTGTTGAAAGGAAATATCTTAGCGCATCAGCACCGTATTTTTCAATAACATCCATAGGATCTACGCCGTTTCCAAGTGATTTACTCATTTTACGACCTTGCTCATCACGAACGAGACCGTGGATGAGAACATCTTTAAATGGACGCTCCCCAGTAAACTCGATGCTTTGGAAAA
>NZ_JBALSN010000165.1:0-1564 GCF_036966985.1 Neobacillus drentensis | reverse complement strand
CCAGAAGAAGATAATATCATAGCCAGTCACTAACACATCGGTTGGGAAGTAACGCTTGAAATCGGCTGCTTCTGTATTTGGCCAGCCCATCGTTGAAAAAGGCCATAATGCTGAACTGAACCAAGTATCTAGGACATCTTTATCCTGTTCCCAGTTCTCCGCATCTGCAGGGGCTTCTGTTCCTACATATACCTCACCTGTTTGCTTGTGGTACCAAGCTGGGATTCGGTGACCCCACCAAAGCTGTCTTGAAATACACCAGTCACGGATATTTTCCATCCAGCGCAGGTAAGTTTTTTCAAAGCGGTCTGGAACAAAGTTTACTTTCGCTTCTTTATCTTGCAGAGCAATCGCTTCATCTGCGAGCGGCTGCATTTTAACAAACCATTGGGTAGAAAGATACGGTTCAACAACAGCACCGCTTCGCTCGGAGTGACCTACGGAATGCGGATGCTCTTCAATTTTGAAAAGAACTCCTTGTTCCTGCAAGTCTTTTACGATTTGCTTTCGGCATTCGAAACGGTCTAAACCTTTATATTTGCCGGCTTTATCATTCATCGAGCCATCTTCGTTCATAACAAGAATACGTTCTAAGTTATGACGATTACCAAGTTCAAAGTCGTTCGGGTCATGTGCAGGTGTAATTTTAACCGCCCCAGATCCGAATTCCATATCGACATAATCATCAGCAACAATTGGAATTTCGCGGCCAACGATTGGGAGGATAACGTTTTTACCAATCAGGTGCTTATAGCGGTCATCTTCAGGATGAACGGCAACAGCAGTATCACCAAGCATCGTTTCCGGACGGGTTGTCGCAACCTCAATATGTCCGGAACCATCAGCAAGCGGATAGCTCATGTGATAAAATGCACCTTGAACATCTTTATAAATAACTTCGATGTCTGATAGAGCTGTTTTAGTGGACGGATCCCAGTTAATAATATATTCGCCGCGATAAATGAGACCTTTTTTATAAAGAGTAACAAACACCTCTTTAACGGCATCTGATAAGCCTTCATCAAGAGTGAAACGCTCACGGCTGTAGTCTAATCCTAAGCCTAGTTTCGACCACTGCTGACGGATATGAGAAGCATACTCTTCCTTNNCATGTTTCCTCAACAAATTTTTCTCTGCCTAAATCGTAGCGGCTTTTACCTTCGTTACGAAGTTTTTCTTCTACCTTTGCTTGGGTAGCAATCCCTGCATGGTCCATCCCTGGTAACCAGAGAACATCATACCCCTGCATCCGCTTCATACGGGTTACGATATCTTGCAGGGTTGTGTCCCAGGCATGGCCTAAATGAAGTTTCCCCGTTACGTTTGGCGGCGGGATGACAACCGTGTATGGTTGCTTACTTTCATCATCTTTTGCTTCGAAAAACTTCCCTTGCAGCCACCATTCATAACGACCTTTTTCGATCGTTTGTGGATCGTATTTAGTAGGCATTGTTAGTTCCTTTGTTTCCATTGTAAAATCCTCCTTTGATTCCATTTCCATACAAAAAACTCCAATCGTCATAAAAGGACGAATGGAGTTTGCTTCGCGGTACCACCTTTTTTC
>NZ_JBALSN010000164.1:24392-44475 GCF_036966985.1 Neobacillus drentensis | reverse complement strand
TTTATTAAGATAACATTAAATAAAACAAGACAAAATGACTACGGAAATTGATAGAGTTTGCCGTTGATTGGAAAAAATATAGATTACTCATTTAATTTTTTATGTCTTTTTAGTTCTAAATTACTGTTATTGATTCACCATCTATCGGCCCCCTTATAATTTTACTATTTACAATCTTCACGATCTATTAACAAACACCATTTATAATCAAAGTCGTGTATAGAAATCCTATAATCTGAGGGGGAAGAAATCATGACAAATGAGAGAACTTTGGACGAATTAATTAGGAATTTTACCGAACGAAATTTGAAAAAGAATGTAGATCGCCGCAGCTTTCTTTATGGCGCCGGCAAGATTGCAGGACTGTCCCTAGGGTTGGCCATTGCTCAGTCAATGGGAGGATTTAAAGTTGATGCAGCTCCGAATTTCAGTGAATATCCTTTTACTCTTGGTGTCGCTTCTGGAGATCCGTTATCTGATAGTGTCGTTTTATGGACAAGGCTGGCTCCTGATCCGTTAAATGGTGGAGGGATGCCATCTCATATCGTTCCAGTCAATTGGGAACTTGCAACAGATGAAAACTTCCGAAACGTAATCAAACGAGGAACAGAACATGCCTCACCTAACCTCGCGCATTCTGTCCATGTAGAAGTGAGCGGGCTGAAGGCGAACACGGTGTATTTTTACCGATTTAAGACCGGAAATGAACTAAGCCCTGTTGGAAAAACAAAAACCCTTCCGGCAGCAGGTGCCAGCGTAGCAAGCATGACGTTCGCATTCGCTTCCTGTCAGCAATATGAACACGGCTATTATACGGCGTATAAGCATATGGCGAAAGAGGATCTCGATCTTGTCTTCCACGTCGGCGATTACATATATGAATACGGTACGAATGAGTATCTTTCTGCAACGGGCAATGTCCGTGCCCACAAAGGCGATGAAATTATCACGCTTGAAGATTACCGTACTCGTCATGCCCAATATCGTTCAGATGAACACCTAAGGGCTGCACACGCTGCATTCCCGTGGGTGGTTACATGGGATGACCATGAAGTGGAAAACAATTACGCGAATGTCATTCCAGAAAAGGACCAGTCTGTTGAAGCGTTTATCAAGCGCCGTGCCGCTGCTTACCAGGCATATTATGAGCACATGCCGCTTCGCAAGTCGTCATTGCCTCACGATGGAGGGATGCAATTATACAGGGATTTCACTTATGGTGATTTGGCGAACTTCTATGTTCTTGATACACGCCAGTACCGGGATGACCAGGCGAATGGTGATGGTACGAAAGCTCATACACCGGAATCCTTAGATCCAAAGCGTACACTTCTCGGTGCTGAGCAAGAACAATGGTTGTTTAACAATCTAGGAAATTCTAAATCTCATTGGAACGTCCTTGCCCAGCAGATTTTCTTTGCACAGCGCAAATCCGGAACCAGCACGGCTCCAAAATTCAGCATGGATTCATGGGACGGCTATCCGGCACAACGCCAGCGTGTCACAGACTTTATTGCTGGCAAGGATATTAACAATATTATCGTTATTACTGGTGATGTCCATGCAAGCTGGGCTTCTAACCTGACGACTGATTACAACAATCCAGACGCTCCGATTTTTGGAGCAGAGTTTGTGGGAACATCGATCACAACAGGAGGAAATGGATCGGATTGGCGTGCAGATACAGCCAAATCTTTAGCGGATAACCCGCACATTAAATTCTTTAATAATTACCGCGGATATGTTCGATGCCAAGTCACTCCAGAGCAATGGCGTTCAGATTATCGTGTTGTTCCGTTCGTAACCGAGCCGGGAGCTGATATTTCCACAAGAGCATCATTTGTTTATAAGAAAGATCAGACAGGGATCAAGGAAATAGCCACTACTACGGTGCCTATGGGTGTCAAAATGTCTGAAGAAGTCGAAGAAGATCGACACAGAGCCCACGCACGAGCGCATGAAATCCAAATGGAGAAAAAGAAAAAACGTGAAGCCGTTACTAATTAATTTAGTTGAAAGGCTTGGTTTAATGACATTATCGAATCACCCCTACTGACACTTAGAGGAGATGAACTTATATGCTATCCAATATTGGTATTCCAGGGTTAATTTTAGTACTCGTCATTGCTCTAATTATTTTCGGGCCATCAAAGTTGCCGGAAATCGGTCGGGCCTTTGGTCGTACCTTAACTGAATTCAAAGGAGCTGCAAAGGAATTAGTATCTGATGATCACAAAGAGGAAGAGAAAAAACCTGCACTTTCCGCTGTGAGAAAGGAAAACTAATAGAAAAGAGAGCAGGCGGTCTGCCCGTCAGCTCTCTTTCTATGTGTGCGGAGGAATGTTGGAGCAACTTTCACCTAACCGAGTAAGAATAAAAAGGAGGTTTCTAGTATGGACACCAAAGAGATGCGTCTGACAGATCATTTAGAGGAGTTTCGCCGGCGTTTGATTATGACGGTACTGGCTTTTGCTACTTTTCTGATCGCCAATTTTATTTTTGTGCAGGACATTTATAATTGGCTTGTGAAGGATCTTGATGGAAAACTGGCTATCCTTGGTCCGAGTGATATCCTCTGGGTCTACATGATGATTGCAGCAGTATTTGCAGTCGCTGGAACTATTCCAGTAGCCGCCTACCAGACGTGGCGTTTTGTGGCTCCGGCGCTGAATCGTGAAGAAAGTAAGGTGACCTTAAGGTTCATCCCTGGGTTATTCCTGTTGTTTATGGGAGGAATTTCATTCGGGTATTTCGTGCTGTTTCCAATTGTGCTCGGATTTTTAACGAGTCTTTCAGCAGGACAATTTGAAACGATGTTCACAGCTGAAAAATATTTTCGGTTCATGATCAACCTAACACTGCCATTTGGCTTTCTGTTTGAAATGCCGCTCGTGGTGATGTTTTTAACAAGATTAGGTATTCTCAATCCAATTAGGCTAGCCAAGGCGAGGAAACTCTCCTATTTTAGTCTAATTGTTGTATCCATTTTGATCACTCCGCCTGATTTTCTTTCAGATTTTCTGGTTATGATTCCATTGCTTCTACTATATGAAGTGAGCGTATCCTTGTCTAAGATTGTTTACAGGAAAAAATTGCTGCTTGAAGCGGCTCTACAGAACGATGGTCTACCGAAAAGCGGATGATTCACAACAGATCATCAGTGAAAAGAATTAATATAAATTGGAAAATACTTAAGGATGATACCGAAATGGTTTCATCCTTTTATTTATGATGAGTACAAAGAAATTGAAAATGTGTGGGTTATGATTCAAAATGATGATGTTATAATGAATGGAATGTGTAGAAAAATATTGGCTACCAAGAAAGGATATACAAAATGAAAAAATTACTTTTTTTACTAGTTGGCATGTTGGTAATGCTTCCTTCCATTGCCAGCGCCCATACTGAATTAACCACATCCAATCCAACTTCTGGACAAGTTGTTAAAGAGGACCTTAAAGAAATCGTTCTTACATATGAAGGGAAGATTGAATCGTTAAGCACCATGACTTTAGTACAAGATGGTAAGGAAATACCTTTAGTAAGTGTTACCCCACACGAAAACCAGCTAATCGGTTCATTATCAACACCCTTAGAAAATGGTACCTATTCAGTTCAGTGGAGTATTGCTGGTGAAGATGGGCACCCTATATCTGGTAAAATTCCCTTTACGGTGCAAAAGGAAGTAAAGGAAGAACCGAAGGCTGAAACAAAACAGCCGGTTACTCCAAAAAAGGAAGAACCTAAAAAAGAGAATTCTAACCAGGAAAAAACAAAAAATGATTCGACGGATTCTACATCAAATATGAAGAATATTATTATTAGTGTGGTCGTCCTCATTTTAATCATTGGAGTATTCCTATTATTCAGAAGGCAGCGTTAAAATGGGGTTGTTAATTCCTATCGCAGAATTCGGTAATTATTTGTTGTATTCTATTCTTGTTGGGCATGTGGCTTTACAGTTTGTACCTGAAGCAAATAAACCGAGAGTTAATATTCCCATACCTGTTTTACTGCTTTCCACACTTGGAATTATCATTTTCTCATTAGGTCCTATTGTTCAGACTGTTTCCTATTTTCAAGGTGGAGTTGGTCTACCCTTAGCCGTAAAATCTGTTTTGTTGGACTTCCAAGTAGGAAAAGCATGGATTTTTATTGGGTTTATGGCGACATTCTTATATCTAGCAATTTTGCTAAAAGGCTCCAAATATGTGCAAACCATTTTGCTGTTACTGATGATATTAGCTGTTGGATATTCCAGTCATTCTGCTTCACTGTCATTTGGGCCGGGGTTGATGTCGCATAGCACCCATTTTCTAGTCATTACATTATGGACAGGGATACTTATTCATGTTGCATGGTTCTCGAAAGAGTGGTCAAATTGGTCTAAATTTTTACAATGGTTTACTCCCTTTGCCGTTTTCTGTATCCTCATCATAATTATTAGTGGAATCTATCTAATGTTATTTGTGGTTGAACCTAGGGATTATGTACAAACTTGGGTCTTGCCGTATGGACAGATGCTTCTTTTAAAGCATATTAGTATCGTTCCCGTATTAGTTTTTGCCTTAATAAATGGTGTGCTTTCAAGAAAAGCATTTAAAATTCCTTCCTTTAATCCTAACCCATGGTTAAAAGCAGAAAGCATTATTTTATTGCTCGTTTTCTACTTTACAGCGGTGATGGGAACATTATCACCACCACATGAAGTGGAATTCACTGTGAAGTCGGAAGGTGCCTCTAAGTGGGTAGAATGGTTATTGGGGAAAAATATTCTTTCAACCTTACAGTTGGATTTAGTACCGTCCTTTCAATCGGGACTATTAATCATTGTTTCTATCCTATTTTTGTTAATGATTATTATTAGTTTTAAAAGGGTAAAACCTATTCTAGGAGTCGTGTTTGGTGTTGGTTTTATCATAGCATTGTATTTTGGTTTAATTCTGTCTATTGCCATCTAAGCCCTGGCAGACGAATATTAACAAACACAAAATAGGCTGGAATTGTTCAGTCTTTTTTGTGTTTGTTAACAGCCATTCAGACCGGCTAATATACTACTTAGCAAACTGAAAGAAAAATCCTCCAATTAGAGAGAAATTTCTGATATTATAGTTTCATATTTAAAGAGGAGTATGGAAGGGTGCGTGATTCGTTTGAAGAACCACTACGATGTTGTGATTGTAGGCGCGGGGTCCATGGGTATGGCAGCAGGGTATTACTTATCAAAGCTAGGAAAAAGAACTTTATTAATAGATGCAAATGATCCTCCCCATAGCTTAGGCAGTCACCATGGAGATACTAGAATCATTCGTCATGCTTATGGAGAAGGAAGGCAATATGTTCCTCTTGCGCTCGGAGCTCATGAATTATGGCGGGAATTAGAACAAGATTCAGGCATGGAGTTGTTTTCTCCAACTGGTGTTTTATGTGTAGGTGCAGAGGGCTCTCCATTTATCGAAGAGGTAATCAAAAGTGCTAAGGAATTTTCTTTACCACAGGAAGTCCTATCAAGTGATGCGATTAATGCTCGCTGGCCAGGGATTTCTTTGCCAGGGGGATTGGTTGGGTGTTTAGAAAAGAATTCAGGCGTGCTATTTAGTGAAGAATGTATTCGAGCGTATCGCCATCTAGGTTTAGCAAATGGGATGACCCTTGTACCTAATACAAAAGTGGAGAAAATAGACAATTTTGCTGAAGGTGCCATTGTCACCACAAAAAATGAACAATATGCTGCTGATTTTGTCATTGTTTGTTCAGGAGCTTGGACAGGGAAAATCCTTGAAGGCACGGGAGTAGACCTTCCTCTTCAGCCGACACGGAAGACCGTCTCATGGTTTGAATGTGATGAACTTCTCTATGATTCTAGTCATTTTCCTGCTTTCAGTATGGAAGTTGAAAGTCAACATTATTATGGCTTTCCCTCTATGAATGGGAGCGGGGTGAAAATCGGAAGACATGATGGAGGAGAAAAAGTAGATCCAGATTGTTTCAATCGGGAATATAGCGTGAATTCATCTGATGAGCATGAGGCCCGAAGCTTTATGAAGAAGTATCTACCGAAAGCCAATGGTCACTTGATTAAAGGTAAAACATGTCTTTATACACTTACTCCTGATGAACATTTTATTATTGACCATCACCCTATGTTTTCAAATGTCATTATTACGGCTGGTTTTTCTGGACATGGGTTTAAATTTGCAAGCATCATAGGAAAAATTATTTGTGATCTAGTGACAGACGGAAAAACTAATTATGATATCTCCATGTTTTCACTTCATCGTTTTTCAAATGAATTTACTAATTAATAAGGAGGGGAACCTTAAGTCAGGTTTCCCTCTTTTATTTATTAGACAGATCATCACTTTACAATAGCAATATTGTGCTAATAGTTCGAATGATTATCTAGAGCCTTCTTTATTTCAAAACATTATAATTTAGTTAGCTAAAGTGTAAACGCTTTAAAAATGGTGAAAGGTAGAAAGTTATTTTTTTTGAAAATATTTATCTGAAAAATTAAAAAACGTTGAAAAGGAGTTTTTTATGAGCAATCAAAAATATTTAATGGATGATGCCCCTCTAAATAAATTTCACCTTCGAATTACTGCCCTTACTTTCGGTTCTAATTTTTCGGATGGTTTTGCTTTAGGAATTATTGGAATGGCGCTTTCTTTATTAGGACCTGAAATGAAACTAGGACCTATATGGGAAGGATTAATCGGAAGCTCCGCTTTAATTGGTCTCTTTTTTGGTAGTCTGTTACTAGGAGGATTATCCGACCGTATTGGCAGGCAAAAAATCTACTTAGCTAATTTTCTGATTATCACAGTTGCCTCTGCTTTACAGTTTTTTGTACATGATCCATGGACGCTATTCATTTTACGCTTATTGATTGGGATTGCATTAGGTGGAGATTACGCTGTGGGATCGACATTACTTGCTGAGTTTTCCCCTAGAAAGTATAGAGGTTTATTGCTTTCTTCTTTAAATGTACTATGGACAGTCGGTTATGTGGTTTCGAATATAGTCGGTTTTTATTTACAAAAATCAGGCCCGGATTCTTGGCGATGGATGCTTGTGAGTGCTGCTATTCCCGCCTTTATTGTACTAATTTTGCGTATTGGAACTCCAGAATCGCCACTTTGGTTACTTAAAATGGGACGTGTGGAAGAGGCTCGTGCCATCGTAAGAAAATATATTGGACCCAATGCCATAATGGATGAAACGATGAAAGAAAATTCCAAAACAGCTTTCCGTATGGTCGATCTTTTTAGTAAGCATCTTTGGAAGCGGACAACATTTGGATCTTTATTTTATTTATGTCAGGTTGTTCCGTATTTCGCCATCTATACCTTTCTCCCTACCATATTAAGTAAAATGGGATTTGAAGAAACGTTTAGTGTTGATATGCAGCTGAACCTTTTCCTGCTAGTTGGATCCCTCGTTGGGGTTTGGTGTACAGAAAAGCTTACGCGAAGAGGTTTCACCATTTATACGTTCATCATTCTTACCGTTTCGTTATTTATTTTAAGTGTATTGCCTAAAGAATCGCATACTACAGCGATCATCATCTTTGCCACCTTTACTTTTGTGATGTCTGCTGCTTCCAACCTTACATTAGTTTATCCCGCAGAACTTTTCCCTACAGAAATTCGTGGAACAGGTGTCGGCGTCACGACTGCTGTCAGCCGAATTGGTTCTGCGATTGGAACCTTTCTGTTACCTGTAAGTGTTAGTTCATGGGGAATGGGACCATCGATGATTGCGATGAGTTTGATTCTATTGATTGGTACGATTGTCTCCATCGCATGGGCACCAGAAACAAAGTATCTATCGATGACAGAAGTTGATAACCCAGAACTTGAAACGGGGAGCTCTCCAATCATAGATTCTGCGCTTCCAAGTAAAAGAAATTTATTATAAGCTTGATAAGAGGTGTTTTAGATGACCAAGGATGAAAACTTACACCCAAGAGATATAAAAGAGGTTATTCTTGGAGATCAAGAGCTTTCGATTCATGAGGTGGTTGCTGTTGCTAGATATTCAGCAAAAGTTTCCTTTACAGAAGCTTATTGCAACAGGGTAAAAACATCACGTGGATTAATCGAAAAGTTTTTACAAGAAGAGCGAGCGATTTATGGAGTGACAACCGGATTTGGCAGTAATGTCACAAAAGTAATCTCGAAGAACGATGCTGAAATCCTGCAACGAAATATTGTTCGTTCTCATGCAGTTTCGGTAGGAGAGCCGCTGGAAAAAGAAGTGGTTAGAGCTATTCAGCTAATGATCCTAAACCATTTAGGTCATGGATTTTCAGGCGTCAGTTTAGCGGTTTTAGAACTTATGGCCGAATTATTGAATCATGATATCTTACCAGTTGTACCAGGTGATGGTTCAGTGGCCTATCTTGCTCCTGAAGCACACATCGCCTTAGTATTAATGGGTGAAGGGAAAGCGTGGTATAATGGTGAGCTCCTTGCAGGTTATGATGCTTTAGAAAAAGCGGGATTAATACCAGTTGTACTTGGCTGTAAAGAAGGACTAGCCCTTTTAAGTGGAACGACTTCCGTTACTGCTTTTGCTACTCTCGCCTTATACCAAGCGATTCAAGCTGTGAAGACAGCAGATATTTCGGGAGCAATGTCGTTTGAGTCGTTAAAAGGAACGATAAACGCATTTGATCCGCGCCTCCATTCCGTAAAAAAACATGTGGAACAGGGTAATACAGCTCGTAATTTAGTAAGAATCCTTAATGGCAGTAAAATTGCCGAAGAGTATAAGGATTATCGATTACAAGATGCGCTAAGTCTGCGCTGTATTCCACATGTCCATGGTGCTGTAAAGAAGGTATTGAAAAATACGTTGGAAAACCTCATGAATGAAATGCAGTCCGTAAGTGATAATCCAATCATCTGGCCTGAAGGTGATGATGGAATTGCTCTAATGGGAGGAAACTTCGACAGCTCCTTCATAGGAATAGATGCAGATTCGATGTGTATTGCCATGGCGAATTTAGCTAAGATAGCGGAGCGTCGGATAGATCGCTTAGTGAATTATCATGTAAGTGAACTGCCAAACTTCTTAGTAGCCAATCCGGGTTTGAATAATGGCTATATGATTCCCCAATACACAGCTGCCGGATTATTAAATGAAATTAGAGTTCTTGCACATCCCGCCACCATTGATAATGTCTCCACTTGTGCGAATCAAGAGGATGTGGTGAGTTTTGCTTATTTTGCTGCTAAGAAAGCCTATCAAATTTCAAAGAAGCTTCAATATATTTTAGCGATTGAATTGATGCTTGGCACGCAGGCATTGGATTTCTATGGATCATTGAGTCCATCGCCAGTTACCGGAAAAGTTCATCAGTTTATCCGAGCGGAAGTACCAACAGTACAAGAGGACCGATTTTTCCATCCTGATATCGAAATCATTTTCCATTATATCCAAGAAGGAGAAATCGTCTCACTAGTCGAAGAGTTAATTGGAGAATTAGAATAATGATAGTTTAAGGAGGAAGGTACTGAAAAGCTTCTTCCTTTTCATTACCTAAGAAGACAGGCTGAACGAGGGGAATTATTATGAAGCAAGATCCAAACCGCGCTGCTTTTTCACATCTGCTACTCTCGGGAACGCTTGTCCATGAAGGGACATTTGCAGAGTTACAACAAAAATTTGGGATTTCTATTCATCCACATTTAGTGATGGTTATTTCAATCGACCGTTATCCTGATATTGCAAGCGTAAGCGGAAATTCTTTGGAGTGGAGAAAAAAAGTTGGGCAGCAGCTAGTGGGGAAAATTGAGGAAACCGTACGAATACCTTTTCTTTGGAATTGGATTGAAGAGGGGGTTCTTGCTCTTCTTTTAGAATTGGAGGAACAGGATTCAGTAAATGAGTTTAATAGAAAAATGGTGAATATGGCAAAAGAAATTCAACTTGCTACCCATTCTATTGACCTTTCTGTATCGATAGGGATTGGGAGATATTATCAAGATCCTTATGCGCTTTACCAATCCTTTCTAGAAGCGAGGAAATCGATGTCTGGCCGCTTTTTCCAAGGGAATCAATTAATCTTTCATTGCGAAATGAAACGAAATAATGAGGAACCAGTCATCAATCCGTTTAATGAAGAAAAGGCTGAGCTGCTTGCCCTTGTTAAAATTGGCGATGTAGAAGGGATTATTGTTCATTTGAAACGCCTCATGGAAAAATTAGCTGTTGCAAGTCAATTTAATGAGGATATTTTCAAAACAGAAGTAGTTTCCATTGTCTTATTATTGTCTAAACGGGTGATTGATTCAGGCGCAAATGCAATAACCATCCATTCAAATAATACTAATTTTATACAAAATTTGTATCATATTATTCGATACGATAAATTTGTCAATGAGGCTCTTGAATATGCAGTTTGGCTGACAGAGCAATCTGAAAACACGAATCTTAATGAAGTAAGTCCTGTTATTCAACAAGCTATTGGTTATATTAAAGAACACTATCAGAAGAGTATTTCTCTAAATGAGATAGCACAATATTGCTGCTTGAGCCGGCATCATTTTAGTCATTTGTTTAAAAAAGAAGTAGGGATTAGTTTGATTGATTATTTAAATCGAATGAGAATTGACATGTCTTTGTCGTATTTAGAAATGACTGATTTGCCAATTAGTGAGATTGCTGAGAAAATAGGTTTCCAGGATGCCAATTATTTTAGCCGCATGTTTAAAAAGTATATGCAGTTTAGGCCTTCAGATTATCGATTAGCAAGAAATTGAATTGTACTATAATTTCATTTAATTTTCCCCATAATGAATCAAGGCCGAGATGCTTCTCAAAAGTGGTTCGGCCTTTTTCTCTGTTTACAGTGCTTCTAGAAGCAACTCGATTGGTTCGTGAGAAACTGTCTGTGCACAATAGTTAAATAAAAACTTCAAATTTAAAAGGGATAGGCAAGCAAGCCTATCCCATTTTTCAAAAGCTAGTTACAATAATACGGTTTGTAATGCCACTTCTATATTCCCTTTCGTTGCCTTCGAGTAAGGGCAAACAGTATGCGCTAGAGCGACTAAATCCTCTGCTTCTTCCAATGAAATTCCTTTAACGGCAACAAACAATGCAACTGCTAGTTTGAATCCTCCATCAAGATCCTTCCCAATTGATACTTCGGCTGTAACTTTTGATTCAATCCGCTTTCTCGATTGTCTTGCCACTAAATTCAATGCACTATCGAAGCAAGCAGCATATCCAGCTGCAAATAATTGTTCTGGATTTGTAGCATTTTCTTTTTCTTGTCCACCGAGTGATTTGGGCATGGATAGTGCCAAGTCTAGTGTTCCGTCACTGCTTTTTACTTTCCCTAATCTTCCGCCCTCTGCCGTAGCTTTCGCTGTATATAATGATTCCATTTTAACGACCCCTTTTCAATTTTGTAAAATTAAGTTGTGTGCAATTAGATATTACAAAATCATCTTACCTCCAAAAGTTATAGAAGTCAACAATTAAATTGTGTATAATTAAATTGTGTTTATTAAGTGGCGGATTGTGTATGATATATATTAAGAAGAAAGTGAAAGGAACTTAGGGATGGATAATCAGAATTTAAAGCTTGAAAATCAAATCTGTTTTAAAATTTATACAGCCGAACGAGAAATCACAAAGCTATATAGAGATTTACTTGAAGACCTCGATGTCACATACCCGCAATATCTTGTCTTGTTAGTATTATGGGAGAAAGATTCAATCACTGTAAAAGAACTGGGACAAAAGCTATTTTTAGATTCCGGTACGTTAACTCCTATGCTCAAACGGATGGAGGGAAATCATCTTTTAGAGCGCAAGCGATCCTTAGAGGATGAAAGAAGTGTGATCATTTCACTGACAAAAAAAGGGGAAGAACTTAAACAGAAAGCCGAATGCATTCCTTCGCAATTGTTACAAAACCTATCAACGGATTATGAAGAATTGAAGAATTTAGATCACACCCTTACCACCATTCTTCAACGTATTCAAAAAGTAAAAGAGAATTAGAATATGTATAAAGCGGTAAAGTGAGGCGAGAGCGCATGCTCTTGTCTTTTTTGCTTTTATAGTGGTTGACCAACTCATAGAGATTTCAGGAACTTCTGAAAATTCAGTTGACTTATCGCGTCGTTGTTTTAATATAGAAAATATAAAACGTTGTTTTGCTTATAAAACAATATATAGGAGGGAACAACATATGCCATTTTTACAAGTAGAAGATTTACAGATTCATTATGAAATCGAGGGAGAGGGACCTCCATTAATGATCTTACATGGAATGGGAAATAACTCTCAGTCCTGGAAGAAGCAATTACAGGGCTTATCAAAACAGTTCATGGTGATTGCCTGGGATGCGCCTGGATACGGGAAAAGTTCGGATCCAATAATAGAATTGAAAGAATTTAGCCAGTTTGCTGATGTGTTGAAAGGATTTATCGAAAAATTAAACTATTCATCTGTTACGCTGCTAGGACATTCGATGGGTTCAGCAATTGCACTCGACTTTTGTTACCGCTTTCCTGAAATGGTGGATGCGTTAATTATTTCAGATGCAACTAGAGGTGCCGCGGCCTTGAGTAAGGAAGAGAATGAACGGAGATTAAACAACCGCCTTCATAACATTGAAACACTAGATCCAAAAGAACTAGCGAAACTACGTGTACAGGAACTTCTATCTCCACAACCGGATCCTGAAATAAAGAAAGAAGCAGAAAGAATCTATTCGCAAATCAGACCAATGGGCTTCCGCTCTGTAGCCTATTCGCTTTTTTCTCTGAATCAAATGGATATCCTCTCGGCTATCCATGTACCTACTCTAGTAATTTGCGGAGAATTAGATCGAGTGACACCTGTTAGTGAATCGCAGATATTTCATGAGGGAATTATGGGATCCACATTTGTGACGATCCCTGGAACCGGACATTTGTGTTATCAAGAAGACCCTGCTAGTTTTAATGGAATCGTCCTTGGCTTTCTAACCTCTTTACCGATAATTAAATAAGGGAATATCTTTCTTTGCTTAAATTTTGATAAAATAGTAGTATAAGTAAATTAACAATGAGATGGTGAATTACTGATGGCAAAAGAAGAAAAGGACAGATATAATGCCAATTCGCTCGTAAGGGGATTGGAGATTTTAAAGTTATTTAGTGAAGAGCGTCCGACATTATCCTTAGTAGAAATTGCAAAAGAACTCGATGTGAGTCGAACTGTTCCGTTTCGATTATTGTATACACTGCAAACACTTGGATATCTTGACCAGGATGAACACACGAAACGCTACAGTTTAACTCCAAAAGTGCTAGAATTAGGATTTGCCTATTTAAGTACTTTAAAACTCCCTGAAATTGCTCAGCCTTATTTAGAAAAATTACGGGATGAGACAGGGGCATCTTGTCATTTATCTATTTTGGATGGTCAAGAAGTCGTTTATGTCGGCAGTGCTCCTGTACGTGGAGTTTCCGCGGTAAATGTGAATATCGGATTAAGACTGCCCGCCCATGCGGTCGCCAATGGAAAGGTGCAGCTTGCTTATCAGCCACAAGAAAAACTGAACCAAATATTATTTGGCTCGAATTTAAAACCTTATACGGAGCGAACACAAACCGATTATATGGATTTTGGGCAGGATTTAGCAGCGATCCGTGAAAAAGGGTATGCGATTACAAAGGGGGAATTCCACCATGGAATTCAGTCCGTGGCTGCACCTGTTTTTGAGCGAACGGGTAAAGTAATGGCCGCGATTAATTTGGTTGCAACTGAGGCAACGTTCAACCAAGATTTTATTGAAAAAATAGCCGTACCTAAAGTGCTGGAAACTTCCGAAATTCTATCCGGTTTTATGGGCTACCATACTAAAGTGAACTAGAAAGCTTGCGAACAATCGCAAGCTTTTTTTGATGCACGTTTTATATGTAAAACATTTTTTATTAAATAAAACAAATTACACTATTACGGTTGACACAATTTTCTCAAAACTTTAAAATAAACTTAGTAGCAAACTTCGTTTTGTATATAAAACACATTCGTTGCTACTGGAAAATAAATGAAGGAGGGATAAAAGTCCGTTTGGGCGATTGAAATATTATATACTAGATAATAAAATCTTATGGAAGCGTGTTCATTGGGATTCAAAACAAAAAGGGGGCACTTTTCTTGCTGAAAACGAATAAACGTTGGATTTATATTGCCATGCCTATTTTCTTCTTTTGGTTTTTTGGGCAAATTGACAAATTAGGGATTTCAATTATTCAAACCGATCAAGGTTTCCTAACAGATCTTGGATTAACGGGTGCCGATAAGAACGCAAAAATTGGAATGATTACGTTTATCTTTACGATTTCTTATGCCTTATCCAATATCTTTTGGGGTTTTATCATAGACAAGCTTGGGGCAAGGAAGACAGGTATCATCGGTCTAATTGTATGGGCAATTACGATGGTGGTTGGCGGGTTATCTACTTCCTACGAGATGTTTATTGTGAGCCGTGTCATTCTTGGAATTGGTGAAGGAATGATGATTCCAATTTGCGGCAAGTTTATCTCCAATTGGTTCCACCAGCGCGAACTTGGCCGGGCGCAATCTTCATGGCTGGCAGGAAACTATTTAGGACCGGCATGTGGAGCCATTATCTTAACTCTTGTAATTGCTACTTTCCATTGGCAGGCCGCCTTTTTTGTTTTAGCAGCGTTTAATATTTTAATTGTTCTACCCATGTTTATCTTCCTTACACGTGATACTCCTGAAGAACATCCACGATTGGATCCAAAGGAATTAGCATATATTCGTCAAACAGATTCCAAGGTAATAACGAAAAAACAAAACTTTGCTCAAGACTACCGTTATTGGATTGTTTGGTTCGGCATGTTAGTGTCATCGTTCTTATTTTTTGGGATTAGTATTTGGCTTCCTACTTATTTAGTTGGTGCGAAAGGATTCTCAAGAGAGGCGATGACTGGAATCACCTCGTTATCTTGGCTCTTTGCCTTGGGATTCGTTCTAATTTGTGGGTATTTGGCGGATAAAACTAAGCGTCCTAGTTTACTTGCGACGATTCTATTTCTTTTAACAGCCACCTTTTTAACAGCAGCGATTCTTTCTCCGCAGCCAGTGATGGCGGGGGTTTGCATGGGCTTAGCGATGGGAACACAAGGGGGCGTATTCCATTTAAGTAACTTATTTATGGTTAAATTCTCGACACCTGAAACAGCCGGCCGTGCAGCTGGATTAATGGGTTTCACGAACATTTTAGGCGGGTTTTCTAGCTATATTATGGGCTTTATGGTTGATATCGCAGGAGGGGACTTTGGACCGTCGATTGTCATGCTGATTATCGCAGCTGCGCTCGGATTTATTGCGTATCTGTTCACATTAAAAAGAGAAGCGTCTGAGCTCAAGATTGAGAGCATACCTCCCAATCGGGTGACGATCTAATATGTATATCGAGGATGTTACGTATACAAAACATAGTTTTAAATATTAAATTTTCTCAATATTTTTAATTGACAATTAAGGTATTGAGATTTATTATTGGTTTATAAAGAAAACAATGTTTTATATATAAAACAAAGAGGAGTGTTGAAAATGTCTGAGGAAAAATTTTCGGTAGAAGCATTTGAAAAGAAATATGTGGCGAGGTTAAAGGATCGCACGCTCGATTGGAATGTGCTGAAGTTCCAGGAAGAAATTGATCCAGCTTATCGCCGGGCGCAAATGAGATATATTGGCCGAGGTGCGACAGCGAATAATGATTCAAATGTGATTGCAGCGGAACACTTTACCTTAAGCACGATGGTTTTACCAGCAGGGTGTATGGGCCCGCTTCATTTACACGATGATGTCGAAGAAGTTTTCTTTGTAATCAAAGGTAGTGTGACAGCTCTGATCCAAGAAGAGGGCGAAAGTGAAGTCCATGAAATTGTTTTAAATGAAAGGGATTGCATTAGCTCCCCTCCAGGCGTCTATCGCGGCCTTCGTAACGATACGGAAGATGAGGCATTAATGCTTGTCATGTTAGGTGCAGTCAAGCCGAATTTACCAACCTATCCAAAAGGCAGTGCCTTAGAAGAACTACGCATCCAGCGTGCTAAGGAAAGAGAAGCTATTATTAACGGAAAGTAATTTGACAATTAGGCAGATGTGTTAAACATGCTCCCTGATTACCTGTGGCAGGGATGGTCCTCTTACATGAACCCAGGATCATCCCTGTTTCCTTTAAAAATAAAGAAAGTGGAGGTGGCAAGATGTTAGGTATTACTCATTTACGGCATATCAGCTTAATTACCCCTGTTCTTAAGGAACAAGCTGATTTTTATGAAAAGATCTGGGGATTAGATAAAGTGGCACAAGATGAACATTCGGTTTATTTTCGCGGCGCAGGCCCTGAAAACCATATATTAAGTTTGCATGCAGGTGAACAAAGAGGCCTACACCATATTGCGTTTGGAATGGTGGATAAAAATGCTGTCGATCGTGCAGCGGAAATCCTTGCTTCAAAGGGTGTCAAGATTGTTTCCCCGCCAGGATATTTAGATGAAGAGGGAAAAGGATATGGCTTGCGCTTTGTTGATCCGGAAAATCGGTGCATTGAATTATCCGCTTGGGTCGAAATTCATACTTCGATTTGGAACAAGAAAAACGTCGATCCGGTCAAATTGAACCACGTCGTAATGAACACGAAAGACCTGGATATGATTACTGATTTTTATACGAATGTCTTAGGGTTTAAGGTGACTGACTGGAGTGAACACCAAATGTCCTTCTTGCGCTGTAACCGAAAACACCATTCGATTGCCTTCAATCAAGATGCTCACGCCTCCGTTAACCATATCGCCTATGAAGTCGATACCGTCGATGAGGTAATGAGAGGAATCAGTAATGTAAGAAAAGCAGGCTATCAAGAGATTTGGGGCCCTGGCCGCCATGGTCCTGGAAACAATGTATTTTGTTATTTTCAAGATCCCGGGAAGTTTGTCATGGAGTATACCTGTTACTTAGAAACGATTGAAGATGAGTCAGAATGGCGGGCACGAGTATGGAAGAGGGTACCGCATCTAATGGACCAATGGGGCATTGCCGGACCGCCAAAACCTGAAACGAGAGCAGCGATGGGTGGAGTGCCAGATCCAGGATGGGTCGATGTAAAAACATTGGTATAGCCGAAAAGGGGTGTCACGATGGATTTAGGATTAAAGGGTAAAGTAGCGGTCATTATGGGAGGAACCTCTGGTGTTGGCTTAAAAACAGCAGAGATGTTTCTTCAGGAAGGGGCCAGCGTCGCGGTTTGCGGCAGAAATAGTGAGCGCAAAGACCAAGCTTATGATCACCTCACGAAATTTGGACCAGCAACCTCCATTTTTGCCGCAACCTGTGACGTTACCAATAAAGATGAAGTTAACGAATTTATCAGCGGTACAGCAGACTATTTTGGCGGAATTGATATTCTTGTCAATGCGGCAGGACAAAGTGTGATGGGGCATTTCTTTGATGTCACAGATGAACAATGGCAGCAGCAAATTCAATTGAAATACTTTGCGATTATTTATGCGGTGAAGGCAGTTCATCCTTATTTGGTTAAACGAGGCGGCGGCCGCATCGTTAATATTAATGCAACGTTAGCAAAAGAGCCGGAACGACATATGATTGCCACTGCGGCAACGAGAGCAGGATTATTGAATTTAAGTAAGACATTATCACAAGAACTTGCGTCCGATAATATTTTAGTCAACTCAGTCAGCTTAGGCTTAATTCGAACCGATCAATGGGAACGGAGAAGATTGAAAAATGCTCCAGATATGAACGCTGAAGACTATTATGCGGAATTAGCGAAAAAGCGGAATATCCCTCTAGGCAGAGTAGGAGAAGCAGAGGAAGTAGCTAGTGTGATCTTATTTTTAGCCTCAAATAAAGCAAGCTATGTATCAGGTTCAACAATTGAAACCGCTGGAGCGCTCGGGAAAGCGCTTTAATTCATAGATAAAGGCAGGAATGAATGATGAGTGAAGTGAAGCAATTAGAATTTACAACAGCTGACGCAGTGGTCCAAGAACTTGTTCGTGCAGGTGTGGAAGTAGCGTTTGGAATTGTGAGTATCCACAATATGCCGATTTATGATGCGATTCTCCGAGAAGGAAGTATTCATTTAGTTTGTTCCCGCGGGGAAAGTGGAGCGGCCAATATGGCAGATGGCTATGCGAGAGCGACAGGAAAATTGGGCGTCGTGATTACAAGTACGGGAACAGGGGCTGGAAATGCAGCCGGTTCGCTAATTGAAGCATGGGCCGCAGGTGTGCAGGTTCTTCATCTTACCGGCGAGGTGGCTTCCCCTTACTTAGGAACGGGCAGAGGATATATTCATGAATGTAAAGACCAGTTATCGATGATGGAAGGCTCTTGTAAAAAAGCCGTTCGGTTAAGAAGACCTGAGCAAGCAGGTGCGGTCGTTAGACAAGCGATCCAAGATGCGTTTGCTTATCCGGCAGGACCAGTGACACTTGAAATCCCCATTGATTTTCAATCGGCCATTATCCCTAAGCATTCGATTGAGGAATTCAGCTATTTAGCTCCAACCAATCAACCCATTCCAACCTTACCTGAAGAGGTAGTAAGCAAAATTAGTCATGCTCGCCGGCCGGTTATTTGGGCAGGAGGAGGGGTGATTACTTCTGGCGCATCGAAAGAGGTGACAGCGCTTGCCGAAAAGATTGGGGCAGCCGTGATCACCAGCCAATCGGGTAAAGGAAGTATACCTGAAGATCATCCACAATGTATCGGCCACTTTGCTGCGAATGAATTAACGAAAAATCTCTTGAATGATGCTGATTTGTTGATCAGTATTGGCGTGAGATTTAGAGGAAATGAAACTGCGAATTGGAAAGTCCCTGCTCCAAAAGAACATATCGCGATTGATGCTGACTTCCAGGCGATGAATCGAAACTATGAAACTAGCTATGGACTTGTCGGCGATGCCAAACATATTTTACAAGGTTTAAATCAAGCATTAGCTCAAACGTCAGTGGCTCCGGATCCTTCTTATCTTGATGAAGTGCAGTCCGTTCGCGAAGAATTGCGGACCCAGTTACGAGCGACGCTTGGTCCTTATGAGCAAATCCTTGATGGCATGCGAAAAGCATTGCCTAAAAACACAATTTTAGTCCGGGATGTAACCGTTCAGGCAAATGTATGGGGAAGCCGGTTATTTGAAATCTATGAGCCAAGAACATCGATTCACGCATCAGGCGGGGGAATTGGTCAAGGGCTGCCAACGGCGATTGGTGCGCAAATGGCCAATAAAGATCAGTCTGTTGTGTTAATGGCGGGAGATGGCGGCTTTATGGTTAATGTTGGCGAAATGGCCACCGCCGCCCAAGAGAAACTGCCGTTGATTGTCGTTCTATTTGATGATGCTGGCTACGGGGTGCTCCGAAATATTCAAGATGCAGCATATGGCCGTCAGGTAGCGGTTGATTTAATGAGTCCTGACTTTGTGTTATTAGCGCAATCGATGGGATTTGATGCCGCGCGAATTGGTTCAGCAGCAGAATTTGTCACTGAGCTGGAAAAGGCCGTTGCAAGTAAAAAGCCTAGCATGATTGTGGTCGATATGGAAGCAGTCGGACCAATGGCGAAACCATTTGGAGGTCCTCCAGGTGCAGCAGATGCTTTCAAACCGAAAAAGTTGTAGGGAGGAATAAACGTGATTTCAACACATCCATATGTTTCAGGAAAATACTTAATTGGCGGACAGTGGATCCAAGCCGCAAAAACAGCGAAGGTCATCAATCCAGCTCAGACGAATGAAGTGGTCGGCGAAGTCGCCCTATGTTCAAAGGCGGAAGTAGACGAAGCGGTAGGAACGGCTGCTAAAGCCTATGAAAGCTGGTCGCAAAGTGAGATTGAGGACCGGGCGAACCGGATGAGGCTTGCAGCTGAGGAAATTAAGGCCATCGTGGAAGAGAATGTTAGTTTACTAGTTCGCGAGAATGGCAAGGTGTTGGTTGAAGCGAAGAAAGATTTGCTTCGTTGTGTCGATATCATGAAACAAGGGGCAGAAGAATTATTAGAGTGGTGG
>NZ_JBALSN010000164.1:24053-24329 GCF_036966985.1 Neobacillus drentensis | reverse complement strand
CCGTGGAACTCACCGCTGATTCTTACATTTAAGCGGGTCATCCCTGCGGTGCTGACAGGAAATACCGTTGTCGTGAAGCCAGCTACCAGCTGTCCCTTAACGATTATGACCTTTTTAAAAGTGGTAGCTTCCTATTTTCCGGATGGGGTCATTAATGTGGTAACTGGCTCTGGTGGTGTGATTGGGGATGCGCTTTGTTCGGACCCGCGGGTTCGCACGATTGCATTCGTTGGCAGTACCGAAACGGGCAAGGAAATTATGCGGGCCGCTGCCGGA
>NZ_JBALSN010000164.1:8185-23997 GCF_036966985.1 Neobacillus drentensis | reverse complement strand
GTATATGGAATTGGGCGGGAATGATGCAGCAATTCTTCTTGCTGATGCTAATTTAGATGATGATGCTGTGAAGCGTCTCAGGTTTGGTGTTCTTCGTGCGGCTGGGCAAGTATGCTCCGCCATTAAAAGGATTTATGTGCACGAATCTCGTTATGAAGAGGTTGTTGGAAAATTAACAAAGGAATTCAGCCGCATTCGGGTAGGGAATGGAATTCAACCGGATGTGGAGATGGGTCCATTAAATAATAAGTCCCAATATGACTATGTTAACAGCTTGATCAAACGGGCTGCTGATGCAGGCGCTCATGTTATTACGGGTGGAATTCAAATCGATCCGGAATCGTGGGAACAAGGTTATTTTATTGCGCCGACGATTATTACTGGAGTAGAGCAAACAAGTGAAATCGTGCGTGCTGAACAATTTGGTCCGGTGATTCCGATTTTACCTTTTTCTGATGTGGATGAAGTCGTTCGGCTTGCCAATGATAGTGAATTTGGTTTAAGAGCGTCTGTTTGGACAGAGGATGAGGCGTTGGCAGTGAAGTTAGCGGATCGATTGGAAGCAGGGGCTGTATTTCATAATAATCATACGGTTTTCCAGGACCTTCATCTTGATTTTCCTGGGTTAAAGGAAAGCGGTCTCTCTCGTGAAACAAGGCATTGCGGGCTTGAATATTTCGCAGATTCTTATGGTTTGGCCAATTAAGGAGGAATCCAGATGAGAATAGGGTTAATTGGGGGAGGAAATATTGGCAAATTCCTTCTTCAACGCATCAATATCGAAGGACTTCTTCCTGGTGGTAAAATTGTCGGTCTCTATACAAGGAACAAACAAACGGCGGAGCAACTTGCTGCTGAGTTTGGTACAGAAAACTTTCAGGATGTTCAACTGTTAATCGAAGATCCTGCGATTGACGTTGTGATTGAAGCTGCAACCATTGAAGTGGTGAAGGATTATGCGGCTGCCATTCTGGCAAATGGAAAAGATTTTGTGCTAAGTAGTGTGGGCGCCCTAGCCGATGTAGATTTTTACCGTGAACTCGAAGGAATCTGTCAAGCAAGCGGCACGAGAATCCATTTACCCGCAGGGGCCATCGGTGGATTGGATGTCCTGAAGGCAGCTAAATCGATAGGTGAATTAGAATCGGTTTCGATTATTACGAGGAAACCACCGCAAGCATTGCCTGGAGCGCCTGCTGATCGAGAACAGGTGATGTTCGAAGGCTCGGCGAATGAAGCAATTGAATTATTCCCGAAAAATATTAATGTATCGATTATTTTGTCTTTAGCGGGCCTGGGTCCAGATCAAACAGGTGTCAAGATTATCTCTGATCCAACCGTAAGGAAAAATAGTCACTCGATTGAGGCGACGGGGTCTTTTGGAAGGTTATTACTTCAAGTGGAAAATGATCCGATGCCGAATAATCCGAAGACAAGTTACTTGGCTGCGCTGAGTGTGTTGTCCGTTTTGAAAAATAAAGATGCGGTTGTTAAAGTGGGATAATGGTAAAATAATTTTAATATAGTAAAAACAGGGGGAACCCGAAGAGTTGATCTCATTCTCCTGTGAATATGAGGAAAAATTAGGGGGATAGGCCTATGATTAAAACGAACATCAATCTTGAAGAAATGTCGCAAAAAGAAGCTATTGAATACTTAATCGAATCCGTTCGACCAGAAGAAGGTTCCATTCCTGCCTCGCTTTTAGGTGACCCAAAGATTTATGACATTGAACACAAGAAGGTATTTTTAAAAACCTGGTTGTTTATTGGTCATGAATCGGAAATCCCCAACAAAAATGATTTCATTACGAGAGATGTAGCAGGTTATTCTGTCATTCTTACACGCGGTGCGGATGGTGAAATTCGCGGCCTCTATAATATGTGTACCCACCGCGGCATGAAGCTTTGCCGGGCAGATGCCGGTAATAAATCTTCCTTCACTTGTCCATATCATGGCTTTAATTTTAAAAACAATGGCGATTGTGTCGGCGTTCCGCTCCAAAAGGATATTTATGGTGAAGGTTTTGATAAATCGGGTTTAGGACTGCATAAAGTCAGAATTGAAACCTATAAAGGCCTGATCTTTGGTACATGGAATGACGAAGCAGAATCATTAGAAGATTTCCTAGGTGACTTTAAATGGTATCTTGATATTTTAGTGGGACGTGCCGAAATGGAAGTAGTCGGACCGCCGCAACGATTTATAATCCAATCGAACTGGAAAATTGGCGCCGATAATTTTGTAGGTGATTCCTATCATACCATGGTGACGCATGGATCGATTGTTAAATTGGGAATGGTACCAAGTGCTACTTATTCCAAGAAAGGTTACCAAATCCATACCAACCATGGACATGGTTTAAATCTTGGCACGCCGAATCCTGATTTTGCTTTTCCTGAAGAGCTGAAGGATGAATATAAGTCAAATTTATCTGAAGAACAATATGAAGTTTTGTCTAATTTAAAAAATATGATAGGGAATATTTTTCCGAATCTATCCTTCTTAATTTCTCATACAAAAGTAAAGGGCCAGTTAATCTCGAATACGTCTGTTCGTCTATGGAGGCCAGTTGGTGTCGACAAAATGGAGGTTATTACTTGGTTTTTAGTCGAGAAAAATGCTTCACTTGATTGGAAAAAGCGCTCTCGTGAGTCGTTTATTTTAACCTTCAGCCCGTCTGGAATTTTTGAACAGGATGACACAGAGGTATTTACGGATATTACCGCGGCTGCTTCTGGTACGATGCCTTTAGTGAAACAATTGACCTTTAATTATACGATGGGATTACATCGCCAACCTGTCGAGGATTTTGTTGGACCTGGTGTGGTTTTTGATGATAAATTCACGGAGGCCAATCAACGGAACTTTTATCGTTACTGGCTCGATTTGATGACGACCTGATGTGTGAGAGCCATTTGAAATACGTGTGAATGATGGGAGGAATCATGTATGAGTTTAGAGAAAATGCTGGCAACCTATGAATTTGAACAATGGCTGTATGTTGAGGCAAAGTTCCTTGATGATATTGATTTTGATGGCTGGTTTAGCCTGCTGCATCCGGACATTTCCTATCAAATGCCGGTTCGGGTCAATAAAGAAGGGATTGAGCGCCCCGATTATTCCTTAGATATGTTTGCATTTGATGATGATATTGAATTATTGAAAATCCGCGTTGATCGCTTAAAAACGGATTACGCCTGGGCGGAGATACCGCCGTCGCGGACAAGGAGATCTGTCAATAATGTGCGTCTCATCGAGTACGTTCCGAATGAAAAGGCAGTCGTTCACAGTTATTTAACGATCTACCGCAGCCGCAGTACTGATATCCATCATGATTTGATTTCAGGGGAGCGTCAAGATGAATTTACCTATGTTGATGGGGAATGGAAGCTATCTAAGCGGGTTTTTATTGTGGATCAAACGACCTTAAATACTAGGAATCTGGCTATTTTTGTATAGTAGCTAGGCTTTGTAGTAATGAAAAGGGTCTACGTGCCGGAAAAGGGTCAGAAACTGGGAAAACGGTCACGTAGAAGGGCTCTATGTGCCCGAAAAGAGTCTAGAACAAGAGAAAAGGTCACGTAGAAAGGCTCTAAGCGACCAAACTCGAAAAAGAAGCAGAAAGGAGCACCTAAATGGCTCAACTCACAGGAAAATCAGTCTATTTGACCGGAGGTGCATCCGGGATTGGAAAAGCTGTCACCGAGGCATTTGTGAAAGAGGGTGCAGTTGTCACTATCCTTGATCGGTCTCTTGCCGGTTTAAATGAGCTTAAACAGCAATTTGGAGAACAGGTTCAATGCCTTGAGGGCGATGTGACCGTCTATGAAGACCATGTACGAGCCGTGCAAACAGCTGTCGAAACCTATGGGAAATTAGACGTGTTTGTCGCTAATGCCGGTGTATTCGATGGATTTGCCAAATTTGAGAACGTCACTCCGGAAGCGATGTCAGATGCCTATGACCTGCTATTTACTATCAATGTAAAGGGATATTTCAACGGGGCAAAAGCGGCCACCGCGGAACTTAAGAAAACATCGGGAAATATGATTTTCACTGTCTCAGGTGCCGGTTTTTATCCGGATGGAGGCGGAGTCTGGTATACGGCGAGCAAGCATGCCCAAATTGGATTAATGCGTCAACTCGCGTTTGAATTAGCACCGGACATTCGAGTCAATGCAGTCGCACCTGGAGGAACGCTAACAGCGCTTCATGTCATTCCGCCGCTGCAGCCCTTTGTAAAAATAGTCGATAATGAGACAAAAGAGAAGAGTATAAAGAAACGGAATCCACTCCAAATTGCGATGCAATCTGAAGATCATGTCGGAGCCTATCTCTTGCTTGCTTCTGATCAGGCCCGCGCGATTACGGGTGAAGTGATTTCAAGTGATGGAGGCTTGGCCGTTCGCGGATTAGGTTGATTTTAGCATGAAATAACACTGGGGGAATATGCATGACCGAATCATTGAAGGAATTAAGGCCGTTAGCTGGAAATAACGTCATTAATCAAATTGCATTCGTTGTTCGTGATATTGAGCAAGCGTCCGAAGCATTTGCGAAACTTCTGGGGATACCGACACCTAAATGGTTTTTAACAGGCGACCGTGATGTTTCTAAAGTGGTCTTTCGCGGTAAGCCAACCGATTCCCGAAGTAAACTCGTATTTTTAAACACACCGACAGTGCAGATCGAATTGATTGAACCAGACTTGGAACCTGGCACCATGCGCGAATTTTTGGATACGGTGGGGGAAGGTATCCATCATATTGCCTTTGATGTGGACTCAATTAAAGAGAAGCTGCCTGTTTTTGAAAGGAACGGATTTCCGTTACTGCAGAGCGGGGAATTTACATCTAGTAATGGAAGATATGTATATGTGGATACGTTAAATAGTCATAAGACACTAATGGAACTGCTAGAAAGTGCTGAGCCCAGAGATACTGCACCTAATACCGATATCTTCACTCCCTTACTAGGAACCAATAAAGTGGAGCAACTTGCCATAGTCGTGAGGGATTTGGACGCCGCTGCTGATGCGTACTGCAAGTTACTAGGTGTCGAAAAGCCACCTGTGATTCAATCTGGCCCAAGTGAGCTTACACAGGTTATTTTTGAAGGAAAGCCAACGGAGGCTGACTCTAAATACATGTTTATAAATACCCCATTACTTCAACTAGAATTAATCGAGCCGGGTGATCCACCAAGCACGTGGAAAAAGCATCTTGAAACATATGGCGAAGGGGTTCACCATATTTCCTTTGTTGTAAAGGATATGGAGGAGAAAATGAAATTGTTAGAGGATATGGGCTATCCTGTCATTCAGAGGGGAAACTTCTGGAATGGTAAAGGTAGATACGCCTACATGGACACGACATCTACATATAAAGTGATTATTGAATTACTTGAGAGATTTTGATTTTAACACCAGGAATTAACTCTATAAGAAGCGGCAGACTTTTTCGTATTAGGAGAAAGTCTGTTTTTTTATTCTCTTTGGCACTAGCTTTCCTTTCAACTAATTCCATATTAATTCATAGTGCCTGACACCAGCGTGGAATGTATAATAGAAGTATAGGTAGTTTTTTTACATAACTAACTTTTTTAACCAGAACCTATACAGATGATGTGAATGAGGAGTGTTGGCGTTTATGGCTATTTTAGTTACAGGCGGTGCTGGATATACTGGTAGTCATACGTGTGTGGAATTGCAATCGGCTGGCTATGAAATTATTGTTCTAGATAATTATGCAAATAGTAACTCGCATGAAAGAGATTACGGGAAAGGACTTTCCGTATTACAAGGTTGATTTGCTTGACCGAACCGCCCTCAAGGACGTGTTTTCAAAGCATTCCATTGAAGCGGTGATTCATCTTGCTGGATTAAAAGCAGTGGGCGAATCATTTCCCTTCCTCTCCATTATTATCATAATAATATTACTGGAACGCTGATTCTTTGTGATGTGATGAAAGAATTTGGCGTGAAAAATATGGTGTTTAGTTCATCAGCGACAGTGTATGGGAAGCCTGAACGAGTTCCTATTTCTGAAGATTTTCCTCTTAGTGCCACCAATCCGTATGGCCGGACCAAGCTGATGCTTGAGGAGATTTTGCGAGATCTATTTATGGCAGATTCTAGTTGGAGCATTGCGTTATTGCGGTATTTTAATCCCATTGGCGCACATGAGAGCGGCAGAATTGGCGAAGATCCAAGCGGAGTCCCTAGTAATTTAATGCCGTTTATTACCCAGGTTGCCGTTGGGAAACTGAAAGAACTGCAGGTGTTTGGAAGCGATTACCCGACGGTCGATGGTTCGGGGGTAAGGGATTATATTCATGTGGTTGACCTTGCCCAAGGTCATGTGAAAGCATTGGAGCGCGTCCTGACTTCAAAAGGCGTGGATGCCTTTAATTTAGGAACGGGTAGAGGGTATAGCGTCCTAGAAATCGTAAGAGCATTTGAAAAAGCCGCAGGGGTGAAAATCCCTTATAAAATTGTTGAACGAAGGCCGGGGGATGTGGCTGTTTGTTATGCTGACCCATCCAAGGCAAAAAAGGAACTAGGCTGGACAGCTGCTAGAGGAATGGAAGACATGTGTCGTGATTCATGGCGCTGGCAGAAAATGAATCCGCATGGGTATGAAACGAAAAAGAAAATAATTAATAACTTCTAAACGTTACCTGCATGAGCTTTTTTAAGGTGTCAGGCACGAATGAGCCCTAATCGTTCCGATAAGGGCTTTTTTTATGAATTGGGTCACAAATAACTAATTTTGACCTTCAGGGCTTTTTTCAATGCGAACGGTCACAAATAACTACTAATTGTTCCCGTCAACCTCATTTTTCAAAGGAGACGGTCACAAATAAACGCGAATCGTTCCCACACTAGATAAAAACCTATTTCTTTCTTTTTCGCTCATTCGATTTTCTAATTTTCATTATTTTCGTGGATGGTTGTTTTCGAATCCACCGAATAAAACTAGATAGTTTTTCATCGTCACGTAACTCAGGCAGGGTGGTTAACCGTGCAGCGATTTCTTCATTGGTATAAAGGGCATGAATTTGCTTATGACAGGGGATACATAAATTGGAAGTTGCTCCTAATGTTCCCCCCCATTTCTTTAGGAAGGAGATGATGGACAGTGGTTTCCACCATCTGCCGCCCACAAAGTTCACATGTCCCCATCATATTACCCTCCAGTTTTTTGAAAAATATTATTTACCATCCTATTTTTTTCATTCAAGAGTTTTAAGAGAAGATCTACTAAAAGTGTGAATATAAAATAAGGAAGTGACCGATGGGTAAGAATAAGAAAATGAAAGGGGATTGAATATGGAGTTATCAATAAACTGGAAAGGGAAAATGGCTTTTTCGGGGGTCACCCCAACCGGGCATGAATTTATTATGGATGCAGCACCAGAAGTTGGCGGGGAGAATTCAGGTCCAAGGCCGACGGAACTGCTGTTGCAGGCGGTTGCCGGCTGCACGGGAATTGATATTATCTCGATCTTAAACAAAATGCGCCTTGAGCCTTCCGCATTTCAAATGGACGTCAAAGGAGAACGGGCCGAGGAGCATCCGAAGCGCTTTACGACGATTAATATTCATTATGCGTTAGACGGAGAGCTGCCTGAAGATAAGGTAGTCCGGGCGATACAATTGTCAAAAGACAAATACTGTTCTGTCTCCCATTCTTTGAATGCAGAGATCACCGTAAGCTATTCGATCAATGGGGTTAAAGGGGGAAAAGCGATATAACCTAGAGAGGCGAACCGGTTCTACGTGTCCGAACCCTGTCAATAACAAAGAAAAATGTCACGTAGAGTGGTTCTATGTTCCCGAACCCTTTCAACATAAGGGAGAAGGGTCACGTAGACACGTCCTACGTGACCAAAATCAAGCAATAACAATTGGAACGGTCACGTAGAGAGGTTTTACGTGACCGATTTCAATCAAAATTAGACAAAACGGTCATGTAACGAGGTCCTATTCACAACCTTAATCCATAAACAACAATTACCGATTATCCGTAATCAACATATACCGCAATACCGCAGCAAGCCCTGCGCCATGCTTGAATTCGCCTTTTTCAATTAAGGTTTTCACTTCTTGCATCGTCAATTTATGTAATTCAATTTGTTCGCTGGTTTCCAATCGTTGCTCCGTAGCGTGAAGGCCGGTGGCTGCAAATAAAAAGATTTCCTCACTGGTAGAGCCAGGTGACGGATAAAAACTGCCTAACTCGAGCCAATAGTCAGCTGTATTGCCAGTCTCTTCTTCCAACTCTCTTTTCGCCGTTTCGATGGGAGCATCGCTTTCGTTGTCAATCATTCCAGCGGGCAATTCCCATTCCCAGCTTTTAATCGCATGGCGATATTGTTTTAGGCAAATGATTTCCTTATCCGCCGTGATAGGAAGGATACAGACGCCCTTTGCAAAATCTAAATAAGAAAAGTTCCTTTCCTCCCCGTTTGGGACAATGACCTTTTCAATCACTACCCCAAATCGGTCCACTTGTTCTTTCCTCGAACTACTAATCTTCCAAACCATCTTCCATCATCCCAACCTTTCATTAACATAAACCTATTGTACACTCTTTTTTCTAATTGGCTAATTCTAGCCCGCATGGATAATTACCCCATTTTTTGTAAACACTAGCCGAGACATCTGTTTTTGAAGGAGGAAGGTACTACAAGTGAATCAAATACCTCCGTTTCGCAGGCAAAGGTCCTATCTTTCTCAATTTACAACGGGTCAATTACATTTAAAGAATCCTTGGATCGCCGCATTCTTTTCCTTCTCCTATCCTGGTTTTGGACACATCATGCTGCATCGCTACATGGTTGGCTATATTCTTATTCTGTGGGAGACCTTTATTAACGAAAAAGCGAAGGTAAACCTTGGCATCTTATATACCTTAATTGGCGAATTTGAAAAGGCTAAGGATGTTCTGGATGATCGGTGGTTAATTCTCTATCTGGCAATGTACATGTTTGGTATTTGGGATAGCTATCGGACAACCGTGGATCTCAATAAGCAGTATGTCTTGGCCGACCGCGAAGACGCTCCCCTTATCCACATGAAGATGGGAACATGGGACACCAATTTTTTAGATAAACGAAAACCTGTCAATGCGTTGATCTGGTCCGCTTTATTTCCTGGACTTGGTCATCTTTATCTCCATCATGTCATTACGGGGTTCTTTATTTTTGTTTATGCCGTGATGATCACGTATTTAGGGCATATTCCACATGCAATTCATGCGTCGATGACTGGTAATTTTGCTCATGCTAAAGAAATATTAGATATGCAATGGGCTTTGTATTTTCCTTCGATCTACTTTTTCATTATTTATGATTCTTATGCTTCTACCATAGAACACAACAAATTGTGTGAAAAAGAAATGTCAAAATATCTGCGGCAAAGATATCAAAGCAAAGACTTTATTTTTCCTCTATAGAAAGTGAGTGTTAATCAAGTGTATGTCATTGCCACTTTCGAAAATTCCTTATTTATTGAGTTAGCTATCTCTGCGATGGAACAAAAGGGGATACCTAAAGAAAAGATTCTAGCTGCTCCGCTAGATAAACGTTCGGAGGCAAGGCAGTTGTTTGATACGATTCATCGGGCGGATGGTTTAAGCCTATTTGACGGTGCTGCAATGCTGGGGACTTGTTTCATGCTGCTGGGTGCCATTTACGGGTATGTTCTAAAATGGGGTCCGATTATCTGGGGAATTATTGGAGCGGTCAGCGGATTACTTTTAGGGTTTTTAATCAAAATGCTCCTTGTCAAAAATAAGCAGCGAGGGAAAAAGAGCATCACAGCGGAAATTGTTTTATTGATTCGCTGTGAAGAGCATCAATGGGAAACCATTGAAAAGATTTTATGGGAAAATACGGCTCTTGGTATCACTAGAATACATAATGGCATTAGCCCTTAGTTTAGCAAAAGTTAAGGAGCGAAGGCACAAATTTTTTTCTTTTTCTTGATCATTTGTCAAGAATGTGAACTTTTAGCACAAAGTAACCCAGTTTTCGGCATATTCCGAAAAACGCTTTAGGATTAATTGTCATAAGCATCATGAAGATGGTATAAAGNNAAGTGTCGATATTTGATGACGAAAACTAGTTACTTGGAGGCGCTTTCAATTGATAAACTTTTAAGTACATAGTTCAAATATTAAGGAGTTCAGTGATGATGACTAACGACGATCTTTTTGTACAAATCGAAAATTTGAGAAATAATATGATAAGAGTGGGGCTATCAAAAGGTTTAAATTCAGTGGAAACTGTAAAACTAAGCGAAAGACTTGATAAGTTAATTAACTTACAAATGGGGTTATTCACAAAGATTTCTGCTTAAGTGCATAATGTATTTAGCCGATAAAATAGGATGCCACTAATATCCCAGCGTAAAAAAAGCGTACAAGCCCTCTGCAGAGGTCTTATACGCTTTTTTTACTGCTAATACGGGTAGCCTCCATATGGATAGGCAGTTGGATAGGTTACAGGTGTTGGATATGGGGCTGGATAAGGTGTTGGGTATGATACTGGATATGGATATGGGTAAGCCCCTCCTGATAAAGCACCGGCTGTTAGACCTCCGATCAATCCGCCGACGAATGGTGAGCCGTAGCCACCGTGAAAACCTCCGTGAAACCCGCCATGGTGTCCACCATGGTGTCCACCGTGGTGCCCTCCATGATGTCCATCCATTCCACCGTTTCCTCCATGATGTCCACCGCCGTGAAATCCTCCCATCATAATAAATACATCTCCTTTTAGTTATAAACGTGTGATTGTTCAGGGTAACCTTGGAATTTAGAATGATTACCATTAGTACTGTATGCATGATATTCGTCTAATGGATGGGCGCTGCATGAATTTACTGTCTGTTAATATTCAATCACTCTCCCATTTCTTGCTATAATAATAGGAAATGATGTGAATGAGGGAGTGGGTTTTTAGCGTATGAAAATAAAGGTCATCATCGCGGACGATAACTCATTTATTCGAGAGGGTCTGAAAATTATTTTATCCACTTACGAGGAGTTTGCCGTGCTCGACACCGTGAGTGATGGAAAGGAGGCAGTCGATTACTGTCTAGCCCATGAAGTCGATCTTGCCTTGCTCGATGTACGCATGCCCAATATGAACGGCGTGGAAGCAACGAAGCTGATTGCCGAGCAAACAAGCACGAAGCCGATTATTTTAACGACCTTTGATGATGATGAATATATTCTTGAGGCCATCAAAAATGGGGCCAAGGGCTATTTGTTAAAAAATAATGACCCTGAACAAATCCGGGATGCAATGAAGAGTGTATTCCACGGAAACAGCATTCTTCAGGATGTCATTTTTGAAAAATTAAAGTCCAATTTGTCCCCCCCTAATAATGCTGCTGAAACAAAGATCGATCTCACCCAGTTTACCGAGCGAGAACGTGATATCCTGTCATTGATTGCGAAGGGATATTCCAATAAAGGCATCTCCAAGGAATTATTTATCTCTGAAGGGACAGTCGCGAATTACATTACGTCTATTTTAGGAAAGACAGGTCTAGATCACCGAACCCAAATCGCGATTTATTACCTTACCGGGAAAGTCGATTAAGATGGAGACTTGGATTATTTTTACGAAGATGATCTTGCTTGTGTATATCGCGATCCAATGTGCACAAGCAAATGTCAGCCATATCTCCTGGGTGGTTCTTGCGTTTTTGGTTTATTTTTGCACCAATATTACCATTTATATTTTAAAAAATGCCACGATGAAAAGGGTCCTGCATGTCCTGTCCATTGGTATTTTGACAGTTGCCTATCTAAGTGTAAATCCTTTGTTTAGTTTGCTGTTGCCGCTTACGATAGTCGAGTTAGCGGCTTGTTTTACTGACAAGAAACTTACCTTTTTGTTGCTAGCCTTGCTTCCCATCCTATATATGAAGGCATCGCTGCAACCGATTTACGGCTTAGCGGCCGTTGTTTCTTTTATGATTTTTTCGATCACATCCATTTATGGAGAGAAATTGGTGAAAAATGAAGCTCAAATCGATTCGATGAGAAAGCAGCTCCAGAAACTAACCAAACATATCCATGAAAATAGCGAATATATAAGGCAGTCAGAATACACTGTTAAATTAGAGGAGCGTAACCGCATTTCACAAGAAATCCATGATAAAATTGGCCATTCGATGACGGGTGCTCTTTTTCAAATGGAAGCGGCAAAACGGCTGGTAGAGACTGATCAGCATAAAGCAACCGAGCTCCTCCAAAATGCCATCAATATTTCCAAAGATGGGATTGAAAACATCCGCCTAACCTTAAAAAATATGAAACCGCCGACAGAGCAAGTGGGGATTCACCGCCTGAGGCTGTTGATTGATGATTTTAACGCCAAACAGCCAATTAAAACTGTCCTTACCCATGAAGGCAATCTAGATATCATCGCACCGATTCATTGGAAAATCATCCATGAAAATGTCACGGAGGCACTGACGAACGCGATGAAATATTCTCATGCCAGTCAAGTGTCGGTTGATCTAAAGGTCCTGAATAAAATGATTCGAGTTGAAGTAAAGGATAATGGGGCGGGAACGGAGATCATCAAAAAAGGTCTAGGCATTATCGGGATGGAAGAGCGGACGGCCGCTGTCAATGGAAAGATCATTGTCGACAGCACCCATGGATTCTCCGTCACCACGCTTCTGCCTCTGGGCCTGTGAACATCTCAC
Organism: Neobacillus drentensis; assembly: GCF_036966985.1. Classification (GTDB taxonomy): domain Bacteria; phylum Bacillota; class Bacilli; order Bacillales; family Cytobacillaceae; genus Neobacillus; species Neobacillus drentensis_E. The sequence goes on along the minus strand of NZ_JBALSN010000164.1, from coordinate 11,264 downwards.
GATGAAAATATGAATATTCTCATATGAAAAGAATGAACGATTGCACTTATGCGCGTTCATTCTTTTTCTATATACTGGAAGCAGACAAACGAATTAGGGGTGAGAGGATGAACGTTTTAGAAATTAAGAACTTAACGAAAAAATTCGCTGACTTTATTGCGGTTGATAATATGAGTTTATCTGTGGCTGAAGGAGAGATCTTTGGTTTTCTTGGTGCCAATGGAGCTGGGAAAAGTACGACGATTAATATGATTGCGGGCCTGCTCCGCGGCAATGATGGGACGATTAATATTCTTGGTAAAAATAGTGCCAAATACAGCCGCTTTGCCAAAATGAATATTGGCATGGTCCCGCAGGATTTGGCGATCTATGAAGATATGACTGCTTATGAAAACGTGAAATTCTTTGCGGGACTTTATGGTCTGCGTGGTGCTGAACTTAATGAACGAGTCGAAGAGGCTCTAGAATTCGTTGGTCTCCAGGATAAGCATAAAAGCTATCCAAAGAGTTTTTCGGGCGGGATGAAACGACGTCTAAATATCGCTTGTGCGATTGCACACCGCCCGAAGTTGATCATTATGGATGAACCAACGGTTGGGATTGATCCGCAATCAAGGAACTATATTCTAACCTCGGTCCGCAAGTTAAATGAAATGGGGTGTACGATTATTTACACGAGCCACTATATGGAGGAAGTCGAGGAGATCTGTTCACGGATCGCGATTATTGACCATGGAAAAATCATTGCTGAAGGAACGAAGGAGCAGCTAAAATCGATTATTACCAATACGAAGGATGTTTGGATTGAGGTAAAATCGACTGAAAAAGTGGACCTCGCGGCGATTAAAAGCATTAATGGTGTCGAAGCAGTTTCCGTGGATGAAAACATGATTAAAATCAACTCCGATACTGGGGTAAATAACTTAAACAAAATCATTGAACACTTTATGAGCAGCCACATTGAAATCCGCTCCTTACAAGAAAAAGCACCAAACCTGGAGACGGTATTTTTAACATTAACGGGGAGAAATTTGCGTGACCAATAAGGGGGATTCACTTTGAATATACTCAATATTGCTTGGAAGGGCATTAAAACAGATTTCCGAGACACCCGAACATTGTTTTTCATGTTAGCTTTTCCGATTGTATTAATGCTCGTCCTCGGAACAGCCTTGTCAAACACATTTACGACCAGTCTCCCTGTCGATGATATCGATGTCTTATATAAAGATACAACGAAGGGTGAGTTTTTTCCTCAATTTATTAACGAGGTCGAAAAATCAGGGGTCCATTTTAAAAAAGCTGCCGGCACGATTGATGGCGAAAAAGAAGTTAAGCAAGGTACCTATGATGGTTATGTTGAAGTAACCAATCAGGGAATTCAGCTCTATGTCAATAATGGAACTAGTATCGAAGGGAATATCCTTCAAGGCATGCTCGTTTCGTTTGTCGATCAATATAATATCGCATCCGAAATTATAAAGGTGGCACCGGAAAAGCTGGAGAGTGCCTTTACGCGTGAGAAGCCGGCTGATTATATCAAGGAGACCTCCCTGCTTCCCGATCAACAGCCGGGTTCAATGGATTATTATGCGATTGTGATCACGACGATGATTATTCTGTACGGGGCAATGTCGGCCAGCTCGTTAATTGTGAGTGAACGAGTACGAAAGACGGGTGACCGGCTAATCGCTTCACCGGTTCTAAAAAGTGAAATTTTCATAGGAAAAGTGCTCGGGAGTCTTGTCAGTAACAGCATTTGTATCGTTCTGGTCATCCTTTTTAGCAAACTCATTTTCAAGGCCAATTGGGGCGATCATTTAGGCTTGGTCTTCCTGGTGCTCCTGACAGAAGTAGTGTTTGCGGTCAGCATGGGAATTGGCGTAAGTTTCTTGGCAAAAACGAGTGCGGGTCCAAAAGTGATTATCATGTTATTTGCCCAATTAGCGTCCTTTTTTGGCGGCGCCTATTTTAAAATTGACAATCCCGAGGGTATCTTTAAATTGATTACCGATCTCTCCCCGCTGACTTGGATGAATACAGCGTTGACGAAGATTATTTATATGAATGATTTCGCCGCGGCCATTCCGGCACTAACCATCAATCTGGCCGGTGCGCTACTATTCTTGCTTGTAGCAATTATCTCATTGCAACGACGGGAGGGATTATAATGAAGGATATCCTCTGGTTAATTCAGAACACGCTCCGTGTGACGTTTCAAAAAAAGAAAAACATTATTATGTACCTGTGTATGCCGTTAATCGGGATCCTCATTGCCCTGCTCGTCTATGGTGGTGATCAAAAAACGATCCTGCATGTTGGGATTGTTAATGAGGACCAAAGTAAGATTACTTCGGATACTATCGACTTTTTAAAGGGTTTAGAGAATGTGGAAATTTCGACAATTTCGACTGTGCAGGTCCAGGATAAAATCTCTTCTGGGGATTTAGATAGTGTGATTACCTTTGAAAAAGGGTATGCAGACAGTGTCTTGGAGGGGAAGCCTGATCGTATCGAACTGACCTCCATCAAGGGGGCGGCCATTACCGCTTACGTAAAATCTTATTTACATCAGTATATCGATAATATTGCGACAATCAGTTATGTTGCCAGCGGGAATCAACAGACGTTTGAGCAGATGTATAACGATTTTCAGCAAACAAACTATAAGCTCACGACTCATTCACTAGAAGACGCTTCGAAAAATAAGAACATGACCAACCAAACAATAGGCTTCTTGATTATGATCATGTTAATGTCAGCCGGGAATATGGCGGAGATCATCCTGTTGGAAAAAGAAAGCCGTACCTATTTTCGATTATTATCGACACCGATTAATGCACGGAAATACATCTTCTCAAATATTGTGGTCAACATGATTGTGATGACGATCCAGGTGTTTATTACGTTAACCATCATGAAAGGAATCTTTCATATTGGCATGAACATGTCGTTTTGGTCCGCAGCTTTTGTGATGTTACTGTTTTCATTAATATCAGTCGGGATCTCGTTGGTGATTGTTTCTTTTTCCAACAACCGCAGTGCTGCAGCTGCCCTGCAAAATTTAATTATCACGCCG
>NZ_JBALSN010000164.1:7910-8148 GCF_036966985.1 Neobacillus drentensis | reverse complement strand
CAAAAAATTGCCGATTTCCTGCCGCAGCGCTGGACTTTGGATACATTAACAAAGCTGCAGGAAGGAAATGCGATGAGCGGCTTGTATATGAATTTCATCATCCTATTTGCCTTTGCTGCCGCATTTTTCTTGATTGCCATTTATCGATTCAGCCGAAATCATACGACACAGAATTTTGTCTAGTCATTTTAAAAATGTGACCGCTCAAAAGGAGGCACTGAAAAAGTCTCTTAAAATT
>NZ_JBALSN010000164.1:0-7766 GCF_036966985.1 Neobacillus drentensis | reverse complement strand
TAAAATTTAAAAAAAGGTATAATTCCTTATTATAAAGAGGGATTATACCTTTTTTTCGTATAATTCTAGGTGCCAATTTTAAATAAGTCGGTGCTATGGTTCAAAATCAGCAGTTAATGATTTACAGCTCATATTTGGCTAATTATGATTTTTCCTCTTATCGGGAAATGGAAGACACTTGCATTTCCCGCTCGGAAGATTTTTTCCACTTATCGGGAAATGGAAGACACTTGCATTTACCGTACGGAAGATTTTTTCCTCTCATCGGGAAATGGAAGACACTTTCATTTCCCGTTCGACTGATTTTTTCCTCTTATCGGTAAATGGTGCACCTTTTCATTTACAACCTCAAATGGGCGTTTTTTTTGTGTCATTTGGATACTATAAACAGGACTGGAAAAGATTGGTGTGAGTGAAAAAGCATATGGCATCAAGGAGACACAAAATATTTAATCTATCTATCATAATGATTCCTTGGTTATCGCTGCTATTTATAGGTAAACGTAGTATGCAACGCTATTCTTTTGCGGGAGCGATTATTGTTATTTTTGAGATCATCAATCATTTGTATGGACACAAGCGGAAATGGTGGAAGTTTTACGATAAACCAAAATCATTTATCAAGGATGAGCTGCCGTTTAGTATTGGTCCATATATGCCTTTCTCCATGTGGTTACTTAAATTTTCGTTCGGAAACTTTAAAAAGTTTGTGTTGCTTAATGTTATTTCAGATGGACTCTTTGCTTTCTTTTTCATTGATGTTCTTAAAAAAATGAAAATCATTCGTCTGAATCGCTTAAGTCATTTACAATTTTTTATCTACTTACACTATAAAGCGTATCTATTATACGGAGTGCAGTATTTGTTTGAGAAAATAAAAAGATATAGATGACCAATAAAAATTTACAAAAAACCTCGAAGCCTGCGTTCTTCGAGGTTTTTTTTCGACTCTTTCCTTGAATATTCTACATAACATTACAAATTCATTACATTTTCCCTAATTCCATTGTTATTATTCTGTTAGAAAATTAAACTATAAATATATTAAAACGGAAAAATTTTCTTTTAGAAAAGGTGAGAATGGAATGAAACGGAAACTTTTAATATATTCGGTATCGATCGCTCTATTAACTTCGGTCTTTCAAGCAACCCCGACTTTTGCAAGTCCAACTGTAACCCAAGATCAAATCAATGATACAAAAGTCAAAATAACTGAAACACAAAATCAGATTGAAGACATAGAAAATAAGATTCAACAACTAGACGACCGAATCGTCATGGGTATGGAGAAAAGCAAACAATTAAACAATGATATTAAAGTGCAACAAGGTCAAATCGTAAAAACTAAGGCAGACATTGAAAAAGCAAAGCAAGACTTAGAGACGAACAAAACCTACTATTCTGCTAGACTAAAAACCATGCAAGAACAAGGCCAGCAGCCGATGATTACCTACGCAGAGTTTATCCTTTCGTCAGATAGTTTTTCCCAGTTACTAACTCGCTCAACTGCTATTATGCAAATTCTTGATAGTAATACAGATATCATGAAGGCTTTAGCTAAAAAAGAAGAAAACTTACTAGGTGCGGAACAAAAGTTAGAGAACGAATTAGGCCAATTAAAAAAGAGCCAGGAAGACTTAGTTTCTGAACAGAAGCAGATTGAAGCAGATAAGGCAGAAATTAAAACCGTATTAGCAGAGTCAAAAAACACCTTAAAGCAGCAACAAACGCAACTTGCTAGTCAACAAACACTAAAAAATGCTCAAGATAAAGCACGTCAAGAAGCACAAGCACGAGCCCAACGAGAAGCGCAAGAAAGGGCTGCAGCCCAAGAAAGAGCACGTCAAGCTGCGGAAGAAAGTACAGAGCAACAAGCTCCAAAAAGTCCAAGTCAGCCGGAACAAGAATCTCCAGCTAAAAAGCCGGTCAAATCTAATAATGATACACCGAAAGAAACAGTGATTAATTCAGGAGATGCTGATGAGTTAATCGCATATGCTAAACAATTTTTGGGCGTTAAATACGTTTGGGGCGGGACAACACCAAACGGGTTTGACTGTTCAGGATTCACTCAATACGTGTTCCGTCATATTGGGATTTCCCTTCCAAGGGTTTCTCGTGACCAACAGGATGTTGGAACCAGCATTTCTCCATACAATGTTCAAAAAGGTGATTTGGTATTTAGAGGAAATCCAGCCCACCATGTTGGCATCTATATCGGAGGCGGCAAATATATCCACGCACCACAAACAGGTGATGTTGTAAAAATTGCATCTTATAATCCGTCTAGATTTACAACTGCAGCAAGAGTATTGCATTAAGAATATAGATTTGAAGAACAAGGCTTGGAGGAAAACTCCAAGCTTTTTTTGTATTTTTGGGGAAGATAATCACATAGATTAGAAAAGGTGAGAAGAACATTTTTCTAAGAAGGTGTTTAAGATAACCACAACTGAGGAAATTGCTACAATCCTTGCCAGTTTTGATCATCCGCTGGCCCCCTATTGGCTAAATAACGACCTAATCAAAAGGACAATCGCGACTAGTTATGATTATTGGGTAGAAGATACAGGAATTCCGATGTCATTGGCCGACTTTGTGAGCCAATATCTTGCACATGCCGAATATCTTGGTGGAATTTTTTCAAACATACATGATCCCAGCTGATGGCAACTGGGATTTTTTTTGGTGTCAGGCACCACTCACCACTTCCGTTCAAAAGTTCGCCATAACATTTCAAACAAAGTGTGAACTTGTCACTATACCCATGTTGTTTAATCAAAAAAAGGAATATAGTGTAAGCATAAAGAACAAATAAATTTTGAAAGGCGGAATCATTTATGTTTAACAAATTTTTAAGAGAAAATAAAATTGCGGCAGCTATCTTAACTGTCTTACGATTATACCTTGGTTATTCTTGGTTCACAGCAGGTTTTGGGAAATTAACTAGCGGCGGCTTTGATGCTTCTGGATTCTTAAAAGGAGCGATTACCAACCCAGTAAAAGGTCCGGACGGCGCGGTCGTATTTGGCTGGTATGTAGACTTCTTAAAACACTTTGCACTGCCAAACGTGGATGTGTTCAACGTCATCGTTCCTTGGGGTGAAACTTTAATCGGTTTAGGTTTGATCTTAGGATGCTTAACAACAACAGCGATGTTCTTTGGCCTAGTGATGAATTTCAGCTTCTTCTTAGCAGGTACTGTATCTCACAACCCAAGAGACATTTTCCTTGGCTTCATCATTCTAACAGCTGGGTACAACGCTGGTAGAATCGGTTTAGACCGCTGGGTGGTTCCATTCTTCAAAAAGACTGGCAAAAAAGGTACTGGGCATGAAAAAGCAAAGGCAAGTGCATAAATAATTTGTAATCAAAAGACGATTCGGGCTCCAATCCGAATCGTCTTTTGGTTTAATTTAAAGGAGATGGTATTAGTTAATTATCATGAACGATGGGCTGGTCAAATAGGTCGGAATTGACTGAAGTGGTTGTACTTTGCCCCGTAACGGTTGTGATATGGACCCCTGTATTGGAAGAACCTGAGCCTTGTGTACTTTTCGAGGCGGCTTTAGGAGAGATAAATAAGGAACTGCCAAATTGGACAACTCCGCCACTAATTGTATCGATTTTCACCGGAAGTGGAAACTCAGACATAGAAGAACATCCTTTGCACTTTAATATTTTACTATATGTGCATCAGCAGTCTTTTGTTCGGAGGGACGTCATTTTGAGCCGTTCAAAAGTTCGCCATAACATTTCAAACATCCTGTGATCTTGTCACTATACCTATGTTGTTTATGTGAAAAAAGGAATATAGTTTAACCATAAAGAACAAATAAATTTTGAAAGGCGGAATCATTTATGTTTAACAAATTTTTAAGAGAAAATAAAATTGCGGCAGCCATCTTAACTGTCTTACGTTTATACCTTGGTTATTCTTGGTTTACTGCAGGTTTTGGAAAATTAACTAGTGGCGGTTTTGATGCTGCAGGCTTCTTAAAAGGGGCGATTGCCAACCCAGTAAAAGGTCCGGACGGCGCGGTTGTATTTGGCTGGTATGTAGACTTCTTAAAACACTTTGCGTTACCAAACGTTGATGTGTTCAACGTCATTGTTCCTTGGGGCGAAACATTAATCGGTTTAGGCTTAATCTTAGGCTGCTTAACAACAATAGCAATGTTCTTTGGTCTTGTGATGAACTTCAGCTTCTTCTTAGCAGGTACTGTATCTCATAACCCAAGAGACATTTTCCTTGGCTTCATTATTCTAACAGCTGGTTACAATGCTGGTAGAATCGGTTTAGACCGCTGGGTGGTTCCATTCATTACTAAAATGGGCAAAAAAGGCACTGGTCACGAAAAAGTAAAAGCTTAAGTTTAAGAAAAGCAGAAGCGGCTTGAGGGCTCAACTTCTGCTTTTCTTTTTAGCTAAAATAATCATCCTCAATGAACGAGGAAAATTCGTCTAAAATAGCATGTCTATCGGTTACATCAGAATGGATAAATTGAAATACTTCTTCGATTGCTGCCTCTATTTGTTCCTTTGGTAATCGGTGTACATTAGAGGAAGGTCTAAAATATAGGTACATGGGAAACCCGCCATCGTTTGTGGGGAGTTTATAAGGGATATTTAATCTTCTTGCTCCCAATCGTTCGTAAAAATTTATCCGCCGTAACTGTTGTACTCTCGTATCTTCATCCTCTTCAGGTATTTCCACTTCTACAAACGTGCCGATAAATCCATCCCGCTTTGATTGAATCATTTTCTGAAAAAAGAGGGACCCATACCCAGCATTACGATAGTGTTGATCAATGGCCATATAGTCGAGCCAAAGCGCCGGGATATGTTCATATTGATAAATTAAGGCATAGCCAACGATTTCTTCTTCTTGCTTTGCCCAGAGGAGTTTGTATTTCTCGTTAGCTAAAAGAAATTGAAAATGCGAGTAATCTTTTAATTCATTTGCTGGAAAGTCGGCCGATAATCGTTGATAGACGTCCTTTAGCTCAGTTAAATTGCCTTCTGATATTTCTATTTCATTGTTATCCATTTCGGTTGCCTGCCTTTATTTTTTTTACATGAAAATTTATTTTTAGATTCTGTTCAAAATTACCTTTTGTTCCATATGCTTTAGGATAAGGGGTGAATGTTATGTCAACTGAACCGTTTGATATCGAGACATTAAAGCACATAAGGAACAAACTTGATTATATTTACTATATCGCAAAAAGCAATTACAACGACAACCCTGAATTAATGGACACGATTGAAAATTTAGCCCAAGTTTCAAAAATGTTTACGAATATAAAAATTCAAGAGCTAAGCAAGCAAGATGAAACACCTAGCCCTCAGGGATACATTCTCTCCAAACTAGCGAACTCCTACTCTAGAATGAAAGCATATGAAAAACAAAAAGAAGCGGATTTCCCAACTTGGAAGGATTGAAAGGAGAGAGGTGCTTCATGCACCTCTCTCTATTTTTTTACTGGTGCCTGACACCATTTGGTGAATTTCCCAAAATTATTTAGTAAAACTAATATTTTCTTAGAATCAGGTCGTTTGTCGTAGTATAATAGTTTTTATGAGTCTATTCGACATTTAAACTATTATATTAGGAGGAAAAATGAAGAAAGTTGTCATCTCTGTTTTGTCACTTTTGATTTTTGTTTTAGTTCAACCCTCTCTTATGAGCGCCGCGGGAACGACCTATCCCAATGTGAATGATTATATCATTTCTAAGAAATTAGTCCCCGCGAAAGTAGAAGATCAGCACAAAAACATTTTTACAAAATTTACGTATCGGAATGGGTATGGTGAGGTTGAGGGCGTTGTCGCTCATGAAACGGCCAACAGCAGCTCGACGATTACCAGTGAAATTGCCTATATGACCAGAAATCATAGAAATGCCTTTGTACATGCGTTTGCAGATGGATCGCGCGTGATTGAAATCCATAACCCGAATTATGGGGCCTGGGGTGCAGGATATTATGCAAACCAACGATTCGTGCATATTGAGTTGGTCAGAGAGAAGTCCTTTGACAAATTTGCACGTTCAATCAACAACTACGGGGATTACATAGTCTCTATTCTCTATGATTATAATTTACCTTTAAAAAGTGCTGAAAAAACTGGGGAAGGTACTCTCTGGTCGCATGCAGCGGTCACAAAGTATCTTGGCGCCACAACTCACGGCGACCCACATGCTTATTTTAAAAAGTGGGGCTATAGCTGGGATCAATTTGTTCAGTTAGTGACAATGAAATATAAAGCTCTCCCTGAAAAAACGGAGAATACGAATCGTTTAGCGCAAATCCCAAGCAGTAAGGTATTGATTTATAAAGATTATAAAAATACGGCATCCGCCTTACCAGCAGGCGATAAGTATACAGATCAAACATTTTATATTAAAAAATTAGCCTTTGTAAGCGGACAAACGTATTATCTGCTAAGTGAGCAGGCTAGTAGTGTAAACGGAGTAATCGGCTGGGCCAAAGCTTCCGATTTGCTTACCTATCCAGAATCAATTCTAAAGTCAACGTCAAAAACGTTGTATTTTACGGGTAAAGGCGCCGCTTATAGCAAAGCCTGGGGTATGAAGAAAGATGTCATTTATTCTTCTCTATCTAAATATAAAGACCAAGAATTTAAGGTGAATGCAACAGAAACCGTTGGAAATATGGTTTGGTACCGAGGGAATTTGGACGGAAAAACTGTCTGGCTCTATTCAAGCAGAGTGGCACCAAAGGTGGAGCGGTGGACCAGCAGGTTAGGGCAGATTAAAAATAGTGATGTCAAAATTTATAAAACGGTCGGCACCGAAACCGGAGCGTTTCCAGCCGGATCCACTTACACTGGAACCGTCTATTACATTAAGAAACAAGCAGCCATCAACGACCAAACCTATTATTTAATCAGTAAACAGCCAAGTAGTGTATCAGGTGTTATTGGCTGGGTAAAATCCTCTGATTTGACTAATTACTCTCATACTACCTATGACAAAAATGCAAAAACGATGTATTTAACGGGTAAAGGCAGCGTCTATAGCAATCCATGGGGTAGTACGAAGGATATTGTTTTTAAAGATCTTTCGAAAAATAAGAACCAAGATTTTAAGATCAATTTAACAGAAAAAGTTGGCAATAACACTTGGTACCGCGGAAGTTTTGCCGGTAAAATGGTATGGATTCATAGCGCCTACCTGAATAAAACGTTGGAAAGTACGACAAGCCGTTTAGGCAATATCAAAAAAACCAGCGTCAAGATTTATAGAGAGTTAGGTTCGAGTTCCTACTTTAAGGCGGGTTCTTCCTATACCAATAAGGTTTACTATATTAAGAGAAAAGGGTTGCTTGTGGTCAAACCTATTATTTAATTAGTAAAAGTTCAACTGGTGCAAACGCCATCGGCTGGGTAAAATCCTCCGATATTTCCGATATTAGTTATGCAGTGGTAAGTCAAAAACCCAAAATCATGAATCTTAAAGGAGCAGGCAGCGCCTATAGCAAAGCCTGGGGCGGAAAGAAAGACGTTGTTTATAAAACACTTTCTTCCTACAAAAATAAGAAATTCACGGCTGAGCTCACTGCAAAAGTAGGGAGCACGAACTGGTACAGCGGGAAATTAGCCGGTAAAACAGTTTGGTTGGTGCAGTAGATTTAGTTAATAAAGAGGCCTTATCGAAAAATTGAACTGTAACCCTTAATATGGACAGTTTAAAAAAGAGCTTATGCAGTTAACAGATGACCTCGGTATTGAGCCGGGGTCAT
>NZ_JBALSN010000163.1:1041-3784 GCF_036966985.1 Neobacillus drentensis | reverse complement strand
ATCGATGATTCCTTCTTCGACCATTTCCACTGCAATACGGATAGCCGCTTGTGCAGTCCTTTTACCGTGACGAGTTTGTAAGATAAAAAGCTTGCCGCGTTCAACCGTGAACTCGATGTCCTGCATTTCTTCATAATGGGACTCGAGTTTCTTACAAGTGTCAGTGAATTGCTTATATACTCCGGGCATCTCGTCTTTTAATGTGGCGATCGGCTGTGGAGTACGAATCCCAGCAACTACATCTTCTCCCTGGGCGTTTATTAAGTATTCACCGTAAAGGACATGCTCACCAGTCGAAGGGTTTCTTGTAAAGGCCACACCAGTGCCGGAATCATTACCCATGTTTCCGAACACCATACTTTGAATATTTACGGCTGTTCCTAAATGGTCAGCAATTTTATTCAGGCGGCGGTAGACAATCGCCCGCTGATTGTTCCAAGAATTAAAAACAGCATGAATGGCAAGGAATAATTGCTCTTTAGGATCCTGCGGAAAACTCTTTCTAGTATGTTTTTTGACGATTCCTTTATAGCCAATGATGACCTCTTTCCAGTCTTCCGCACTCATTTCCGGGTCAGAAGAATAGCCTTTTTCTTCACGAATTTCTTCTAATAATTGTTCGAAAAAGTAGGTATCAATATTAAGGACGACATTACTAAACATTTGAATGAAGCGGCGGTAAGAATCATAGGCAAAACGCGGATTATTCGTTAAGTTTGCCATTCCTACCACGGTTTCATCATTCATGCCTAGGTTCAAAATGGTATCCATCATACCAGGCATGGAGAAAACAGAACCGGATCGTACAGAAACTAGTAATGGATTTTGTGGGTCGCCTAGCTTTTTACCCATTTTCTCCTCAAGACGCTCAAGAGCTTCTAGGGTTTGAATTTCTACGATGGCTGGAATCGTTTTGCTAGCTTCATAGAATGCATTACATGCCTGTGTAGAGATCGTAAAACCATAAGGAACCGGCAGGCCAATTCGCGTCATTTCCGCTAGGTTCGCACCTTTCCCACCGAGTAAACCTTTCATATTGCCGTTTCCTTCATGAAATAAATAAACGAATTTCTCCATTTTATAAACCCCTCTCCTTTTTTAACACGTCTAAGATTAAACCTGCCGTTTCCTCTACGGCTTTATTTGAGACATCAATGACAGGACAACCAACGCGCTTCATCACTTTTTCAGCATGATCAAGCTCTTCAAGTATTCGCTTAAAGCTAGCATAGTTCGCCTGTGAGGCTAACCCCATGGCTTTTAGACGTTCTTTGCGAATTTCGTTGAGTTTATCTGGTGAAATAATTAGTCCAATACAATTTTTGCGAGGAACTTTGAACAATTCTTCTGGCGGCGCCACCTCTGGCACCAGCGGAACATTAGCCACTTTAAAGCGTTTATGTGCTAAATACATAGACAAAGGTGTCTTTGATGTACGAGACACCCCGATTAATACAATATCTGCCTTTGTAATTCCTCTTGGGTCACGGCCATCATCATATTTGACGGCAAATTCGATCGCTTCAATTTTCCGGAAATATTCCTCATCCAATTTTCTCATTAAACCTGGACGATGGTGCGGCTGCTTATGAAAGCTCGTTTCAAACGCATTCATTAAAGGGCTTAAAAGATCCACCGCCAAAATCCCCTCTTCTTCAGCACGACGATCTAAATAATTCTTTAATGCAGGTACAACGATCGTATAAGCTATTATGGCAGGCCCTTTTTTCGCCAATAAAATCATATCCTCAATATCTTCAAAGTCATCCACATAGGAATTACGACGAATTTCAACCTGACCGCCATTAAACTGTGTTGCCACTGCTTTGACAACAAACTCAGCGGTTTCTCCTACTGAATCGGATACAACATAGACCACTTCTTTCTGTACCAAAAGGCAGCCACTCTCCTTAGTTTGATTTGTTTTCCATGATTTCTAAATACGCTCGCGTAATCGTTGTTTTAGTAATGCGACCTAGGAGCAAATATGTATTTTTTTGCCCATCTACTTCTTTTACAACTGGTAAGGAGTCAATGTGATTATGAATCATCTTTTTGGCTGCCTCGAGCAAGGTTTCTTCGGGATTAATTGTCATAATATTTGGCATTCTCGTCATGATCACACTAACAGGCAATTCATGAAGATTTTGATTTCCTAGTGATGCTCTGAGCAAATCCTTTCGAGATACAACTCCAGCTAGATGGCCATTAGAATCAACAATATAGAGTGTCCCAACATCCTCTAAGAATAGTTGAACAATTGCATCATAGACGGAAGTAGATTTTTCAACCACGATCGGAAGGGCCTTATAATCCGTTACCTTTTGATGGATGAATTTCTTCGCTTGTTGCTTTGCTTCATAGCTTTCATTAAAAAAATAACCCACTCGAGGCCTTGCTTCTAAGTTTCCAGACATTGTTAATATAGCGAGGTCGGGTCTTAATGCAGCTCTTGTTAGTGAAAGTTTCTCTGCAATATCTTTCCCTGTAATTGGTCCATTTTGTTTAACAATCTCGAGGATTTCATCCTGGCGTTTAGATAATTTAATCATTACCACCCCCTTAATCACTTTAAATATGTTATATTCATTAGGTTTATTATAAATGTGTTATACTTATTTGTATATAGTATATTACATTAGGACGAAAATCGAAACAATAAGTTTGAATTTTTTTTAACAAAATAGCTATTTTCATTTTTTATTAAATGGCTCTAGTTAACTTGCCTGTTGATTTCCACTCC
>NZ_JBALSN010000163.1:0-1000 GCF_036966985.1 Neobacillus drentensis | reverse complement strand
CAACAGGGTGCCAAAATATACAATAAGCTTTAAAAGAGTTCATAAAAAAATCCCACCGCAGGCGGCGAGATTCTGTAAACTATTTTTGGCAATTGGGACAATAAAAGGTTTTCCTCGATGATATTGTTTCCATTTTGATGATTGACCCGCATCTATTACATTTTTCACCTTCACGATCATACACCTGACACATATCATTAAACCCACCTGTTAATTTATCATCCTTAAAGAGTGGATTATCCATGTAACCACCATGTTGGATGCCTTTTTGGAGGATTGTTCTGATCGAATGATACAGTTTCTCTCGCTCTGACCCGCCAATATCATCAATGTCCTTTGTAGGAATGATACCGGCTTCGTAGCAGATTTCAGCGGAATAACAATTTCCTATTCCTGCAATAAACTCTTGATCAATCATTGTAGTTTTTAACCGGCCATGCTTTTGGCCAATCCTTTTCAAAAAATTATTTAATGAAAAATCAGTGGATAACGGTTCCGGACCTAAATGTGCAAGGTGCTGCTCTGCTTCTATTTGATTATATAAATGCAAATAGCCCAGGCGAAGGCCAATAAAGAATAGGTGATGTTCACCAATGGATAAACGCACCTGAACTGTTCGATTTGGCTTATCTGCTTCTGTCCCATAGAACATCCATCCGCCAAGCATTAAATGGAGTAAAAGAATTTGACCATTTTGCAGTCGAAAGAGTAAATGCTTTCCGCGACGATTGATTGAAATAATTTTTTGATGGTGACACGTTTTAATAAACAGGTCGGGGTTTAAATTGATTGATTTTTCCCGATTTATTTGTACTTCTGTTATAGTTTGACCTGCAATTTTTTGATTTAATAGGATTTTATAGTTTTCCATTTCTGGAATCTCTGGCATTAAATGACTCCTTCCACATTTAGTATGTGTTTATACAATTCCCCATTTACCAAAAAAGAAGCCTGTTAGTAATAAAGAAAATCTTCCCCTAGCAATCGAGTAGGAGGGGGT
>NZ_JBALSN010000162.1:0-2559 GCF_036966985.1 Neobacillus drentensis | reverse complement strand
TTTTGGTTGGATGATTATTTCATTTTTTCTCGGAAATCTCTTGCTTGGATACTTGGATAATTTTATTGAAGGTTTTCATTTATCTCCATTTTCGCTTATCATGTTGAGTCAATTATTACTGTTGATTCCCATTTTAATGATAAGTTATGTGGTTAAGCAGTTTAAACAAGAAATAACGCCTTACTTTCACTGGCCTATTTTTACACGAGAAATTCAACTTCCTTTTAAAATCGGTTTTTCCTTTAAGAGATTTGTTCTTATTTTTGGCCTTTTGGCTGTGCTTTCTATAGGTATCACATTTCTATTTCAAGTAGAAAAGATTCAATTGCGTTCATTTTCATTAATTTTGTTATTCGCCTCGATGAATGCATTACTTGAAGAGTTATTATGGCGTGGCTTACTTCTGCCAAAACTGATCAGAATCACCAATCAACTAATTGGGGTAATCGTTACGAGCATTGCTTATGGTATTAACACCACTATGTTTGGTTTTTCACCAATATTATGTATGATTTATATTTTTCTAGGATTAGTGTTAGGTTGTTTAACGGTCAAAACAAAAAGTGTATTTCCTGCGATGATTGCTCATACTTTGGTCACCACTCTCTTTTTAATAAACGGGCTAATGACCATCCCTGTATATTATGGTTCATAACAAAAAGCACACTTAAAGGTGGTTACTCTTCAAGTGTGCTCTGATCCTTTTTCCAAATATGTTCTGATAATCCTTCTT
Source organism: Neobacillus drentensis (assembly GCF_036966985.1). GTDB lineage: Bacteria > Bacillota > Bacilli > Bacillales > Cytobacillaceae > Neobacillus > Neobacillus drentensis_E. The sequence continues at coordinate 1,826 of NZ_JBALSN010000162.1, read as the reverse complement.
TATGTAAAATGTCTCGTTGGCGCTCACCGAGTAAATCAAAATGGGAATAACCATCCTTGCGAACATGAATCCACTCTTTTTTTAATCCATGTTTTTGTCCCCAAGCTGCCAATTGCTCAAGGTTATTACAACCAACCTTGGTTACTGTATTACATCCTGGAAAGCGGTCATCTAACCAATAATGGGTTAAAAAAGCTAATTCTCCATTATCAATTTTTCTCTTCCACTCGATGACTTCCTGCCGTTTGATTCCAAAAGCCACCTAGGTCACCTCATTCCTAAAGAATTATGCCCGTACATGTGATATAAATTGATTATTTTATCTTAATCGCTTCATATTTTAGGAACCACTCAGGGAAGGCTTTTTTGAAAGAAGTCGGTCTAAAGTTATCCTTCTTAACAATAATGTGCGTGGTCTTCCCTTCCACACATATCTCATCATCACCATTTACAACTTTATAACCATATACCGTTTTGATGCCGTCATTTAATTCAACCCACGTTTGTACAAAACCTCGATCGCCATAACGTAACGGTTTTTTATAGGTCGCTTGGACGTCATAAACAGGGGCAAAATAACCTGACTCTTCCATTGCGAGATAACTATAGCCTAGATCCTCAATAAATCCAGTTCTGCCAAGTTCAAAGAATTTAAGATAATTAGCGTGGTAAATGACTCCCATCATATCCGTGTCCGCATAATAGAGTTGAATTTCTCGAGTCGAAATAAAATAGTTTTCCACAGGCCCTCACCCTTTCTACGATTGATTTTTACATTTTATTAATGGCTTTTATTACATCCTCAACCTCAAGTAGGAGTGACTTTTCAAAAAGATCTTCTTCATCCTCCACTTCCATTAACCTTGAGGCCTGTGCTTGGATCATTTCATCCACCATATTAGTTGCAAAACGGCCATTTCCTTTAAAGGATTCTTGATCCATTTTACTCAATAACAGCTGTTTGGCATCACTTGATAATTGGTATTGATAACTATCTGCATATACAGTCATGATTTGAAGCAGTTCTTCAGAAGAATAGTCTGGAAATAAGAAGAATTTTTTAAACCTTGAGCGAAGCCCTGGATTGCTTTCTAATAGCAAGTCCATTTCATCTGGATAACCAGCCAGGACTACTACTAAGTTTTCATTATGCTTGGTCATTTCATCGACAAGTGTATCGATGACTTCTTTGCCAAAATCACCTGAGGTCGAACTGAAAAGAGAATAGGCCTCATCAATAAATAAGACTCCCCCAAGAGCTTCTTTAATCTTTTTCTTCGTTTTTCCTGCAGTCTGACCAACATACCCAGCTACAAAGTCTGCTCTGCTTGCGACAATTAGATGGCCCCTTTTTAACATGCCACAGTCCTTCAAAAGCTCTGCATAAATCTTAGCTACCGTTGTTTTTCCTGTTCCCGGATTGCCAGTGAAAACGGCATGTAATTGAATTGGCACTGGCGCCAAACCTTTTTTCATCCGGTATTGCTGCATCTTTACAAAGTAAATCAGTGACCTCATTTCTAGCTTTAATGCATCTAAACCAATGAGACGGTCCAATTTTTCATAAGGGGATTCTTCAGCTTCTTCTTTTGCGATTAGAAAGTCATCTTTATTCAGTAACATAAAATCAAGGATATTTTCGTCCGAGACTTCCTTATTAGAGCCCTTTTTGAAAATTGCATCGATGACGATATTGCGGACTGTTCTTGCATTTCCGAAGGTATCATCGACCCGTTCAAGGTCAAGTCGATGGTTAATTTCGCTTTTAGCCTCGTCGCTAAGGAAATAATCATTATCTGCAGCGACTTTTTCTGCAATCCTTATTA
>NZ_JBALSN010000161.1:18073-23157 GCF_036966985.1 Neobacillus drentensis | reverse complement strand
GGCTTAAGCATAAGCAATATTATTTTTTCTATATTATTAGGTCTTTCTTTAACGTACGCATTCTATAAAACTGGCTCAATTTGGGCAGATAGCGGAATTCACTACGGGTTGAATGTTGCTTACGGTCTTTTCTATGGACTAGTAGGTAATCCAGAGGGTGGCATTCTTAAAATCAGGGAACATGGCCATGAAACAGTCCCCCTTCAATACATAGTCCCCGCGATGATGTTTCTTTTTGTCTTTCGGTTCCAGAGGTTTTATAGGAAGAACACCACCATCCCCATGAAAAAAGTCCCATTCTCGACATAAATGGTATAGGAAAAGGATATTTCTTGTTAAAAAGAGAATTATTAGTAAACTAATCAAAATATACCTCGAGGTGATGTTGGTTGAAAGAGTGGTCAAAGGAAATTGAAATCCAAGCTCCCATTGATACCGTTTGGGGATTGTTAAATGGTTCATTAGAGGAAATGCAAAGAATAATGCCACAAGTAGTCGATCATCAACCTGTAAAAGTGACAAATGAAGGTGTTGGAAGCATCTATCGGCAGAAATATCGAGAAGGCAAACGTGTCGAAGAATATGATGTTGAAACATTAGAATATCAAAATACTCCCGATCAGAAGAAATTAAAAGTTGGTTTTACTCTTGCCAAGATGTTTGAGATCACCGCTATGTATGAATTAACCGCCATCAATAAGCATAAAACTCTTTTTAAATACACCTGTACAAATAAGCCACTAAAAGCCTTCCTAAAGTTATTTTTATTCTTAGCAAGCGACAAAATTGTCGTTCAATTTTGTGAGAGAGTAAAAAAAGTAGCTGAAGAAGAATATAAAAATAGCAAAGTACTTATAAGATAGCCTGGTTAAAAACTATTTTTACAAAAGAAATTCCACAAGTTTGAGACCTGTGGAATTTTCTTTTTTTATATGGATCTAATCAATTAGCTATTATTTTGTTGGGCTCCAAGAAATACAGAAAATTGCCCGTTACTATTTCTCCGGTTAACTCCTCCCAGGCATGCTTATAGAAGGATAGCTGGCTGCGATAGAATGCCTGGAGTTTTTCATAATCTTCTATTTGTTTAGCTCGGTCTGTTTTATAATCAACAATTGTCCATGTGCCATTCGTTTTATAGATGAGATCAATCATTCCTTTCACATAGAAGGGATGCTTATCCTCAGGGTTAGTGGTGATTAACGAATAAAGAGTGTGCCCTCTTTCCACTTTTAATGTAAACGGAACTTCTGTCATTACTTCCTCGGCTGTCACTAATTCATCCCAAAGCGGTGAATGTCGAAAGTTTTCCAGGTAGGTGTTTACTTCTTTTTCCCTTTCGATTGGAAGCTTATATTTGCTTAAACCGACCTTAATATAATTAGAGATGTCATGACCTTGAACTGCTTTTTCAAAGATATCATGAATCAGCGTGCCCCAATTTTTGCCGCCGCCCGATTCTCGTTCAATGGTAATCAACTCAGAATAATCTTTATTCTTTGTTGGCGACCAATGTTCAAAGGATTTTTCCCTGCTTTGGTCCAGCCAGGCGTTTTTACTAATGGTTTTCGCCTGAAATTCGGTGAAGGTAATCTCTTTTTGAATGGAAGGAATCTTAAAAGCCTCTAACTCCGCGATTTCCATCTCTTCGATGTTTTCCATTTTGAAAAGGATGTTCCAAGGATTTTTCTTATTCCCATTATGGGAACTGATGATAAGGGCTTGTTCAGCACGAGTAGCTGCAACATAAACAATCCTCAGCTCCTCTTCGGTAAGGTACATTAATTCCTCTGACTTATGCGACACCCATTGGGGTGGAATCGCAATTTCCTTATCCGCATAACCATTCTTCACTATAAACGTAAAGTACCCTTTTGAGGTATGGTCTTCCCGTTTAATATGCTGTGATAAAAAGGATTCAGGACTGACTGTCTTAGCCGGATGTGCTAAAAAGACAATCGGCGCCTCGAGGCCTTTTGCTTTATGTATATTCATAATCCGAACAGCATCCGCCTCTTCTTCAAGATTAGCCACAACCGTTTTTTCAAAAATCATCTCCGTCAGTACTTCGAGGACTTGTTTATAGGTCGTTTTTCCAGCCGCCTCCTGTTTACGAAGGGCTTCTAGTATTTGGAGCAGACTTTTATAGGTTCGTTTGTTCCGGCCATTTTTCAAAAGTAATGGATAGAAGCCAACTTCTTCGATGATTTTTTCAATCGCTGCTGTTGGCGAAAGTGAACGAATTAGCTTTTGATAAAACTGTAATTTTTCTAAAACGATTTCAAATTCAGCTGCTAACTCTGGCGAAATTCCCGTAGGAATATTAGCAAAAATGGAAAATCGACCATTTGCTTGTTTCCATTGGTATAAATCTTGGTCACTGATTCCGAAGAAAATTCCCCGTAACACGGCAATCAAGCTCACCTCATCGGTTGGATCCAAAAAGGATGTTAGCAAGATCCATAAATCTTGGAACTCTCTCGTTTCACCAAGAATTACTTCACCACTGATACTGACTGGGATTCCCATGTCCTCAATCGTTTTCGCATAGGCTGCTACTCCATCTGTATACCTCGTTAGTACCATGAAGTCCTTGGCTTGATGTCCCTGCCCCATTAGGGTTTGAATGGTTAAGGCGATGTTTTCTGCATCGATTAATATGACATCCTCCTTCTTTTTATAATCGGCAGGAACGGATAAACGCTTTACACCAGTAAACTCAGCACCCTGGTCCTCGTGAAAGGAAACTAACGGCCGGTATGCCGCTTGGTAATCTGATTCTACCTCAGGTAAATGCCGTTTAAACACCATATTTAATTCACTGGTTACCGTGTCAACGGTCCGGAAATTAGTCGTCAATTGCAGCACTTCGCCGCCATGTTCCTCGAGTAACTGCTTGACGCGGTTATAGGTGTCAATATCAGCACGACGAAAACGGTAAATGGCTTGTTTTGGATCGCCTACCACAAAGAGTGAGCCAGCTTTCGGTTTGCAATTTGACCATGTTTCTTCATGGATGTCATCACTCGTTAAATAAAACATAATCTCTGCCTGAATCGGATCAGTGTCCTGATACTCATCAACGAGTAAGTACCGATATTTCGCTTGGAAATAGGCTCGAACCTCAGGATTTCCTTTTAGCAGCTTTGAAGTATACATCATTAAATCTTGAAAATTTAGAAGGGATCTCTCTTTCTTCAATTGCACATAAGTCTTTACAGCATCTTCTAAGAAACTAATAATTTTTGGATGGCAATATTCCTTCCATGCCTGGATCAGCGGTTTAATCGTTACCTCAAATTCGGATGAAATTTTTTCTTCGTAAAATTTTGCATCTTCTTTGGAGGGCCACCGATTATAGGTAGGCTTTAAATTCTTATTAAATAATTCGAAAATGCTAATAATGTCCTTTTCCTTCGAAGGGTCAATGAATCTTTCCTTTTGAACAGCTGTTAAAATCGATTTCTGTAAACCATCATATCCCTTTGGAGGCTCCTCCTCGGGAACGCATCTTTTTGCTTCCTTGATTAAGAGCATGAAAGAATGATATTCTACATTAAGTTCAGGTTTCGGAAGTGATTCGGTTATCCAGTCCACATCAGAATATTCCTTTAACCCTTTTAACCAAGGGAAAAGGTTGTCCACAGTAATCCCTAATTCTTCGATGATTTCCATTGAATGTGGTTGTTCATCCATTAAGGTTTGTAAATGAAGCTGCCAGGCCTCTTCTAATATCTCGAGGTCATCAGCTTCTTCAAGCTCCTCAAAGGTTAAATCTAAATTCGCTTCGATCGGGCGCTCGCGCAACAGTTTCGCACAAAAGGCGTGGACCGTACCTAAAAAGCAGCGCTCTATATTTTGCAGTGCTTCCCCTAGACGAAATTGGATTTCAAGATTCTTTTCCTTTTTCCATGCTTCTTCTAATTTCGCTTGAAAACGGACCTTTAACTCATCGGCTGCTTTCCGAGTAAACGTAATCGCGACTATTTCCTGAATTTCCGCGGTTCCCGTATAAATAAGGTTAACCATCCGCTCGACTAAGCTTGTTGTTTTACCTGAACCCGCCCCAGCTTCGACTAAAAAATTCGTGCTGAGTTGTGATTTAATTTTATCCCGGGCTGCTTGATCGCGAATTTCCTTAGTCATAGGCTCTAACCCCCTTTAGCTTCTGATTCGACTGTTTTATTTCAAGGGTTTCTTTATCATAAAAATGACGGCGGCACACCAGCTTATATTCACAGAATTTGCAATCATTGATATCATCAGTCATCTCAAAATGTCCATGACTCACCGCTTCGATTAACTTTTCCAAAATATCCATGCCATTGGTTCGAAGTGTCTTGTCCTGCTTCCTCGTAAATCTTTGTGCTAAACCTTTTCGGGTTGGAAAATAATAGGAACTTTCTTCGACAGCACCCTCGCCGAGATTGAGATGCTGTTCAATTGCCAATGCATAAATCATGTGCTGGAGTTGGCGGCCGCCTTTGAAGGCAGCATTTTTCGTATACCCATAGGTGCTCCCGGTTTTATAATCAATGATGTGATATTTGCCATTCTTTGTTTGATCGACACGGTCAATGATCCCAGCTATTCGTATTTCCCCTGATGGAAGAGTAATAAGCGCTGGTTCCTGTTCGCCAATCCCAAATGAATATTCGAAATGAAGCGGATCATAATTTTCACCATGAAGCTCTTCTTCTTTTAGAAAAATATCACAACAAGCTAGGATGTCATTCCGCTCACGTTGATAGACTCTCTCATTCGGAGGCGGCAGCACTTCCTTTTGTTCATCAATTAAGTCTTGAGCAATCTCTACAATAAGGCCCAGGTGCTTAGCGTATGAAGGCTTGGTAGAATCCTCTGTTAATTTTTTATAAAATGATTCAAAAATACTGTGAAGCAAACTTCCACGTGTAGCTGCGTCCAGCCATTTGTTTGCATCATAGGAAACACCCTCTACCGGTTTAACCTTTAGCACTTCTCTTAAAAAATAGGAATACGGACATTTGGCGAGAGTTTCAAGTTTGCCTGCACTCAGTGTTTTCTCTTGATTGAGGCGAGGATCATACGTTTCGGTATCAATC
>NZ_JBALSN010000161.1:0-18063 GCF_036966985.1 Neobacillus drentensis | reverse complement strand
GTGCAGTTTCCGCTGCGATTCCCTGTTTAATATTTGAAAAATGGTTAAGAATCCCATCATTAAGCTGCTGTGAATCATCATTGGTTAATTTTTCATTCCAATAATCTTTATCTTCAAAAATATCACTCGCGATGATAGATGAAGGCAGTGACTTTAATGCTTTAAATTCTGCATCTTTATTGCCAGTGATTAGCCGATAACATTGCAAAACAAAAAATGCGGGGTTAACGACCCGATTATCGTTCATATCAAAATTGCAGTAACTGACCGTGACATGCCCATTTGAATTAGCAAGAACTTGTGACATCGTATACAGATTTTCTTGTCCCTTTTCTCGGTGCAGAGGGATACCATTACCTAACTGGATCCGCTCTGTGTCAAGTAGGAGTGGATCTTCGCTCAAATTACCCGGAAACTTCCTATTATCAAGACCAACGCAAAAGACATTTGACCGGCTATTATAAATACCATTTTTATAAGATGTAACATGAAGGTGGCCGGGTTTTTGCCGTGATTGATTGACACGAACGGATAACAGCAGGTCCTTCATTTTTTCAAATAGATCATAGCTTGATAACGATTCGTCTGCATATGGGAGCAGCTTTTTAATTTCATCCAAAAGAGCTGATTTTGCTATTTCGTCTAGAGCAGATCCGGTTTTAGCATTATATTTAAGAATAAACGCGATGCCGGTTAAACATTTTTTATAGTCCATCGTTGCCTCTAATGGTGGAAGATTCTTGAAAATTTCTTGAAAACACGCCCAAATCCAGAAAATATCTTTTGCTTGATTCTCATAATAATCATGGTCATCATCATGTTCGTGTTCAAGTAACTGATCACTGCGCCGGTTCAATTCCTCACCGAGCAGTTTAAGATAGCGATCCTGAGACCACCCAATTTGAAGGTCCCTGAGGACTCTGGTTAATTTTGAATTAGACATCACCACTTCATCAAGGCCAACAAATCCTCCCTCAATAAAGGGAACGCCTTTACCCATTACAATCAAGCCCTCATTCAATAAATCAAGAAAGGCTGAGACACTATAGTTGGACTGCATCCACGCGATTAATCCAGAAACTAGCCGGCCTGGTCGGCTGAATGAAATCGGAAGGCCTTCACCAAAAGTAATGGGCAGGTCCATCTTTTGGGACAGGTGGTAAAACTGGGTTATGTATGAATCAGCATTGGTATAGAAAACCACACTTTCATCGAGTGGAGTTTTTGCCATTTTGATCTTTTCTAAAATTTGTTTAACTTCCATTTCTTCTGTTTTAGCAGTAAATAGTTCTATGTTTGGTTCGCCGCTTGCATCTTCCTGTTGATAAATATAACTTAATTGTGAAGGGCTTCCCCAAGAAACGGAACGAAGGCTTGACCGCTCAGGGGTATGGATACCCAATACAGGAGAAAGCGGCAGCTTATAAACAGCCTCAGGGATAATTTTACTCAGGAATTTTTCTTCTAGATATGATAAGTTCAGACCGGATTGTAAAATAAACACTCTCTTTTCATCGATTTGAGCCGATTTAAGTGCCTTATGTATCAGTTTTGCTTTGTCGGTAAATTGCTGACTAATCAAAATATCTTCATATTTAGTAAGAATCTGATGTAGATCCTCTGCTTTGTCTGGATTAATAAATGCTTCCTTTTTCAAAGTATCCTTTGTATAGCCAGCTAACCGTAATGATTGAATGGTTGAATAAATGGCATGACTAAAGGCTGGCGTGATTTCCATTCCAGCAAAGTAACGAAGTTTATCTTGTTTCTTCAACTCATTTAGAAGATTGTAGGTAAAATGCACTCCAACAGTATGGTCTAAACTATGTTGCGGCTGTTCTGAATTCAACTCGACTAAGGTTTGGGCTAAGTCATTCACTGTTTGATACTTGAGATTAATGGCTTGGTGTCCTTGTTTAACGAAAGCCCCATTGATTTGTTCCCCGATCGCATGGGAATCAACAATGACAATTTTTTCTTTTAAGGGTACTTCATGACATATTTCCTTTAGTTCGTTTATTAACGATTGCATGGGAACCTCCAATTACTTTCTAAAATAAATCTACATACTCACTCTGTTCGAGTTTCATGTTTGTTATTCCTTCAATGTTATAAGAAAAGACATATATTCTTCATATTTGGTAATAATAACCTCGATTAACATTGAAAGGATGGGATGTTTGATGTCGTTAGAATGGTTTGACAGAGTATGTGGAGAGCTGCAAGAACACCTGGAATCTATTTGTGAAGAATATGATCAGGTTGGTCAAATGACAATTGAAAGAGCTGCCAAACATCCGAGGATTGAGTTTTATGTCGATACCGCAGATGTTGATACCGAAGAACTAGAGCGTGATTATTTCTGCTCATTGTTCTTTGATCCTCAAAATGAGGAATTTTACATCGATACCTTCGATGTTGACACTGGACATACTGCGAAGGTCATCCTTTCAGACATAGAAGACATTGTCGATGAAGTTCACGCCAGTTTACATGATTACATGAACGGCGATGACCACTATACAGATGATGGGGTCTATCTTCAGACTTCCGAGGTCTATGATGAGGAGGAAGATGATGATGGGGTAGAAACCATCTATGTGGATGATGATGAGGAAGAAGAGTATTACGAAGCCGAACAAGTGAACAGTGACGACATTTTTGAGGAAATTGATGTTGATTGGTCGACACCGGAGGTAACAGCCTTTAAACATGAGGATGAAGTGGAAGTAACTTATCAATTCGGATTGGTTCAAGCTACTGGTGACGGTGTCCTCAAACGTGTTAATCGGATCTGGACCACAGATGATGAATTAATCAAAGATGAGTCTCATTTCATTTTTAGCAAAGAAGAAGCAACAACCATTATCGCCATGATCGCCTCACATATGGATCAATTAAGCGAGTTTGAATTTTAGCAAAATCAGCCTAAAGCGACGAGCATGCCTACGAGGTGTGCTCGTTATTAAAATGCAAAATAAAAGCTCTCCAAGACAGGAGAACTTTATTGGTTATTCAATCACTATCCCTTTATGGTAATCTTGCATAAAGGATTCAACCGTTTCTTGTGCTGCCCCATTGGATTCATAAATTTGGACAAGCACTTCATTGCGATTATCAACCGACAAAATATTTACGTCATTAAAACGGTTAATGTCCAATTGTACTCTTAGGTCTTCCGCAATGCTGTTGGCTTGAAATTGATCATTGATGAGAAATCGATAATTCCGCATAAATTCACCCTGCCCTTTCTGTGAGGATTCCATCTATTACAGTTTTTCCGATTTCAATTGAATTTATTGATCATTAGGATGAATTCTATTCACTCCACTGTGTAATCAATTTGAATTAAATCCCAAGCAGTAATCATGCCCAGGGGCGTCTCGTCCACTTTTCCATTTTCAGTGATGATTATTCCTTCAATCTTGCGCTTCTTCTTATGTGCTTTTTCAAAAATATTTTCAACCTCAAATATATTAATCTCTTTTGAGACGATTTCGATTGGATATTCCTTCTCATAATTCATGATATCTGATACATGGATGTTGGCAAGATTGACAAGACCGCTTTCCATATTTTGCGCCATCCATTTCACAATCGAACTCGATGTAAGTAAGCCCATACATTTTTTGTTTTTATAAACCGGAAACTTAGAATAACCGTACTGTTTAATTGCGGCTGTTACTTTTAAGATACTGTCGTGATAATCAAAGAACACCACTTTCTTCGTAGCAATCGACAGTGCATAATTAGGACTGTTAAACACATTCGCGATTTTTTCAATATGAGAAACGACCTTTGCGTTAGGCTCTGCAATATAAAATCCAATTTCCATTTTCTCATGAACAATTGCGTTCCGAAGACGGGCATATTGCTCTAAGTCCTTTTTATAGGTTTCAATCATTTGATATTTTTTGGCGCCAACCTTCACGAGGACAACGAACCTATCATCATTTATTTGAACGATATCCCGCAATGCATCGTGTACTTGGTTAAAAGCTACTTCAAAACGTTCAGAAAGAAGTTGTCCTTGTTTTTTATTCATATTCATTTGCTCTCCCATGGAATAACTCTTTATCATTATATTTATAGTAAAATTAATACTTCAAATTTTCAAGAAATTATTTCCCCCACTTTTGCTTGAGCATTTCTATTTCTTCTCTATGAGACAACCCTTCATCATCAGGAGTTTCTAGGACTAAGGGAATTCCCTTAAAAACAGGTGATGTAATTAGTTCCTTTAATTGATGGGCTTGGATTAGGCCCTTAGTGTGGAAAATGTTTGCGTGCCGGTCTTTTTTTGAGCCTGTTGGGTATTTCGAGTTATTTAAATGAATGGCCTTTAACTCGGCAAAGTATCCTAAACTTTCCCCTTTTTCCAGCAGATCACCTGAATTTCCCCCTGTCCAAAGGCCGCTCGCAAAGGCATGGCAGGTATCGAGGCAAAAGCCGATTTTATCTGGGTAATCACATAGATTTCTAATTTGGACCAGTTCCTCAAAGGTTGTTCCTAACGCTCCTTTTGTACCAGCATTATTCTCTAACAGAATCAAACATTCTCCATCCCACTGACTAAGGACCCCATTTAACATCGCAAGCATTAAATGATAACTTGCTAGTGGGTCAGTTTGGCTGATTTGGCTTCCATAATGGACTACGACTCCAATGGAACCACAGGCATTGGCAATTTCTAAATCATTGAGAAGGGAGTCGATCGTTAAATCTTGCTTGTCTTCTGATGGAGTTAAACTTGTAGAATAAGGAGTATGAGCTATTGATTGCAGGTGATGTTTTTGGCAAAATTCATTGCAGTTTTTCGCATCTTCTCGGTCAAAATCCTTGATGGAAAGACTTCTCGGGTTTTTCGGAAAATACTGAAAAGCGGATGCATCATTTGCAACCGCTTGTTTTGCTGCTCCTAAATATCCGTTTTTAATGCTAACATGACTGCCATAGATCATCACTCTGTCTCCATCCGTACATTTTACAAATAGGATTTGTTGAGCATGACCATTCTATTCGAATTAGTTGGATTATTGATTGGCTATTATAGTTAGCATACGATCCTCCACCTTTTTCCCTTTAGTATCTTCAAGTAAGTTATTTAAGAGAATCGAAAAGATTAAAGTTTGTCCACTTTTGGTTTTTACGTAGCCTGATATGGAACTCACCGTAGAGATGGTTCCTGTTTTTGCCTTTACCCTTCCTCTGACAAGAGGATCATTTAAGCGATTTCTTAAGGTACCGCCTATCATCTTTTCAGGTACACCAGCAACTGGTAATGACTGAAGATAGCTCGAAAACCACTTTTCTTTCTGCACGGCAAACAACAGTTGCGATAGTTGGTTTGCTGGAATCAGATTGACATGTGAAACACCAGACCCGTCCCTAAGGACCAATGTTTTGGGGTTAACCCCAAATTTGACTAATTCAGAATTTAATACTTTCAGTCCGTTTTCCCAACTCCCTTTACCCTTCACCTTGCCCATTTCCTTAATTAAAATTTCCGCATGGACGTTGTTGCTCAGTTTCATAAAAGGAACCAGTAGCTCAGATAATGGTATGGAATGATGGGTTGTTAACATTTTTGCGGTGTCAGGCACCATACCTGTTTTTAGTTTTCCAGTCACTTGAATTCCGTGTTCTGTTAACGATTGTTTTAATAGGGACATGGCATATCTTGTTGGATCCCAGACACCGATCCAGTCCTGTTCCGGTTTTTCCTTGATTGGGATTGTTCCTTTGATGGTGATGGTATTTTTTGCGTGTACCCGCTCGATCGTAATATTCTTTTTACTTTCCTCTGCACCGGTGACGGCGTGATTGACAATTTTTAAATAATTGGTTTTCGGGGTCATTTTCACGATTGGCTTGTCGCCTTTTCTCGTTGCAGGTTGTACGACTACTTTGACAGATCCAGCATCATAGTCTTGGGTTGGTGATGCCGTTAGTGCCGAAATCTGTGCCCCATAATGGGTCATTTCATCGCTCCAGGGTAAATCGAGTGAATAGCGGACATCATCATACCAGGTATCATCGCCGACGATATTTCCGTTTATTTTTTTGATGCCGTGTTTTTTGATTTCAACAGCTATTTGATCAAAATCGGATTTCAATAAAGTTGGGTCGCCCTTCCCTTTTAAATAGAGACTTCCATTGAGGGTTTTCTTTTTCATTGGGCCATCCGTTAGAACTTCCGTCACGAAGGTATAGTTTTCCCCTAGAATATTTAGGGCCGCAGCTGCCGTTATTAGTTTCATGTTGGAAGCTGGCCTTAAGCGGACATCCCCTTGATGGTCATAAATGATTTTCCCATCGGCAGCCGAACGGATACTGATCCCAGCAATGGCTCCATTTAAGGCCGGATCGTTATTAATTAGTTGATTTATCTGCTGAGCCAGAATTTCGTGGCCGTCCATCGCATTTACTTTTATAGAAGGAATGGATGCTGTGATAACCATGATAGTAATAATAAGCATGTAATATTTACATCTGCTACTCAAGAATCTGTTCCAACCTTTCCTTTTTCCTAAGAGTTTGTCCGAAAAAAACAAATAATATCATAGCTGACTTTTTGATTGGACAACCACTAGATTTCTAGGTCAAGCTAATTCGTCAATAATTCGTGCCCGCTAATTGATAAAGTTCCATTGATTTATACAACTTCTTGCACATCGTATTTTCCCTAAATCCATTGCACCTTAAAATGGACTAAGGGAAGAATTAGTTTTTTTATACATACAGGATGGTTACCTTCGGACGTTGGGCAGGATCAGTTGTATAATCTGAAGATCGGAAATACTTACTTTGATCAGGAATACTTTCGTCCACTAGTTTCATCATCAATCCTTGGTTAGAACTTCCCTCTGAATGCCAACGGTGTACAAACGCAGTGATATCAAAGGATTTCCATCCTTTTGTAACGTCCACAAACTGAGTAGAAGTTGGTTGAGCTAAGGTTGCTGGAGCTGTTGCCCAATTCACGTTCTCACTCCAATTCTCCACGACTTCATATAGTTCTATCTCATTTGAGGTGAAATTAGAATAACAATACAGCTCTAACGAGGCGGAAAAAATTTGAGCTCCAGGAGGAAGCTGCGAGACATCAAACGCTAGGAACATACGATAGACCGCATTATCACCGGAATCTGTCACCGTTCCTACCTTCAGACTCGGATTGTTAGGGTAGCGAGCTTGTTCATATTTCGAAACAATCATCGTATCTTTTCCTGTTGCCCCATCCGGATGGAGTATTAAGGATTGAAGGGTAACGATATCTATATAGTCGGAACCATTATAATAACGAATCGTACGGGTAGAGGAATCATAGTGGAAATCACCTTGTCGGGGTTCGGTAGGATCTGGAGTAAGGTTCCCAAAGAAGGAACGAATGACCGGTTCTACTTTTTTCCCAATAACTTTGTATGAATCCTGAGAGTTGATTGTCCAAACGCTGAATCCCAAGAAAAAAGACTCGTTAGAAAATACCTGTTGATAGGCTTTGAATAAGTTGGCTTGTACATCTTCATTGTAAACAGAAGATACCACGACATCCCAAGGAAACTTGGGGCCATAATCTAGGCTTGGACAACCAAATCCTCCAAAGAATATAGGTTTACCTGTTCTTGTTGCCAAATCTTTGATTTCCTGGTAAACGTTTTGTTTTCGATTGTAAACCTTTGTGGAAAAAAGATCGGCCACTAAGTCGTTGAGACTTGGTGAAGGATTGTTATCTAACTCAAACTACGTATCAATCGAGACAAAGTCCACAAAGTTCCAAAGGGGGTTATTTTTCTTGAGGTCTCTTGATTGGTTTTCGTACCAATAATTTGTTCGATAAATAACCTTCTCTTTATACCGACTACGTATAAAAGCAAATAGTTCCTCCCATTGTTTGGTAAAAGGATAAGTTTTCGCATCAAAATCATATTCAATATACCCAAGGTTACTTGCTACATTAAAACACCAAACATTATAAGGAATTGCTATTTCGTTTATCAAACGCTCACAAATGGCAGTCCAATTTCGAAACCACTCGAATTTGTCTTGAGGATTCCAGGCTGTTTCTCCCACTGCTCCTCCACGAATATATGGAAATGGTTCCAAAATCACTTTAATGCGGTTTTGTTGAAGTGTTTCGACAATTCCTTTCGATAATAAATATCTCTCCTCATTTAGAGTCATTGTATTTGATGTAGTATTCGGGACATCAACTTGAAAAGGTACATTCACCGTATTTAAACCGAGGAGCCGAACATTTTCTAAAATGAGCTGAGTATTATTCAGAAACTCTAGGTCTAAATTCCCGCTTTTCACTTTATCCAACAGTATCACATCTTTCTTATCAGAATAGAAGGGCTCCACGCTGAATGCAGACCCTCTATTACCAATATATATGTAATAAAAATGAATTAGGAAACGGCTCTTTCGAGTTATAACTTTTCTTAGCGTTACCGTTGAAATTATCCGTTTTTGGGTTTGTCCGAAAAAAGTAAATAATATCATCTTTGCGTTTTTTCTTGGACAATCTTCGGATTTCCAAAATATGTCTAATTGTACAAACCCCCTTGAAAATTGTACAAAACACTCCAAATTTCGTACAAAAGGCAGTAAAATTTTCACAAAACTATCCCAAACTAGCACAAAACCATCCTAAAATTGTACAAAAACAAAAATCCCCCACCTAATTCAGTGTAAAATTATACCATCCTCCTCACCACATTAAAATTTTTACTAAG
Source organism: Neobacillus drentensis (assembly GCF_036966985.1). Classification (GTDB taxonomy): domain Bacteria; phylum Bacillota; class Bacilli; order Bacillales; family Cytobacillaceae; genus Neobacillus; species Neobacillus drentensis_E. The sequence continues at coordinate 9,325 of NZ_JBALSN010000161.1, read as the reverse complement.
ATAAGCCCAATTCTGAGGTGCCGGCAAGCTAATTTGCCAAAAAGTCGTGCCCGCTAATCGATAAAGACCCATTAAGTTATACTTTTCTATATAACTGCGAATATCTTCAAACCAAACGATATGTTCCTTCCCACTAGGCCAGTAGCGATACCATGGTGCTTTCGCTGTAGGATCAAATTCAATCGGACCGCCAACAGCAATCGCTTGATTTTGAGCAGCAGTTACTGATAGAGCACGTGTTTGATTCGTCCCTACGACCTTGTCATACCCATACAACGCCAACGCGATTTGTAGTTTACGAGGATTAATCTGCGTGAGTGAATATTGAATGACTTGCTCCAGCCACGGAATCGGGGCAATTGGATCAGGTGGTCCTCCAGGGTAACCATAATCCATTGTCATCACGGCAACTAAATCAACTGCATTACTAATACCGGCATAATCGTAAGCACCAATAATTCGATTTGTCGGTATATCAGCTGTTTTCGCATGAACATTTACATGTAATATCAATTCACCTAAACCTTTTTTTAAAGCCATAAGAAACAAAATAAAGTCATTCCGTCGTGCAGGTGGAATAAATTCAAAGTCAATACTTACACCGCCAAAGCCTCGTTGTTTCGTTAAATTCACAATACTTGCCACTAGATTTGCACGATACGTTGGATTTTCGAGCACCCTTCCTGCCAACTCCGCACTAAAATCAGTTCCCGCCAAATTTCTAATCATCATCAACGGGACGACCTTCAATTGATTACTTCTTGCGACTAGGGCTGCATCCTCAACCATATTAAAAGCATATCCCTCCTCTGTAAAAGAATAAGCGACCACTGCTAAATACGTAAGTTGCCCCGCGATAGAATTCAAAGTTGCCAGATTGGCAGCTTCGGAGGAAGGTACTAAAAATCCAAGTGTCGCTAGATCCGATTTCATCGGAGATGGCACATTGATGGTTTGGCCAATCATTAATTGAGTTGGATTCAAACCTGGATTTGCGGCCAGAATGGCTTCAGGAGTACTGTTGAATTGCTGAGCCAAATTCCAGATATGATCGCCGGCTTTAATTCGATACGAGTGCAGTGGCGGCAGATGATCCGGAAGATATAAAGCAAGCCCTGGCGCGAGTGCATTAGATGATGGCAATCCATTCAGTTCGACAATCGTTTGGGTCGAAACACCATACTTCGTTGATATCATCCACAAACTTTCACCAGCATCCACAATATGAACAGCCATGTTCTCACACTCCTTTTTACTATAATATGGGCATGAGATGTAAAGTTATTACACATAGAAAAAACGAACTTGCCACTAGACAAGTTCGCCCTTTTGCAACTATAATCTTGGATCAATTGGATCTGATTCCAATGCTAGAATCCCAAACACGCATTCATGGTAGCGGTCCAATGATTCCCTTCCAACAAAGCGCTTCACTGCTTCCACACCTAAGGAAAATTCCTTTAAGGCATTGCGTTGTTTCTTGCCCGCATTTCTCTGCTTTAGCCGGGATAGATTCTCTGGTTGTAAGTAATCGATGCCGTAGATAATATGCAAATACTTGCGGCCTCTTACTTTAATAGCCGGTTGCACTAACTTGCCTTTATGACGAGCCACAAATGCCTCCGGCTTAACAACAAAGCCTTCATGCCCTTCTTCCGTCATTTCTTCCCACCAAGCAATCGCCGCTTTCATGGAGTCCTCATCGTTGACCAGCCGATATTCCGTTTCCATAAAAAGCTCGGAAAGGACGCTGAATTCTTTATTCTTCTCCATATGCCAGGTGTGTGGTTTATCGAAAAATGTTTCATTACTATGGGCTAGTGCATGAAAAGGAGCAATTTGAATCCCTGCTAACCCTTCCGTTTCCCAGCAATACTTTTGATACACTTCGTTAAACACTTTCGCATTTTGAATCTTTTCATCCGTTTCAGCAAGCCAACTGGCAACATCCTTACCGTTAGCAGCGGCTTTCTCCAATTGTCCTTTTAATTTACTGCGATCAAGCAATGCCATTTCTCCCACATGGGCATATTGGTTCATGATAAGTTCTTTTGCTTTAAGATTCCACGGCAGGATCTCAGCGTCCAGTAAGACAAAATCCGTGTTGTATTTTTCAAAATAACGACTTAAATCTGCATGCAGAACTTGTAAAATTTGTTCCTCCAGATCTTTTTTGAAAAAGGCCCTGCCAGTCCTTGTATAAATCGAACCTAATGTCTCTCTGCCGATATACGCTTTGGCTGCTTCCTTATTTTTAAAAAGAAGCAAAATGCCGCGGCTTCCCATATGTTTTTTCTCCACAATCATCGTATCAATGCCATTCGCTTGATAATAGTCAAACGCTTCTTGCGGGTGCTCTAAGTATCCCGCTAAATTCGAAGGTTTCGGAGTTGGGCTCATTGTCGGCGGTAAATAGACAATCTCCTCAAGCGGTAGAGTGTAATGGGAAAAGTCATCCAGGGCGGATTTGGCCACATCCTTATGGATAGCAACCTCCCCATAATGCTCGGTTATCACCGAAAACCCATTGACAAATTTCCCTAGATTAGGCGGTGCCAACCGCTTTCGTTCCCATTCCTTAATTGGGTTGTCAGGAACATTGGCATAATCCTGTTTTGCCGCTACCGATACAAATTGTTTTTCTGGAAAACGATAGGCGGTTAGCCTCCCGCCAAATACCACACCTTGGTCAATGTTAAGTGTGTTATTTACTAATAGTGGCTGCGGCTTGGGATCATGCCCCCAAATAATTAATTCTTGTGATTGATGTTCAATGGTCCAGTCCTTTCGCCGCGGCTTGCCATTTTCATCAATCCCCTCTGAATCTCCGTACCGGCAAAAATCAGAAATCCGTGGCGATTGTTTGCCAATATGCCAATCCCTTATCCCGGCATGCGTTGCAACCGCCACATTGACACCATTTTTTTGGATAACCAAATGGGACTTTGCAGCCAGTAGGAGTTCCTTTAGTTCTGCCTTTAATTGTTCAGTGGTCTCTTGACCAAATCTGCGCTCATACTCTGCAAAATCGGCTTCTACTTTTTCATCACCATGTGCCAGGTTCACCTTGCGCCCATCCAGCCAGCGGGCAATTTTCCAGCCGTGATTGCTATCTATCATGTATGCAATTCCTGCATCCACATGTTTTTTGAAAAATTGCATGGTTTCCAGCGACTGTGGTCCACGACTCATTACGTCACCAAGTGAAAGGATTCTCCTACACTCTGGATGAAAGAACAAGCCTTCCTCGTTTTCCTGATAACCCAGCTTGGTGAGCAATTCAAGAAACTCCTCCAAGCAGCCATGAATATCCCCAATAAAATCAATGCCATGACCCACATCGATAGATAAAGGATTCGCCAGCCGTCCTATATCCAGGGCCTCAAGCTCCGGTTCATCTAAGATATAGGTGCGGTGAAAGCCTTCCTTCTTAATAAACCTAAGCGTTCGCTTGAAGTGCTGGTATTGCTGCTTGAGCCGATTCTTCCCGCGTGGAAAATCCCGCTCCTTATCACGAGAAATGAGTTCTTTTTCCGTTACGTTTAACACAATCGCAATCACGGGGACATGATATTTTTTACCTAGGTGAAGATAACGCTCACGATCCTCTTCTTTTAAGTGTGTCGCGTCTATTATTGTTAATTTATTTAAACGGCACCGTTTCCCAATTAAATATTCCATCGCATCAAATGCTTCGTTTGAAATCCGGTAGTATTCATCAAATAAGGCATCCGCTTCATCCTTTGGACGCTGATTCCAGGTAATAAATTCTACATCACTGACAAGGACCCGGAATTGATCGGAACTGACAACTTCTGAAGCTAGAATCTTCTTTTCATGGACCAGTCGGTTTAATAACGTGGTTTTGCCGCTATTTGAGGGTCCGACAAAGAGGACAATTCCAGCATAGGGTAAGTGAATTTTGGTCATTATTGCCCCTCCTCTCTTGAAAAGACTGCCATCTGCGTAGGGTGACCAAAAGTCGGATGTTCTTCACCAATGCCTTGAAAACGTACTTCATAGGGATAGGAACTTACCCAAGTTTCACATTTCGCTGTAAACTCTTCCCTTGTCCATTCAAAGCGGTGATCATGATGTCTCATTGCCTCATCCATATCATAAACCACATTATATTCTTGATTCGGTGTAGTCACGATCAATACTTCTGGTCGATAGTCTTTAAAAATCGTCTCGAATACCCTTGGTAACCGGTATTCATCTATATGTTCAATTACTTCGCAAAGAATCATGACATCTTTGTTAATAAGCCGTTCATCATAATAAAATAACGATCCAGCTAATAACTGAGGCTCCACAAATCCACGTTTTTCTTTTGCTTGATCAAATCGGTCTAATGCCTTTAACCGTGCCCGATTCGATGGCTCGACTGAAAGAATTTCCTGCACCCCTTCAATAAATCCTAACTTGATGGATAACTTTCCTTCCCCAGCACCTAAGTCAACAATGGTTTGTTTTTTGGTTAAGGCCTCGACATATTTTATAATCGCTTCGTAGCGAAGATCATTTAAACGTATTTTCGGCGGCTCGTTTGCCTCCTCTTTTTTCGTTTCTTTTTCAAAGAACTTTGACTGTGAAATCATTTTTTGGAACCGTAAAGAACGATTTAGGATAAGCGACTTTTGTGGGTGTTTTTCTAACCAGCCTTCTCCGTAGCGGTCAAACTTCTCTAGTTCTCGTTCATCAATAAAATAATGTTTATAGTTATCGATTACCGGAATCAGAACCGAAAGTTGTTTGAGTGCATTCTGAAGTGTTTGTTTCCCTGAAAGGGTGATAAATCTTGCTGAGCTTTTTTCTCGGATAGCACTTTCCCCATATTCAATCTTAACCGCATAACCCATTGGTGCAAATAACGCATCCAACTCGCGGTTGTTTAAATCCGTGGCTACCGGACCAAAAGATAATTCCATATCAAAGGGATGTTCAACCCATGAGGCATATTCCTCCTTCGGTTTTCCATTTAACGCAGTCCCCAATGCTTTTCGGATGGAGGTAACAAATATGCTACTTGCCGCAAACTCGCGGTCATTTATGTAATGAGAAATATCATATAAATCAGGTGAGTTCTTGACTAAGTCAATTGGGTCTGTTTTTACAAAGATGATGAACTGTACTTCTTCTCTTGAAAAAATAGGATAAACCAGGCGGACAGATTGCCCTTTCTCACCACGTTCATAAAGATTATTGGGATTTTTGGCTAAAAGGTAAGAAACGGCTTCCGCACCTTGGCCTCGAACGGTTAAGGATAGCTGCATTTTTCGCACATCACTTTCAGGAGTTTAAGTAGTATTTTATCATAATTCCCCTAAATTGGAATGTCTGGAAATAATCATAACATTGAAAAACCCGAGTTCCATAGGAACCCGGGCTGGCTTTTACTTAGTAGATTCATTAAAGTTATAGAAGAATTTTGCAGTAATCGATCCGTCTGCATTCTCAGTGATATCAGTGACATGGATTCCGGAATAAGCAGGAGTAGAGCTATAGCCTTTCCAGAAGTAGTAGGAACCGGTGTGAACATTCCCGGAAACCGGAGTAAGCTTACTGCCTGTCTTAAAGAAGTCACCGGCATTTCCACGGTTTACATTCTTTTCAAGCTCATACTTACCATCCGCTTGTAGGATAGATAATCCGTAGTGTGTTACAACATCGCCATTGCTAGCTGTTTGTGATTGATTAAACTGGAATCGCTTATTCATCCAGTTTTCCACATTATTAGGACGGAAGCCAGCTGTTTGATAGAGTGAAAGAACATTTTCATCCACATGCCAAGCTACTAATCCATGGGCATCCGCACCCTCACGAATTAATCCTTTGTTAAACCCTTTTTGCTGAACATTTTCAAATAAGAAATATTCTGTACCGTTTGATCCAGGTACTTCCATCTTCACAATTCCATTGGTTGACTCTGCAGAATTGACTGGAGGCAACGTAATCGTTTGAACACCATCAACAGGCTTTACTTCTATTGGTGAAGCCCAGCCAAGGAAGATTTTTGAATATGGATCAAAATGGACTGGCGAGTTACCAGAGTATGCAGCTGCATCTGGATATCTCATCCAAGAACCGCCTGCCATCATGGAATAGTTACCTACACCCTCTGATGTGTAAACCGTATCATAGAAATCCGGAAGTCCTAACGCATGTCCAAATTCATGGGCAAATACGCCAGGTTGTCCAGGGAATGGACCTGTTTTCGAAGCTTCATCATACCCGCCAGTTGCTTCATTGTAGCCGGCAACGTTACCACCGATTTCCGGCTGGATATTGTAATTGTTTACAAGGACTCCATCAAGTGTATGATTTTTAATAAATTGTGCCTGCCATGCACTCATTTCACTTCCACTTACTTTACCATCTTTGTTTACATCTGGTGTAAAGAAACCTGTTTCATAGTACTATCCATAGTATTCCGCGCTTAATGCATTCCATTTATGTGACCAAATTTGAGCAGGATCCCCGCTAAATTCAGCACCTGTTCCTTCATGCACAATGAATACATTTGGAACTTGTCCATTCACGGCATATTTGGAATAATCTACTACACCATCTGCTGCTTTAAATAGGTCTGTCACTAATTCACCATTATGGGCATCTCCATTAACGTTGCCGTTTACATATTTGCCGCCCTCAGCATATGTTCCGTCTTGATCTAAATAGTAGGACGCTCCCTTAGGCAATTCAACCCAAACAAGATCGGTATTATCTTTCTTTACTAGTTTCACTTTCCCATAACTAGATTCCTTATAAATATTTTGCATTGTACTATCCGTCGGTGCTTTCTGACCATTAAATTCTGCATACTGCTTAAATTCATCTAACTTATATGGGTCATAATGATCACCAAAAATTAAATCTTCAAAGTATTTAGGAGGAACCTGACCTGGAACATCGCCCTTTGGCTCATCTCCCTCTTTAAATTTTGCTAAAATAACTAATACTGGTACATCTCCAGTTGCCGGTTGATTTACAACATGGTTGTCGCCTGCCTGCTCAAATTTGGTACCTTGATTGTTTGCAACTTTCTCAGCTGGGTCCACTTTTGATAGATCTTTTCCTAATTCTTTCGCCTTTGCTGCTAGTTCGGGGGAAGCCCCAACATAATGAGCAAGACTTAAATCATATGTACTTTGTGCTTTAGTTGCCTTTGGTTGTAAATCGGTAGATTGATAGCCAGTTAGAGTAAGACTACCAGCTAACGCTAAGGCAAATGCAGATTTTGATAGGACCTTTAACAAGAACAGCACCCCTTTTATTTTTGTGGAATTCAAATTTATCAGAATAATCAGGGAATCAAAAGCTCCGATGTACCTACTTTTTAAATAATTTAGAGAGGCGAAATATAGTTTTTTTTCCCTGTTAAGAGTTATAACAAATGCGTCTTTCATCACGTTTTCGCTATTCTTTATCTAAAATCGAGTAGGAGGGGGTGACTAACCCCCGACCTCTCACACCACCGTACGTACCGTTCGGTATACGGCGGTTCAACTAAGTGTGACGAAGAAATTCATATCTGTGATATAGACTTTTGAGCCCTCGGTTACTCCAATAAGAGTTATCGAGGGTTTTGTGTAGAATCGGACTTTTAGATATTCTCCAGTATTTCTTTCTGGAGTTTCCCCATTCGTAAGCCTTGTTTGTTGGTACTCCCAACCCTTTGAGTTTTCTCACTCTTGTTTTGGGGGTTTTCCATTGTTTCCATTCAATCATACGGAGTCTTCTTCTTATCCACTTATCAAATTCTTTAAACTTACTTGGTGTATCCGCTAAAGCATAGTAACCACACCATCCCGTTAGATATTGATTTAATTTTTGTATTCTTGTTTCCATTGGGATGGATTTTGAACGTGAAGTTAGTTCACGTATTTTCGATTTTAGTCTTTTGATACTTTCCTTAGATATCAGAACCTTCGGTTTCTTGTGGAAAGAAAAGCTAAAACCCAGAAACTTTCGTTTCCATGGACGGTCAACTGCGGATTTCTCTCTATTTACTTTAAGTTTCAATTTCACTTCTATAAAGTTTGTTATAGAGTTCATAACCCTTTCTCCCGCTTTCTTTGACTTCATGTAGATATTACAGTCATCGGCGTAGCGGACGAACTTATGACCCCTTCTTTCCAATTCTTTATCAAGTTTATCCAACAGTATATTGGAAAGAAGAGGACTTAGTGGACCTCCTTGTGGTGTTCCTTCTTCAGAATCATAGGTTACACCATTAATCATGATTCCTGCTTGAAGGTATTTTCTAATTAGTTTCAAGACCATACGGTCTTGAATTCTGTTAGCCAATATCCCCATCAACTTATCATGATTCACTTTGTCAAAGAATTTCTCTAAGTCCATATCTATAACCCAACTGTAACCTTCACTTATATATTCTTTTGCTTTTCGAACTGCGTCATGTCCTCTCCTATTTGGTCTGAATCCATAACTATATTCTGAAAAGGTTGGGTCAAATAGTGGTGTTAACACTTGAGCAATAGCTTGTTGAATGAAACGATCTGTCACGGTAGGTATACCCAGTAATCTTACTCCACCGTTCGGTTTTGGGATTTCGACCCGACGGACTGGATTCGGCTCATAGGTTCCAATTCTTATAGAAGTACAAAGTGAATCCCAGTTTTCATAGAGATGTCTTCGTAGGAATTTTACGGACATTCCATCTATGCCGTGACTCCCTTTATTCTTCTCGACACGTTTAAGTGCTTCTATTAAGTTTTCCCGTGACAAAACCCTATCCATTAACATTTTGATATTTCCTTTCGACGTGAACGTAGAAATCTATTTATGTTATTCCTGCTCCACCCTCATGAAGTCCCCAGTGGGCTTCACCACTTCCTCCTTCAAGTAAGTCCTTTCGGATTGTCTGCTTCTACACAGGAATTGTATGCCTAGTTCTCGTTCTTCCTAATTGTTCAGTCCTTCCCTTACCATCTCGAGTAGGTAAGGTACTATGACCTCTGCTGACTTCTGACTGTTCAGCTATCTATCGCTAGATAGGTTACCAAGTGTACTTGGCATTACAATCAGACCTCCCCAGGTAAGAGTGCAATCTTTCCCTCCATCTATCTGCTTCATTTACTCTGTACCACCTTCGGTAGAAAGGGATTTGTCTTGTTCTGCAGACTCACCCAATGATACCTAGCCTTATATGAAGTTCGTGTTCCTCAGACCGGAGGTTTGCCGCTCACTTCCTTCAGATTCCACGTCACCATGGACACCCTTGTGTTAAGCTAACCGTTACTTCTACCCTCACGGTTCGGGACTTGCACCCTATAGATTGCACCCATGCTGGGCGCACAGA
>NZ_JBALSN010000160.1:3073-5674 GCF_036966985.1 Neobacillus drentensis | reverse complement strand
TCAACAGGGTGCCAAAATTAATAGCGACCTCTTCGTTGCCATAAAAAAACGCAGTCATTAAACTGCGTCTTCTAAAATAATTTTTAAACCTTTTCAATTGCAACTGCGCATGCCTTGTATTCGGCTGTTCCTGAAATAGGGTCGTATTCATTTAATGTTAAGACATTCGTTGGTGTTTCACTCCAGTGAAAACTCATAAAGACCAAACCTGGTACCACCTGTTCTGTAACCTTTGCCTTCACCTCAAGCTCCCCTCTTCGTGAACGAACCCTGACCACTTCTCCATCAATAATTCCTAGAGCTGCTGCATCAGCAGGAGAGATATCTAGAGTCTCTTCTGTTTGTTTCACCTTTACACCAGAGGCATAATGACGAGTCTGAGAATGGGTATTATAGGATTCATAGCGACGGCCTGTCGTTAAGGTAAATGGATAGTCATGATCTGGTAACTCTAATGGGGCTGTGTAATCTACCGGAACAAATGGTGATTTTTTCGTTGGTTCTTCTGGCTGATGGAACCTCTCATGCATGATAAAAGTACCTGGATGATTTTCGTCTGGACATGGGTAGTGGATGCTATACTCTTTTTCAAGACGCTCGTAAGATATGCCGCCATACATCTCCCAAGCAAGTTTCCTCACTTCATCCCAAATTTCTTCACTATTATTATAGGTCATAGGATAACCCATTAATGTCGATAATTCACAAAGGATTTCCCAATCTTCTTTCACATTGGGATGTGCCTCAATTGCTTTGCGGACCCTTTGAATTCTTCGATCTGTGTTGGTATAAGTGCCATCTACCTCTCCCCATGAACGCGCTGGTAAAACAACATCAGCCATTTTGGCTGTTTCGGTCATGAAAATGTCTTGAACGACTAACAAATCTAATTTCTCAAGCAATTTTTTCGTATGGTTCATATGAACATCGGCAAGCAGAGGATTTTCACCAATAATATACAGAGCCTTTAGTTCACCCATTTCTAAGCGGTCAAATGTACGAGTTTGTGTATCACCTGCCTGCGGGTTTAATTCGACTTTCCATTCTTTTTCATAACGCCCACGGAATTCGTCATTTGCTAAACTCATTGCTCCAGCTAATTGGTTGGGCAGGCATCCCATATCCCCAGCACCTTGGACATTGTTCTGGCCCCTTAATGGCATAATTCCAGTTCCTGGTTTTCCAATATTTCCAGTTAATAAAGCAAGGTTGGCAATATCAAATACATTATTAACCCCACAGTGATGCTCTGTAATACCAAGTGTATATGCAATCATTGAACAGCTTGATGATGCATACTCCCTAGCTGTAGCGACAATATCTTCTGCTTGCAAACCAGTAATGGGTGCTGCAAATTCAGGAGTATATGGTTCAACTTGTTTTTCAAGTTTCTCAAAGTCAACTGTAAATTGTTTAATAAACTCAGGGTTATATAACCCTTCTTTGAGGATAATCCGAATGAAAGCATTGATCAGTGCAATATCTGAACCGACATTTATTTGCAGATGACGATGAGCAACTTTCACCATATCAATCTTTCTTGGATCAATAACGATTATTTTCAGGCCTGCTTTTGCCGCCTTTTTGATGCGATTAGCGATAATTGGGTGTGCCTCTGTTGTATTCGAGCCCATCAAAAGCAGCACTTCTGCCCGCTCAAAATCTTCCAGAGTGTTTGTTGGGAAACCGCTTCCAAAAACAGTTGCCAGACCGGCAACGCTAGGAGCGTGTCAGGTTCGATTGCAGCCATCAATATTATTACTATGAATGACCGTTCTCATGAATTTTTGTGTTATATAATTGGATTCATTTGTACTCCGTGCACAAGCAAACATAGATATTGCATTTGGTCCCCATGATGATTTGATGCTTGATAATTTAGTGGCAATGTATTGATAGGCTTCATCCCACGTCGTTTCAACCAACTTACCAGCTTTACGAATTAATGGGGATGTTAATCTATTCTTGGCATGTACATATTCATAGGCAAATGCACCTTTTACACATGTTTGTCCTTTGTTGACAGGTGCTTCCTTGTCACCACGGATTTTCATGATTCGGTTATCTTGAACTTCAAGGACTAGGCCACATCCCGTTCCACAATATCCGCAGATCGTTTTGACTAAATTAGACTCTCCCAACATGTTCACTCCTTTATAAAAACATTTGTAACTATATAATAATAATAATCTATTTATTTTAATTGTAGATTCTTTTTTCACAATATATGTGACTATTTTTTGAAAAATTGAGTAATAAAAAAACGAGAGAATCGTTCTCCCGTTTTTTAAGCAGTTTTGGCAGGCAATAAGATATTAAAGGTGGTACCTTTATTTAGTTCGCTTTCTACAAAGACCTTCCCATTATGACTTTCAATAATTTTGAAGCTCACCATCAATCCTAAGCCGTTCCCGTTCTTCTTAGTTGTGTAAAAGGGCTCGCCAAGTTTCTTTAATTTCTCCTTAGAAATGCCCACACCTGTATCTTGAATAGAAATTTGAACATTATTATCGTGGATAATTGTTTTAACATGTAGTTCTCCGCCGTTTGGCATAGCTTCGATTCCATTTTTGATGAAATTTAAAAATACCTGTTTTAAAC
>NZ_JBALSN010000160.1:0-3056 GCF_036966985.1 Neobacillus drentensis | reverse complement strand
GAACGACATTCTTTTCTTCTAATTCGACTGCCTTTGGTTTTGCTAATACCATAAAGTCCTCAACAATAGTATTTACTCGCTCAATTTCATCGAGAATAATGCTCAAAAACTCGATCCGCTCCGGGTCCTTTTCATCTAGCTGTAAAAATTCCGCGTATCCTTTCATTGAAGTGAGTGGATTACGGATTTCGTGGGCAACACCCGCAGCTAATTGACCAACCGCAGCCAATTTATCCTGCCGATGAAGGACTTCCTCTGTTTTCTTCCGTTCGGTTATGTCATTACGGATGGCAAGATATTGGTATGGCTTGCCCTGATCATTTAAAAAAGGAACAATCGTGGTATCCACCCAATAATAGGTCCCATCCTTTGCTTTATTTCTTATTTCACCCTTCCACACTTTTCCAGAACCAATTGTCTTCCAAAGATCTTTGAAAAATTCTTTTGAATGGAAACCTGAATTTAAAATATTATGATCTCTGCCAAGGATTTCTTCTCGATTGTATTTTGAAATCTCACAGAATTTTTCATTGACACTGGTGATAACTCCTTTTGCATCCGTAAATGCAACAATCGAGGATTGATCAAGAGCAAATTTAATATCAATATTCTCTTTAATGGTTTCTTTCAGATGACCTTCAGCCTTTTTTCTGTCCGAAATATCTGAGCGAATCGCAATATATTGGACAGGCTTTCCTTTTTTATTTAAAAATGGCACAATCGTGGTATCAACCCAATAAAAAGATCCATCCTTCGCCTTATTGCGGATTTCTCCCCGCCAAATCTTTCCTGATTGAATCGTGGACCATAAATCCTTGAAAAATGCTTTTGAATGGTAACCAGAATTTAAAATCCTATGATTCTGACCGATAATTTCTTCCTTTGTATACTTCGAAATCTCTTCGAATTTATCATTAACAAAAATGATATTTCCTTTAGGGTCTGTTATAGCAACAATGGTCGAGGCATCGAGAGCTGCTTTAATGTCCTTTAGGTTTGCATCAGATGTTACTAATTGTTTACTAATTAATGTACTTGATACAATTAGCCCTCCAATAATTAGAATAGACAAGAATAATACCAAATAAATAAAAAAGGGACTATCCGCACTTGACCCATTCAGCCTTTCACTGAAAGACATGACTAAAGCTCGCCTCAATAGAAAATGACCTTCAATAATGGCTAACGTCATAATAATCGCACTAATTGGCTTTAACCAAACCTGGTTATTTCGAGTAAAACTTTTCGAAGAAAAAATAATCCATAAAGAGAATAAAAAGGAAGCAAAGATTAAAAACCCTGAAAAAAGAAGCAATATTACATGATATTTAATAACAACATTCATGGCATATAAACCGATAAGATGGATTGCAAAAACGGCCATCGTTAAAAATAAACTACCTAAGATTAAATGAAAAAACGTCATTCGTTTTCTTAATAAAGACAGAAAGGCCATTCCTGTAAATGCTATTCCAATAATTATTGAAAGAATCGTAAGTGGAATATGATAACTGGCAAACCTGTTTGTATCTATGGAAATGAGTCCAATAAAATTCATGATCCAAATCCCGATGCCAATTGAAAATGTGCCACCTAGAAACAGATGCGGCTTATTTTTTTCTGTAGATTTTATTAAAGTAAACATATCTAATGCTGTATATGATGCCATGATGGTTAAACCAATGGCAATTACGATGAAATACGGTTGAAAAGTACCTATCATTGCATTCATTTACCAGCATCCCCCCATATCTAATGCTTTTCTACTATGATTGTAATGGAAAGAGAATTGTTATGGAAGTATAAAATTCTCAGATACGTCGATTTTCAATTATTTTAACCTACATAACACCAATCCAAGAAGAATAAAAAACCAAATGAACATTTATGTGATAAAAGACTTATATTTTAAAAAAAAGGCTAATTTTTTTTAAAAAAGTCTACACATTTTAATTTATTTCGTCTATACTGTACTATAACAAGAACGATTTAAATAAACTGTATTAATAAAGGAGGAGTTTTATTATGTTAATTAGTCCAGTTGAGTTTTTCCGTACTTTACCAAAGAAGCAATGTTCAGAATGTGGTCAGCACATGGAGGAACAAGCAGAAAGCTATTTTATGGAATGTGAGAAATGTTTAGCAAAAAAAGAAGAATAGCTCGAAAAAACTCTCCGCTTTGGAGAGTTTTTTGTTATTTTAATCATCATCTGATGATTATTTAATTTTTACCTTTTAGGAGAGATTTAGGAAGGCATAATCCTTTTTCTTGATGTAAAACCTTTACATAAGGAGATGATATGCATGGCTAAAAAGGCTGATTCCCATAGTTATCGAACTAGAAACATTATAAAAGAGACTGTTATTAATAATACGAAAACAGTTTCAGGGGATTCCGTAGATGAACTTAGAAATCTGGAAGAAGCAAATACCTTAATTAGCGGTGATGAAATCCAACAGCAAAATGAAAATCTATAGAAAGAGTAAAAAAGACTGTCAATGAACCGTGACAGTCTTTAGTGAATAGTGTTTTCTTAAATTTGCGGAAGTTCTCTCATTTCTTGAAGCATTTCATTGCCACACATTGGGCATAGTAAGTCATCTGCAACGAAGTCCTTTCTCATCCACCCAATACAGGCTTCGGCTATGCATGAATAAATTTCAGTATTAACCAGGACCGTTTCAATTTCCTCTTCTTTAGCTCTTTTACCGTAAAAAATGGGAACCGCCTCCTTTTTTATTAGTATGCACAAAAAAGTGGGTTTTCATTTCCAGAATTCTTTAGGAGTTGTTAAAAAGATGATCAATCAAAAAAGATATACAAAAGTTGGAACGGATATTGACGAAGTAAAACGGTTAAATAGCCAATCTGGCTTGAGCTATAATGAAGTAAAGAAATTACTTGCGGAAAGATATCTTGCTAATAAAAAGGAATAGAGAAAGACTAAAAGGTATGTTTTAAAATTGGGATGTTGATTTCCGCTCCAGGTGCTTCGCTTTCCGCGGGCGTTCCGGGGAGCCTCCTCGGCGCTGAAGCGCCTGCGGGGTCTCCCCTG
>NZ_JBALSN010000159.1:0-25725 GCF_036966985.1 Neobacillus drentensis | reverse complement strand
ATAGGAACCATGCTCTTCTGACCGATTACCGAGTTGGATATACTCCAATTCTCCACTTAACCATTTTGGATACATGATCCGATATTCATCTGTCTTTTTCATACATTGGTCAAGATAGCCTGCTGTTAATCCACCAATCCAATCCTCTGAATAAATCCAACGGTCTAGTTCATTTTTTCGCTTTCGATACCAAGGTAAATACTCACTTAAATGTCCATTTGATTCTGTCGAGTAATAGCCGAACCGTTTCAGCACATCTATGCGGCATGGTTCTGTTTTTGATAATTGAGGATGTTTTTCAAAAGCTTCTAGCATATAAGGCAGCATATCCTTGCCTTTATGTTTCACTTCTATATACCAGGTTTGGTGGTTAATTCCAGCACATACAAAATCAACTTCTTCCTTTGGCAATCCCAAGGCGTTAGCAATTTGGCGATGCCCACCTTGTACTCCATGGCATAGTCCTACAACCCGAATTCCCCCGGCACGCCTCAAAGCCCAAGTATTCATTGCCATTGGGTTTGAGTAGTTAAATAGAAGGGCGTTAGGACAAACTTCACGCATATCATTTGCTAGGTCTAGTAACACTGGTATCGTACGTAAAGCAAAAAAGACTCCGCCTGGTCCTAAGGTATCCCCTACACACTGGTTTACCCCATACTTCAAAGGAATATCTATATCATGTTTAAATGCTTCCAACCCACCTACACGGACGGTACAAAAAACATAATCAACACCTTTTAATGCTTCTTTACGATCGGTGGTTGCGATAATCTTTGCTGGCAGTTTGTTCAATTGAATCATCTGTTGACACAAGTTTGTTACCATTTCGAGGTTTTCTTTGTTAATATCCATAAAATGAAATTCTGTATCCTGAAATTCTTTTACCGCTAGAATATCCATCATCAATCTTCGTGTGAAACCAATACTGCCAGCTCCAATCATTGCAATTTTCAACATAAACCGATTGCCTCCCTTATTTCTTCTAGTAGCAAACACCATAAAAGTATTTTATGGTGTTTGCGATTCTACTTATTGTTAGAACCAGACTTTAAATGTCTTAATTTCATAAGGTGAAACGGAGAATGAAAGAGTCTGATTCTGATAATCAGCTTCCTTTTCTCCTTCTTCAATCAAGTTGCATTCCACCGCTTTTTTAATTGGTTTTGCAAATGTAACATTGGTTGTATTTCTAAATTGCTTATATTCATAAAAACGGACAATGATTGCTTCATCATCCTCTGCTTTTTTGACCGTTTCTAGGAGAACATGATCGTTATCAATTTCTGCCAATTGAATTGTTGCCGGTATGCTCCCATTCCGATTTGCTTTAAGTTCACCTGCTAATAATGGAACATTTAAATTGTACGCTTCTTTCACAATATCTCCTTCGCGCCAATCCCCTTTATGCGGCACTAAGCTATACGTAAATTCATGAATGCCTCGGTCCGCTGTCTCATCAGGGTTAATCGCAGATTTGATTAAAGTTAAGCGTAAAACATTGTCTTTGACATCGTGACCGTATTTACAGTCATTTATTAAACTCACCCCGAAGTTCCCTTCGGATATATCCACCCATTTATGTCCCACCACTTCAAACCTGGCATGATCCCAGCTTGTATTCCAATGGGTTGGACGTTCAATATTCCCAAACTGGATATCATAGGTTGCTTTTGTTGAGCGAATATTAACCGGAAACGCTACTTTTAATAAGGTCTGCTTTTCCTGCCAATCCACCACTGTACGGAAATCAATTCTTGGTGAATTCTTATATACGCTTATATATTGTGTAATGATAGAATCATAGAATTTCCAAGTGAATTTTAGGCTTCCGCGAACGGGACCTTCTTCATGCACCTCAACTGTTGCCAAATAATCAATCTCACGCATTTTTTCTTGGTAATAAAGATCAATATCCCAAGCATCAAAATTCATTGGTTTATCTTCAAATGTTTGTAAAACGTTCCCCCTTGCCCCTTCAGCAAGAACCTCTCTTGCACAGCGCTTATCAAACAACGAAGTAATCTGCCCTCTTTCATTGAATCGAATCTGATAAAAATCATTTTCAATATAATCTTTTTTCAGCACAAATCCTGACTGTGAAATGGAACTCTTGCTTAATTTAAAGGTTTTATATCCTAGTGCTGGTACCTTTTCAGCTTGAATTAACACCTTATGGGTATTCTCTTCTTGGATTACTTGTGCAGGGAATGCATTTCCTTCTTCATCAACAATGGTGGTTGTCTCCGTAAAGATTGATGACACTGGCAATTCGATGAACCCATCACGCTGATAAGAAAGAGAGTTGTAAACGATTATGCCGTCCTGTTCCATTTGGATGTTTTGTTCAATTGAACTTTTTGCTTCATTTAGTACCTTTTCGCCAATATTTTGGACTAGAGCATAATCCCGTCGTGCATCCTCATTCACTTGACGAATTGATGAACCCGGCAATATGTCATGGAATTGATTAAGAAGCAACATCTCCCAGCCCTCATTTAAAGCTGCATGTGGATAATTTACCTGATTCGTTAATTGATCAGCAAGCACACTTAACCATTCCCCATTGTGATAGGTAAACTCAGCCTTTCGGTTAGCCCGTTTTAATGATGCTTGAGATGTATAGGTCCCCCGGTGATACTCTAAATATAATTCTCCATCCCAAACTGGTAATGATTGATCCTTTACACGTTCTCTTAACCTTTCAAAATATGGTTCTGCTTTATCCATTTGGACTTTTGGTAGACCTGGCAGGTTTTTCATGGCCTCGGCTGCCTCGATCATATCTTTTGTTGGTCCGCCTCCGCCATCACCCCAGCCAAAGGCTAGTAGTAGTTCATCATTTACTTCTTTTTGCTGATAGGCATCCCAAATTCCTTTCACGCTGGCTGGTTCGACCATGCCATTATACGTATACTGCTTTGCCCCCTCTTCAGGAGTGGTAATAAAATGAGTGAACATTTCGGTTCCATCAATGCCTCGCCAATTGAACGTATCAAAAGGGAATCGATTATATTGACTCCAACTAATTTTTGTAGTCATGAAACTATCGATTCCACTCTTTTTCATGATTTGTGGTAATGCCCATGAGTAGCCAAAGACATCTGGAAGCCAAACAACCCTTGTATCGACACCAAACTCTTCTTTCATAAACCGTTTCCCAAACTGGATTTGACGAATTAAGGATTCTCCATTCGGCACATTTGTGTCAGGCTCGATCCACATACCACCCGTAATTTCCCATTCTCCAGAAGCTATTTTTTCTTTTACTTTCCCAAAGATTTCAGGGTAATCTTCTTTTAAATATTTGTATAATTGCGGAGATGTATGGATGTATCTATAATTTGGATATTGACGCATTAAATGTAATACTGTTGAAAAAGTCCGCGATGCTTTTTCACGGGAATGGACTAAACGCCATAACCATGCCATGTCAATATGCGAATGGCCAAGTGCTGTGACTAAGGGCTTTAATTCATCCATTTCACCTAATTGATCAACCTTTGATTTCAGAAATTCATATGCTTCCTTGATAGATTGATAGAAGACATCAGTGCCAGGCTTTAAGAAATCCACCTTTAAAATCGATCCATTTAATAATTGAAGCATCTTTGTTCTTCTTAAGTCATGTTCATCCAAAACCTTTACCGTATTTACGAGAGTGTGCGCTAAATAATAGTATTTTTCCGTCGCTACATCAACACAGGCCAGCCTTGCTGTTTTAAATCTTCGGCGTTCAGGTGGATTTAACACTCCACTCCATGCTTTTATAGCAATTTGAATTTGATTGGTTTGCAGATACTCTGGCGGCAGCCATGCTTCTTCATGCCATATATCAATTCCTTGTAATGGAGTGCCATTCACATATAATAATGACTCCGCAGTTGACCCGCCGCCGTCACGAGGTCCGACTAATAAGTGGATGACTATTCTTTCATTCTTCCATTCTTCAGGTATGGAAATTGTTGTTCGAAACCAAGCAGACTTATCATAGCCGCCCCAGGAATCTCCAATCTGGAAATTTCCCCAGTTTCGGTCATCAAAATCTGGTTTGTACGCATATTTATCCTCTTCTCCAAATTCCCATTCTTTATATTGAAATGCCGGGATTGTTTTGGTTGCTTTATAAATATAACCCTTCAATTCTCCTAAATATTTCTCAATTTTTTCAATTGTAAAATACAACTTAAACACTCCTTAGTAAGTAGCTTTTAGTCCTTGTGCAAATTGATTAAATCGAATAATTGGCTTTTTACTTTCTATTTGATCTTCTTTTAAGAATCCGCCTGCTTTTTTTAGAGCACAATGAATGGTAAAGTTTTTTGATTCTCTTGGAAATAATGTGACAAAACTATCATCCGATTCCATCCAAAAGCCATTTGTTACTTCCATTGGATGAATATGAAGGGCTACCTCTTCTCCAGCATTAGTGACACAATAAACTCTACTCCATTCTGAGCCATCCTTTTTCCATTGATTAGTTGGCTCAATTGTTAACCTAGAATGGGTTAATGTTAAGGCAGGGGAATAAATAGGTTCTTCCTTTGTTGAAAACGTATAGACATTTTCATGGAAAACCTCATTATGATCGAGTAGTTGTAAGCGAATGAAAAATAATTCTCCATGTTCTTTAGCAACAATAAACTCTATATCGGTCGCCTTGAATGCGATGAAAGGCTTCATTTCGATTGTTAAGGTTTCCTCCTTTAACAATTTCCCCGTTGATGTCAATATTTGCATATTAACTATTACGGATTTACAATCACCATTTCCATGAATAAAAACAGGGGCCTTAAATGTTTCACCTATTTTATAATGTAGGTTCCTGTAATCTAGCGAAACATGAAGAGGGGCAAAGGATTTCCGCGCCCAATGATAGGCCATTTTTTCTTCCCCATAATAATCGACCACATTCGTGCAAGAAGCATTTGGCCATGGTTCATTTAACTGCCATATTAAACTGCCGCTATTTTGAAACTCTCTTCTTCGATTTGCTTCTAAAATGTATCGCAGTCCCTCTGCTTGCATCCATTGACTGCAATCAACAAATAGAGAAATATCATGAATGGGACCGAAAATGTCTTGATCCCGGTTGTATGTTCCCCACCATTCACCATGGTGACGCCACACGATATGGTCGGACATGGTGGTTGGATAAAGGTTTTCCTCACTCAAAAATTTTCTTAAACTTTTAAGGGAACTAACCCCATCCGTACCAAATTCACTATGAAACAACGAATCTGACTCCCCGTATAGTTCATAATGGGCAGGGTTCCCAGCATATTGCCAGTGTCCGTGGATATCGTGACTAATGCCCTTTTCTTTGGTTACAAATTCGACGGGTCCCGATGCTGAAGTGGGTAAGAATAATCGTGCTGGATCATATGTCTCAACAAGTTTTTTTAAGAGAGCAATATTTTTATCTTCAAACGTTGATGGTTTAAACGATTCATCCATCAGCTCGTTTCCACCGCTCCATACGGTTAAGGAAACATGATTTCGCTTTTCTTTTAAGGCAGTAATTGCTGTCCTTTTTAATAAATCTACAAATTCCGGACGTTTTGATGGGATATTATCAATACCAGAACTGGATTGGATAAATTCCTGCCAAACCATTATGCCGTGTTTGTCACATAGGTCGTAGAATACTTCTCTCTCAATAATTCCTCCGCCCCAGACACGAACCATGTTTCCATTGGCTCTTTTCACCTTTTTGATTAAGAACTCATAATGCTCGCTTGTTACATTTCCATAAAGATGATCTAACGGGGTAATATTAAACCCTTTTATATAAATTCTCTTACCGTTAATAACCACTGTATATGGCAAAGCATCTTTTGGACTATTATCGTTCTTGACGAAGGATAGTTGGCGAATACCCACTTGATATTGCTTTTGATTAAAAATGGTACGTTCATCCTTAATCCGTATCACAATCGTATATAGCGGCTGTTCTCCATGTCCGTTAGGAAACCAAATTTTCGGGTCAACGATGGTGAATTGGTGATCACTTCGTCTCTCGCTTATTTGTAATGCGACTTCTTTTTTGAAGGCTTGATCACCTTTCGGATCGTAACCAATCACCTCTAGAAATAATCGAGAGAGGTCAGATTTGTTATATTCAATCTCGGCTGAAAGATTTATCACCCCTAGCCCATCCATAACATCCGTTACGAGCGAGACATCACCAATCATTGCCTTTTGATGAATGACTAAGTTAATATCGTCCCAAAAACCAATATTGACCAGCCGTGTTGAAAAGTCCCACTTATAATTAAATCGACTTTTTTGAGTAAATGTATCTGAAGTTCTTCCAATCTGCCCGATTTCGTCAGGGGGATGTTTAAACACCACAAGCAGCTCAAAATGCTCACATTCGGATATGTAGGATGTAATATCAAATTTGGCCGGATGAAACATTCCTTTATGTTCACCTAAAAAAGTTCCATTTAAATAAAAAAGAGCTTCGTAGTCTATGCCCTTAAAAACAAGTTCATATATTTCCCCTGTTTCTTTTGGCTTTTTAAACGTGGTTTTATACATCCACCAACGATTTTCAATCCATTCACACTTTAAACTGTTCAGTTCATAATAAGGATGTTCAATGAGACCTGCACGGTACAAGTCATAGTGGACTCCTCCAGGCACCGTTGCTGGAATCCAATCTGTTGTTCCAATTAACTTTTTTCCCGTTTCCATACTTTTATCTTTTAACGGGACCCATGGCCAATATCCTTTCAAAAACCATGGACCCTTTGAAAGTGAAATTTCCATTTGGTTATTCCCTCCTTGATTCTTTTTCAGCAAAGGTTAGCTTTTTCCCCTCGTTAATTTCCCGAATAATATTGAGGTCAACCTTAGGCTTACGATCATAGGTTAATAGACCATTAATTTCTTGCTCAACATCTGTTATTTGGGTATAACAGAATCCTTGTACCAGTGGTGACTCTAGCAAACTAGAAACAACTTTATAGTATCGTTCAATAAAATCATCATTATTCGATGCAGAGGTATAGCCCCAGCCCTGCCATTCACTTTTCTTATAGGCGATTCCACCAAACTCAGAAACCATAATCGGTTCATTATGATAGTGAAAATCCTTTACAAATAAAGACCGATCGGCTGGATTGAACTTTAGGACATTCTCCAGCGTTGAATACCGTTCCTTAAGAACACCCTTTTCACCCGCATAGTCATGAATCGTCAGGATATCTGAAATCGTATGCTCCCAGCCATCATTTGAAATCACTAAACGGGAGGAATCGATTGATTTTGTTAGATAATACATGCTGACTAAATGATTGGCCTGGCGTGGATCCCGTTTTAATCGCGGCACTCCCCAGCTCTCATTCAGCGGCACCCAAGCGACAATCGATGGATGGTTATAATCCCGTTCAATGGCCTCTTGCCATTCCGATGTCATCCGTTGTATTGACTTATCTGTAAAGGTATGACTATTCGCCATTTCTCCCCACACCAACAGCCCTAGCTGATCTGCCCAGTATAAGTACCGCGGTTCTTCGACCTTTTGATGCTTCCTGATCCCATTAAAGCCCATTTCCTTCGTTAACTCGATGTCTCTTCTTAAATCTTCATCTGTTGGTGCTGTCAACAGGCCTTCCGGATAATACCCCTGATCAAGTATTAGTTTCATATAATATGGCTTATTGTTGAGCTCAATTTTCCCATCATGTATAGATATTTTTCTCATTCCAAAATAGCTGTGCACTTTATCTAAAATGACACCATCTTCTTTAAGACAGAATTTCACTTGATAAAGGTTTGGAGTTTCTGGACTCCACAGATTTCCTTCGCCATTTGCAAAATCTTTTAGTAGTACACTGTACTTATTTTTCCGCTGAACAGGATGGACTGGGACTGTTTTATTAGCAATCGATTGTCCATCATAAGAAATTTCTAGTTCGAGTTCTTGTTTGCCCGTTCTATTTTGAACGATATACTCTATCGATATTTCACCGGTATCAATATTTGGTGTTAACTTTACTTTTTCAAGGAAGGTGGGACTTACCGGCTCAAGCCAAATAGTCTGCCAGATGCCTGTAGTTCTTGTGTAGAAGATCCCGCCAGATTCCACTTCCCAATATTGTTTTCCACGCGGCTGTTCCAAATCAGTGGAGATATCCTCTGCCCTGACTACTACCCTATTTTCCCCATTTATTAGCGCATCCGTTATGTCGGCATAAAAGGAGGTATGTCCACCCTCGTGGGCCCGAACAAATCTTCCGTTAACCCAGACTGTTGCTCGGTAATCAACCGCTCCAAAATGTAGATGGATCTTTTTCTCTTGCCATGATTCCGGAATGGTAAAGCCCCTTTCATACCAAACAACGTCATGGAATTTTTTGATTTCAATACCACTTAACTTCGTTTGAAAGGCATATGGAACTGTAATTTTTTGTGAAAAATTGTGATTAACATACCATGCTTCTCTTAAACCAGTATTTTTATCATCAAAATCAAAGTTCCATTGTCCGTTAAGATTTAGCCATTCGTCTCGCTTGAAATCTGGTCTTGGATATTCCGAACGAGGAATTATTTTTGTCATTTTACCCGAGCCTCCGCTAGAAAGTTTAAGGATTAACTTTATTTGCTGAATTGTTAAGAGAGAGTTCAAATTGAATTTTCGGGAACGTTCCCAAAAATTATTACTACATCTTCTATACAGAAAATAGCTGTACACCTATACTCAACCTTTTTAAAAAGTAGCGGTTAAAGTTATTTAACCGCTACTTTTTATTGGATAGACCACTTATACTGTTAAATTTTCACTTAGTTTAATTGCCTCGCCCTTTTCTGCCGACACATAAAGCCCATTTATGATTTTTTGAAGGTAAACGCCTTGTATACCGGTACTTAAAGGAGTTGTTCCTTCTAAACACGAATCTACAAATCTCTCAAGCTGGAGTTCGTGCCAGCCTTTCTTTGGCAAATGATAAGGGGATATATCTATTAACGTATCATACTTTTCTTGATAGATTTTCAGTGGAAAAACATCTGCTCCCCCTTGATCCCCCATTAAGGAAACATTCATCACATCATGCTTTTCCACATTGGCGGCAAAAGCAGTTTCTAATAGAATCGACGCCCCATTTTTAAAAGTGATCATACCACGTGCCATATCTTCAACTGAGAAGTTTTCCCAATCCCATTTTCCCATGAGACCTACACCTTTTTTGTTACCAAGCTTCTGGTATGTCACACCAAACACTGTATCTGGTTCAGGATACCCCATCAAATATAAAGCAGTATCCAACATGTGTACCCCGATATCAATTAATGGGCCCCCGCCCTGAAGTTCTTTATTTGTAAACACTCCCCAGCCTGGAATTCCCCGCCGTCTCATTGCTGTCACACGTGCAGCATAAATATCCCCAAGTTCGCCGCCATCAATAAAGCGCTTTAACACTTCTACCTGCGGGGCATGACGGAAATGGAATCCATAGGTTAAGATTTTTCCTGCCTTTTCGGCGGCAATTGCCATTTCCTCTGCTTCTTTTGCGGTCATTGCTGGCGGTTTCTCGCATAAAACGTGACACCCTTTAGATAACGCAGCCATTGTTGCAGGATAATGGTATTTATTTGGTGTACAAATACTCACCGCATCTATTTGAATACTTTGGAACATTTCTTCATAGCCTGAAAAAACATGAGGAATATTGAATTCTAATGCTGCCTTGTCAGCCATTTCTTTCACAACATCACATATTGCAACAATCTCTACCTTTTCCCCACATTTTAAATAGTTTGGAATATGTGCACCTGTGGCAATACCGCCAGCGCCAATAATGCCCACTCTTAATTTTCTCATCATTTTTCCCCCATATATTATCCACAGTGTTTTACAGTCAATATTTCAGACGTTGCTACTCTTCGACCTTCAATTTGTGATAGGATTGCAGATTGATTGACTAACGTTAATCCTTGCACATCATTTTCTGTAATCGTTGGAATTTCGCCTTCAATAATAGAGGTTATCCATTGTTCCATTGGCAGGGGCATTGCGCTTGGCAGAGCATCAGGTGTATACCACCCCTCACCGAGTAGTTTAGATTTTAAGCGGATCTTATCATCTTCTATTAATAATGCTCCTTCTGTTCCATACAATTCTAACTGGAATGGACTTCCACTAGAAAGAAACCCTGTTTCAATGATTCCTAAAGCACCATTTTCGTACTCTATGATTGCCACAGAATTAACATCAACTTCATCCTCTGATTGTGACTGTAAACGAGCCGTCACAGCTTTCACTGGCCCTGCCAGACGATTTGTTAGATAAATCGGATGGGCACCAAGGTCAATAAATGCACCTCCACCGCACTCCTCTTTATTAAAAAAGTGCTTCGGAAGCCATCCGTTTGGATTTCCCGCTAAAGGAACCGCACCATTATGTGCAAGCCGGCAACGAATAGATGTTAAGTTCCCTAATAGACCTTCATTTAAGACTTGCTCGGCGTATAGATAATACTTTTCAGTGAGCCGAGGTAATGAAACCATCAGCTTTACCTGACTCTTACTCACTGCTTCATAAATTTCCTCACAATCCTGTACTGTGAAAGCGAGAACCTTTTCAGTAAAAATATGCTTTCTATTATTAGCTGCAAGCATAATAATTTCTTTATGAAGGTTGGTCGGTGTATCCACTATGACAGCATCAATCTCAGGGTTAGTTAATACGTTCTTTAAGTCTTTTTCAAAGGGTACAGCAAGTTTTTTCGCCCACTCTTGACCGCGTTCAACATTTTCATCCCAGACTACTTTAATTTGAATGTGTTCATTTTGATTTGCTTGCCGTGCGTAATCGTCTGCATGAACATGCCATTTACTTAACAAAGCAACATTAACCATTGGATCTCCTCACTTTTAGCCTTTATATTTCATTGATCTCTTCTGACACTGGTACAACGATTACTTCAACGCCTCGTTTTTCAATTTCCTTAAGAATTTCTTTATCGGCGAGTTCACTTGTAATAAATATATCTGTCTCATCAAAATGACAAAAAGAGGTTAAGCCCGCCTTTTGAAGTTTGCTATGGTCAGCTACTACTACAATCTTTTGTCCAGAAGAAACCATTGCACGCTTGATTTCTGCTTCATATAAATCAGAACTTGTAAAACCCTGACGCAGTGAAATCCCTGATGTTCCCAAGAACACATAATCCGCATTGTAATTTTGTAATTCAATTTCTGCCTGCGGTCCTACGAGACTCATGGAATTCCGTCTTAGTTTCCCGCCTAATAAGTAGATAGAGGCGGTTTCATCCTTGCTGCATTCTTCTGCAACATCTATTGCGTTGGTAATAATCGTTAAATGACTATTCTCTGGCAAGTTTTTTCCCACGTACCAGTTGGTTGAGCCTGCATCAAAAATGACAATTTGCCCTTCCTTTATCAATTGGGCTGCTGCTTTTCCAATTAAATCCTTTTCAATTGAATATTGCAGTTTTCGTTTATTTACTGGAGGAATGATGGAATGATTTTTCTCTTCTTCAATTAGGATGGCTCCACCATAGTTTTTCTCGGCAATTCCTTCTTTTCCAAGCTGGGTGAGGTCCCGTCTGATCGTTTCCTCTGATACATGCAATAAATCGACAAGATCAGAAACTTTTACACTTTTATTTTTTATTAATAGCTCTTTAATAACCTTCCGGCGCTCTGCCACAATCATTTGATATACCCCTTCTTGCTCAAATAAGCTTTTTCTTAATCTTCCCATTCCAGTAAATTGTTTTCAACAATTGATTTGGATTGATCTTTTGGAATACGGAACGTCTTTATTTCTGATGGCTTAAACTCCGTTGTTATCGTTCGGTTCCACTTATGAAGACTAATGACGGCAACAGCTGCTTCATTGGTTGTTTCATAGGCCCGCACAATGAGGTCATCATTGTCTTCCGCTTGCTTGATGACACTTACAATGACATTATCCACATCAACAGACAAAAAGGAATCTTTCTGTGGAAGTGCTCCTTTGTGATAACTTTCAATGATCGTAATCGGTTTTTGGTTTAATTCAGTCGCACGTTTTACCGTACCGGCTGTTTCCCAATTTCCTGGATGAGGCAGAAGGGAGTATGTGAATCTTTGTATTCCCTGATCAATAAATGAATAGGATCCGTTCTCCTCTGGAACGATCGGATCATGATGTGCATAAATTGGGCTGCGCAGAACGGTCATGCTCATTTCCTTGTTATGTATATCAAAGCTGTATTTTCCATCATTTAATAGGCTTAATCCGTAACTTTCCCCTGTTGAAGGATGGGTTCCAGAGGTATCAATCCAATTTTGGCCTGGTTCTTCTTCCCCATTCCCCTCTCTAACAATATGTCCATACGGGATTTCATAGGTGGATTTTCTAAAAATTAGATTGACTGGAAACTTTAGTTTTAGAGCTTTAAATTGTTCCTGCCAGTTTAATGAGCAATGAACATCAATCTGGTCAAGCTCCTGGTACATAGTAAAGTCTTGGACGAAAGTAGATTTCCCATATTCGCTGACCACGCGAATCACAGATTTTACTGGTCCCTGTTCCACTAACTTTACACTTGTTGCTTTGAATGCACCCGCTTCTTCATTAAAACGAAGGACATTGTGGGACCAGGTATCACTCTTATCTTGGATGACGACTGGTCTTGCTGCCGGTCCGCTTATTATTTCGAGGTTCTTTTGCTTATCAAATAAACTCGTAACAAAGCCGGTTTGTGAATCGATCTCAACCCTGAAATGATCATTTTCCATGACTGTTTCACTTGCTGGCAGCGATGTGAATTCTTTAACAGCATTACGGCGGACAATTTTATAAACCCTATATCCCATGGAAGGTAGATCGGCAATGAAACTAACCCGGGAACGTCCTCCCGCTGTTGCCTGTGATTGCACCGTCTGCATCGCAATTTGATTTCCCTCTTCATCTACTAAAATATCGCCTGAATTTAATCCGCCTACTTCTTGTTCAATATTCACCTTGCTGTTCCATGAATGAGGATTAAAGATCACAATAGGTTTCATACCTACTTCTTCTTCAATATTAATTCGCCACGATAACGATTGAATCGCGTAGTTTACTCCTCTTTTGGCTATCGACATCGCTTCCCCATGCATATCTCGTGCATCATCATAGGCCGCCTCTAAACTAGTTCCTGCTAAAATGTCATGGAATTGATTAAACAAGACATTTTTCCATGCCATTCCAAATTCAGAAGCCGGATATTTTTGACCTGTAAGCCAGTTTGCCAGCGATGAAAACTTTTCCGCTTTTATCAGTGCATTTTCTGCTTCACGGTTCCATTTCTTTATTCCTGAATGAACAGAGTAACATCCACTGGCATGGTGCTGCAGGTCATCATGTACTACCGGGAACGGAAGATTCTTTTTCATCAGCTCATCAAAAAATTTATTAGGTGTGCTGAATACAAGCTTCGGATATGATGGGTCTTCATTTAATTGTTTAATGCTTTCGATATTTTCCTTCGTCGGTCCTCCGCCATGGTTGCCTACGCCGTAAAAGGTCATTAAATCATTAAATGGTGCTTTTAATTCATCCGCATTTCGGCGTATATGTTTCTTTAGTTCCTTGCCCCATGTGCAATATTCAAAAGGAATACGGTAGGATAAAACACGAGACCCATCATCTGATTCCCACCAGAATAATCTTCCTGGAAGTCCTTTTTCCTGGGGACTCGGGCGCATGAAAATATAATAATCCATGCCGCTCTTCTTTAAGATTTGCGGAAGCATCCCATGATGTCCAAAGCTGTCCACGTTATAGCCTACCTTTGCCGTCACCCCAAATTTCTCTTCGAAATAACGCTGTCCATACAATCCCTGGCGGACAAAGGATTCTCCGCTTGGTATATTGCAATCAGGCTGGACCCACCAGCCGCCGACAATTTCCCAACGGCCTTCTTTAATGCGCTGTTTGATTTCTTCAAACATTTCCGGTTCATTGTTTTCAATCCATTCATAGTTAGCGGCAGAACTATTTGTAAACACGAATTCGGGATACTCCTTCATTCTGTCAAGCGCAGAACGAAATGTTGCTTTTGTTTCCTGAAACCCTTCCTGCCATTGCCAGAGCCAAACTGGATCGAGGTGAGCATTTCCAATCATATGCAAAGTTTTTTCTTTTGTTTTCGGCAATTTTTTTTCTTTTGTAGCAATCGTTTTTTCAGTCATTATTGGTCCCCTCCTAAAGCAGGCTGCTTACTAATCGTTACAAGTCCTTCAGCATGCTGCCCAAAATGATGTTCCCCTACGGTAAGATCAACGGCAATTCGTTCTCTATAACTTTTAGTTCCTAGAGGAACCGTCATGGATGCCGTAAATTGTATTGTTTCCATGCTTGTTAAATTCGCTTTGAATTCAGCATTATAGACCTGCCAGTTGGTTGGCGTGATCATCTTTGCAAATACCTCTTTTTCTTCATGAAAAGGATTCTTTATTTCGACCGTTACCGAAAAAGTATCTCCTGACTGAACCATCGTCTGGTATGGGTGGATCTTGGCCCCAAAGCCTTCAGCCCCTAAGTCCAGCTCATCTAATGGCAAAAGGTCTCGATGGAGTTGTTCAAGCACCTTCCCTTTTTCTTTAATTAGCTGAAGAAATTCCTCAGTAACAACTACTGGTTCCCAATGCCCGGAAATTAGAAGATCTGGTTTTAATTCTCTATAGAGCTTTGCACTATCGATGTAATCCCAAATTCTAAATTGGTTTTGATACACATAATTGAATTGTCCGTCGTCCTCTTGATACTGATCTCCGATCGCAAGAACACGTTTTTCATCGACGATAAATTCAATTGCAGCCGCATATAAAGTATGACCTGGCTGCTCATAAAGAGTGAATTCGTACTCTTCCCACTTAATTTTTTGTTTTAACGGCAGCTGTCGATTCACAGGGATTGGATCGTACCACAAACATGGCAAGTTATACTTTTGGGGATCTTCGAGGACATTGAAAAAGTTTTCAGGGCACCAAATTTCCGTTCCTTCTATATCCCTCAATAAATTTAGTCCAGCCACATGGTCATCATGATAATGTGTTGGGATGACAACATCTATTTTTTTCACCCCATACTGTTCTTTTAACTTCGACAGAGTGTATAACCAAGGTCTCCTTGAAGCTCTGTCACTTCCAGCTGCGATCCCTCCTATAAAATCGTAACCAAAGTCAATAAACAGGGCTTTGCCGGTTTCAGAAAGGACGACATATGCATTGGACATGCTCGTTTTGTTAAATAACAAATGCGGTGTAATTTCTTCATAGGGGTTTTCCCTTAATTTGAGTAACCTTGGGTTATGATTTCTTTGAGTCATTAAATTAACAAGGCGCCCAATTAGGAGGTCGATTGCATTTGTAGGGGACTCCATTATTTGCCCATGCGAGGGCAAAAGCAAATCAGGATTTCGGTCTTTTAAATCCAAAAGGGAAAGAACACTTAACGCAATACCCTCTCCACCATTGTACGTCCATTGTGTAGCAGACAAGGACCAAACCTTGCCTGGCCCATAAATTAAATCACCTGAAAATGCTGTCATCTTATCGTCAATTTCTGCAATGATAGTAATCGAACCAACGGTATGGCCTGGAGTAGGAATGATCGTAAAAGATCTCCCGTTAATAACATGTGAGGAATAATCTTTTAACGTTCCCTGAACAGGTACAGATTGAAGAAGAGAAAAGCGGTCCTGCCGCATATTGTAGTTGTTTGCGATTGCCCGAGCCTTCCAATGTTCATCGATTTGATGAAATAAGTCTTGTTCAGTATGAGGCACCCAAATACGAATTCCTTCTTGAACAGCAATCGGCAGCCCTTGGCCCTGGTCCCGGTGATGATGGGTCATAAAAATATCTGTTACTTTTTCAACCCCAATCGAGGATAAATGTTGGAGAACATTCCCATCTCCAAAGTCGATTAAGACCGCAGTTACTCCGGTCTTGATGACGTAGACATTACAAGTATCTTCAAATAAGAAAAGATTGGTTGAGATTTTTCTCATTTCTAAATACAACTCCCATTATTATCCTCAATTAAAGATATTGCTTTTTTTCTTCTCCACTTTCGACTCAACATACTCAATTAATGGGAGTAGTATGCTTCCTGCATATCTCTTAGGATGTTTCCGTATTTCACCGGCCGACTCCTTCAGCCAATTGAGTGGAGCAGCAATATCCTCGTTGTTTTCCAAAGCCCTTAAAACCGCAATCGCCCTTCTCCCTGCCCAAGCCCAGCTTTCCATCAGTTCAATCCATTGGACAAGATTATTACGTAAGGCATAATTAGACATTCTGTATTTAAGATGGTATCCCGCTTCATCAAGTAAATCCAGGTAATCAAACAGCTTTTGGACGTCCTTGCTTGTGGATGCGGCTTCACCTGTGCGAAGGCTAGAAAGGGCCTTTTTCGTTAACTGGTCCAATGGTGCAGCTTCCGGATAAGCTAGGCAAGAATATAAAGAATTCTCACCAAAAAGTTTGATAGCTTCGTAGTTTTCCTCTCCAGCGACCGTTTTCAATGCTTTCTCCCATGATATCCATGGCTCATAGCACTTTGGGTTATTGAAATAGTCGGCGAAGGTTAGTAAAGCTATTTTTGAGGCCTCCGCCTGGCTCATCGTATTGACTATAAACCCTTTACACACGTTTGGGAGGCTGGATTCACGTCCGGTAATCGGACCGATATGCATCTCACTTGTCATTGCTAAATCATTTACCGGATAGTTATCCCATATAATCGGTTTTCTTTGGACTGCTGCGGCAAAATCAGCGGTATCCAGTTCCGAAATAGTTTCAGAACAAATTTCTGGTCCGGTATAAAAGATATCAATCTCTTGGTCTAATCCTTTTCCTAGTTCATGAATATAGTCACTAAATGGAGGTCTGCCGTGATAATCAGTAGGACAAAGTGATAATTTGCATGATTTATCAAGCGATTTTAACCAATAAAGTAATCTATTTGCGATATGAACATGTGCCCCAGCATAACTGTTAAACATTAGCTGTTCTTCTTGATTATGAAATTCGGCAGAAATGTCATCGAGCATAATCATAAAATGTCTGACTCCAATATCATAAAACGCTTTAAACTTGGAGGTAATCAAATGGAAATCTTCTTCGGATGCATAATTGATTGAAACACCAGATCCAAGTGAGTAGCAGAATTCTACTCCTCGATGCAAAGAATGTGCCACTGTTTCTGCAAACTGTTCCATAATGAAATCTGGATAAGGCTCCCGCCAGCGGGCACGATGCTGGCGGTCATTTTTAGGTCCGTAAATGTATTGATTAAAGCCATGATCTGCAATAAAAGAGATTAAATTATTCCGTTCGGGAGCAGTATAAAATAAACCATAAAAACCTTCAATGACCCCTCTTACTGGAAAATAGGATGAGTCTGTCATCTAATACCTCCCTTTTATAAGTAGTTTATTTTCTCCTTTAATTAAACCTGTAAGCTTTCCGCCTGTTGAGCACTCCCAAGAAAGTTCTCGATTTTTTCGATTACTGTTGCCTCAACTGCGTTTTGTGCAATTTCTAATTGCTCCTTCGAAAGGGCTTTGCATTCCTCGTTTGTCATCCGTTCTTCTTTTCCAAGGGATTTTAATAGGGCAATCTCCAAGTCTGTTGCAATATTAACCTTACTGACACCGCCATTAGGAAGCTTAGTGGCTTCATTAATCATCTTTGCTGGAACACCTGATCCACCATGAAGAACTAAATGAACCGGAGTTAACTTTCGGATTGCCATTAATCGGTCAATATCCACCTTTGGCTGTCTAACAAGATAAACACCATGGGCTGTTCCGCATGAAACGGCCAATGCATCACAACCGGTTTCATTTACAAACTGCAAGGCTTCAGCTGGATCTGTATAAAGTTCCTCATCCTTATCAGTTTCCACAAAATCCGTTGTCCCGATTTTTCCTAACTCTGCTTCAACAGAAACACCTTTTGCATGGGCATAGTCCACAACCTTTTTACTGATGGATATATTTTCGGCTAACTCATGCTCCGAAGCATCAATCATAACAGAAGTAAACCCAGCCTCAATCGCGTCCTCAAGCACAGAGATTTGCTTTGTATGGTCAAGGTGTAGAACGACAGGAACTGTAATTTTCTCCTCTGCGACTGCTTTGTAAAATTCCTCTGCAAATTCGAACGGGGTAATGCCATACCGTTCCAATTCCTTTTGTGAAATTTGGACAATCAACGGTGATTTTGTCTTTTCACCCGCACGTAAAACAGGGCGAATCATGGGAGTATACCTTGGGGAGAACGAGCCTATTGCATAGCCCTTTTTTTCTGCTTCCTCAAGGGCCTCTTTTAGCGTCAATACATTGATTAATTCGGTTTGATTGGTCATCATCACGAGCTCCTTTAATTAACTTATTATATTATTACTTTTTCATTTATTTGTTAGGACGATGGGAAACTGCGATAAAAGTTCCGTAAATGTTCCTGAAGCCCCATATAGCCTTCGTCGTACAAGCATTTATATTCCTGATGGATTTTCTGATTTGGTGTTATTTCCTTGGAGTGCATAAAATGAACTGCTGAAAGTGCATCTTCTTCGCTCTTATAAACTCCAGTTCCAATTCCTGCAGTTATTGCAGCACCGAGCAGCGTTGCTTCATTAATTTTTGGAATGGTTAAATGGCAGTTGGTAATGTCTGCTTTAATTTGCAGCCAATATTCGTTTTTCGTCCCCCCACCAACTGAAATCATTCGGTTGATTTGATGTCCAGATATTCTTTCAGCTGATCTGCGAATGGATTCCAGTTCATACGCTGTTCCTTCCATCATTGCTTTCAAAAGATCTTTACGTTGATGAGATGACTTGAGACCAATGAAAGCTCCTCTAGCGAATGGGTCTGGCTGGGGTGAGCCACTCCCGGATAGGTATGGATAATATAAAATACGTGATGGACCCGCTTTTACACTAGCGGATAGATTCATAATTTCTTCATAGGACATTTTCTGATTAGAAAAATGTTCCCTGAACCATTCAATTGAACCTCCAGAGGCTGAAATCCCTCCCATCCAAAAGAAGCGGTCCCGAACAATATGACAGCCAAAAGTCATACCTGAAGTGTATTCCATTTCAGTAAGCTGCTTCTTTTCAAACGCACCTACCATTGTCTCGGCTGTTCCGATTGAATCGAACACGATTCCTGGGTTAATCGCACCAACAGCAAGCGCAGCAACGAGATGGTCATGACCTGCAATTGCCACAGGAATTCCTGGTGAAAGTCCTAGTCCGTCAAGCACTTTTGTTTGGGTCACACCCATTTGGTTTCCGCTCGGCATTGCTTCTGGAAACAATCGTTCTGGTAAGCCAAAATGCTTTATCCACGGTTGGTCCCATGTTAGTTGATCAATTCGAAACGCATATGTTCTTGCAGCCAAAGAAAAATCAGTAGCAAAATTCCCGGTAAGTCTGTATGCAATATAATCGGACGCTGACAGCCAGACTGCCTCTTCCAATAAATTTTTGTCCTGCTTTTTCAATTGCAATATTTTTGCAAGCCCATACTTGTAGCTGTTATGAAGTCCTGTTTTTTGAAAGCGATCAAAGGGTTTATCCTCATTCGATATTTCCTCTGCTTCGGTTTCTGCACAACGGCTGAACCATGGAATGAAATTGGTTCTTGGCCTTCCTGTTCTCCTGTCCAGCAGAAGACCAGTTTCAGCCATACTCGTAATTCCGATTGCCGAAACCTTTTCCTCACTCCCGAGTAAAATTTCCTTTAAGCAACTCGCTATATTTCCCCATATCTCTTCGGGAGAAAAAAACGGTTCACCTTGTTGGTTAAAATGTGTATTGGTTGGACGAACAGCTATTTTAATGACTGACCCATCTTCCTTAAAAAAACCTGCCTTGCAATGAGTTGTCCCAATATCAATACCAAGTAATCCCATTGATCAAACAATTCCTTCCATTATTTCCTTGTACACTTTTATCCTTTAGAACCGGCTGTTAAATTCATTCCTTCGATAAAATAGCGTTGGAAGAAGAAGAATAGCATGATAACCGGTAATAAAACCATAATTGATCCAGCCATCAAAAAGTTCCATTGGGTGTCATTTTGGCCTTTAAATACTTGCAATCCTAATTGCAGCGTAAACAGAGACTCATCATTTATGAATAACAGAGGACCAAGAAAATCGTTCCATGCACCATTAAAAGATAAAATCGCGACAGTTGCTATAGCTGGTTTTGAGAGTGGAACAAAAATTTTCCACCAGATAATTAAATGGTTAGCGCCATCTATTTTGGCTGCTTCAATTAATTCATTTGGTATTGTTAAAAAGAATTGACGTAGTAAGAAGATGAAAAAGGCACTTCCAAAGAACGCAGGAAGGATTAACGGTAAATACGTGTTCAACCAGCCCAATTTTGCATATAAAACATATTGAGGGATTAATGTAACGAATCCAGGAATCATCATTGTTGCTAGGACGATCCCAAACAAAACATTTCTCCCTTTAAACTGGATCTTCGCAAATCCGTATGCGATAAACGAGTTAGCGAAAACATTCCCCAGTACAACGAGAGAGGTTATAAAAAGCGTGTTCATGGTGTATTTCAAAAATGGACCTTTTTCTAGAGTGGTTAAATAGTTTTCCCAATGCCATTCCTTTGGAATAAAGGTTGGGGGGTAGGTCATAATTTCTTTCATATCCTTCAAAGAAGTGGCGATCATCCACCAGATTGGAGATAGAATTAACAGGCTTCCAGCAATGAGTACGATCAGTACAATGGATTGGCCCATTTTTTTCTTGAACTTTACACTTTCAAAATAATTATTCTGTTTTTGGGCTTTTACACTCATTTCCGATCCTCCCCTTCATAATGTACCCAGCGTGGGGCAAGCTTTAGGTTGATTACTGTTAACACAAGGATGATGATGAATAAAACCCAGGACATAGCCATCGCGTAGCCCATATCAAAAACCTTAAAGGCCTTATTCCACATATGTAAATTGAAGAATACCAATGAATTGGCTGGTCCACCTTCTCCATTCTTACTCATTACGTAAGCTTCCTGAAAAATCTGGAAGGCTCCGATTGTACTTGTAACAAGATCAAAAAAGATGACTGGGGTAATCATTGGCAAAGTAATATGAAAAAACTTTCGAAACGAACTTGCGCCATCAATCTCAGCTGCTTCATACAAAGACGGTGATACACCTTGAAGGCTTGCTAGGTACAAAAGCATACCGCCACCGACACTCCACATTTTCATAAAAATTAAGGCGTTCTTTGTCCAAGAAGGATCTGTCAGCCAAGCAGGACCATCAATTCCTATAAAGCTCAGCAAAGTATTTACCAATCCTGATGATGGGCTTAAAAGCTGCATCCAAAGTAAATAGACGCCTACACCGGAAAGAACAGCCGGTAAGTAATAAATTGTTCGAAATACTCGCATTCCACGTATTCCCTGATTTAATAGAACTGCAAGTATGACAGCCCCAGCCGTTGTTAATGGCACAGAAACGACAACAAAATAAAGCGTGTTTCGCAGTGAGAGCCAAATGATTGGGTCATTAGTAAACATTTTTTTGAAGTTATCAATGCCGATAAAATCCATTGTCGAAGTAATGTTGAAATTGGTAAAGCTGCCATAGAGGGAAAATAACAGTGGTCCAGCCATGAAAAACAGAAACCCAATGATCCATGGTGCAATAAAAAGGTATCCTTGCAATCCTTCTTTTCGCTGTAACGAGGCTTTTATTTTCGATTTTTTTAATTTTTTTGTAACTACTGGTTTGCCAGAAATCATTCTTTCCATCTCGTTCATCCCTTCTTTCAAGGTTAAACAATCAGGGAGCGAAATGAAGTCACTCCCTGAACAATTTACAATTTACTATTTTTATTTGTTACTTTTAACTAACTCTTCAACTGCCTTTTGTGCGGCATCTAATCCTTGTTTCGGTGACTTTTTCCCTAATAGAACCAACTCAAGCTCAGGTTTAATTAAATTGACATAGTCAGGTGCTTCAATTGGTGTTGGCGTTAACAAGGTTTGTTTCATGTTCTCATTTGCTTGCGAATACACCAACTTGCCGTCTTCTGTAAAATCCGCACTAGCAGAAGCTTTTTCTGCTGCTTCTTTGTTTGCAACAATATCAAAGTTTTTCACAGCCCAGTATTCTTGTGCTTGAACATCCGTTAAATACTTAAGGAATTCCCATGCTGCATCAGGATGTTTTGCTCCTTTAGGAATTTCAGCTACAAACCCACCGCCCCAGCTTGAATTGCCGGTACCTGGCTCCATTTCAGGTAGTGGAGCCACGCCGAAGTTTACTCCTTCACCATAATCTCTTAGTTTCGTGAAGAAATTTGCATTATCAGTAGTCATTGCTAATTTACCAGCAACAAATGGATCTGCCGTTTGCTCTCCAAATTCCGCCTTAAAGCTATTAATCGTTTTATCACCGTAATAGTCATAATACTTTTTCATCCATGTTAAAGCTTTTACGTTTGTTTCATCATTGATAACCGGTTTATTTGCATCAAAATCCCAGTATCCCTTACCATCTGCATTGATCATCCAGACATCTGATTCAATTCCATAGTTTGGAAGATAGCCGATTCTTTCGAATTTATTACCTTTTTTCACATCTAGCTTTTTACCCATTTCTTCTAACTCTGCCCATGTCTTTGGTGGTGTATTAGGATCAAGGCCAGCTTCTTTAAACATGTCTTTATTCCAGAATAAGAGACGTGTATCTGTGTTGAATGGCAATGCGTACGTTTCCCCTTTGTACTGAGTTGCATTATACAATTCTGGGAAGAAGCGGTCCTTCACTTCTGGGTCCTTCTTCAAATATTTTTCAAGATTCGTAATTTGATTGTTTTTCGCACGAGTTCCAACTGCGTTAATGTCATTAATGATTAAGTCTGCTGGATTTCCGGCAGCGATTGAAGCTAAGTTTTTCGTCCAAATATCCCCAAATGGCAGATATGTATGTTTTACTTCAATTCTATCCTGAGATTTATTGAAATCATCAATAATTTTTTCAATGATTGGACGGCGGATCTCAGATCCCCAAAAAGTCCAAAAATCGATAACAACCTTTTCGCCGTTCTTAGATTTACCACTTTCGTTATTGGCACCTGTTTCTTTACTTGAACAACCAGTGAGAATTAAAGAGAAGCTCATTGCTAGAATTAACAGCGTCATTAATGTTTTTCTTACTGTTTTCATTCAATTTCCCCCTAGAATATTTTATAAACGGTCACAACCTCACAAACTATTAATATAATATTTTGTATTCTTAATCTCCTTCCTATGTTTTTACATATAAATCTATGATATTATGACTCATTTTGTGGTATTGATTACTTATTATGTGAGGTTTTGTGGACTTATCACTATTATTATATGAATACGCTTACATGTCAACCACTTTTGAATATTCTATCAATTTAATTTTAATATATTACGAAAGGTGTACACAAAGGGGAGGAGCTTGTTATGCTACCCCTTCTGAACTTAATTTAGGCAAGGTGTTAATGATATAATGCGCAGAAACGGTACTGATTAAAGCAATTAAACTCATAAACAGTAATATACCAATTCCTGTAACAAACAAAACCAATAATAAAATCAACAAAAAGCCACATAACATTAATAGAGTGATGAAGGGTTTACGAACTCCAAGCATAAAAGAAAAAAATAGAGTTTTTAACCACGGAAATTCGTAACGCAGAAAAACAGGAAAACTATATGATATGGCAATTAGAAATAGCAGGCTTACTGCTAATAGCGCAACCCGAATAATCTCAGAAATACCAGACATCGCATTTCTTAGTATGAATAGATCCAAAACTAGCAACCCGCCAATAATTACAATGGACAGTCCAAGCGGATAGCTTTTCAGAAATAACCTTTTAAACTCACGGAAAAAGACCTTAAAGTCAGGCTCGTCTTGATCTTCCTTCACCAATTTGTCCATTACTGCAAACATTGCCGCTGTAGCTGGAATAATCGTAATTATGGGCAGTGAAAATAATAGCCAAATTGCATTTAGATATAATAGTCTCCACAGCCATTCCATTATAAACATCAGTGCTCTCCTCATAATAACGCTCTCCTTAAAATGACTTAATCATAATGGATGCCATGGATGCCCCTAAATAGTATGGCACTCCTGGTCATACTCAGCTATCTATCTAATTATATTTGTAGTAGTTTCAAGGGCATCCATAGCTTTTAGGGCAACGGAAAGAGATTGAATACTATCTTTATACGTTGACAGTACCAATTCAGGATTCTTTTCAGCAATTGCCTTTGCAAACGCCGCTAACTCAAGCTGGTAAAGTGCATTTTCTTCCGTTTGAAAGGCAATAGTTTCCCCATCCACCTTTCCTGTTACACTTCCGTTAACAAGGTCAAGTGTTAAGTGAAGTTGATCGGATATGAGTTCAATTTGCGTAAAGACATCTGGGTAGGACCATGTATGGGTATGATTTTGCAAGATCCCATTCTGATATTTCATTGACAGATTAAAACTATCCTCAACAGTAAAGTCCCCGCTTTTCTGCACTACAAGATTACCTTGATAACCTGTTACCCGCTCTACTTCTCCAAGCAGGTAGCGCGACAGATCAAAAATATGAATTGCCTGGTCGAATACAGGACCTCCCGATATTTCTTTATTAAAGAACCAGCGCGGCCAGTTCGGACGAAGAGCTAACCCATCAAGCATGGCACTGCGAACCAAGGCAATTCTTCTGCCTTTAATCAGCTCTTTTAAATAGGCAACAGCAGGGCTGTACCTGTACATAAATCCAACACTATTAATGACACCGGTTCGCGCTAATATATCTTCCACCTTTCGGGCCATTTCCAGGCTTTTCGCAGGCGGCTTTTCAATAAAACAGTGGATCCCCCGCAACGCTGCTTCACGAACAAGAAATTCCCGGACCTCTGGCGGGGTACTGATCACTACTCCGTCTGGTTTGCTTTCTTCGAGCATGTCGA
This sequence comes from Neobacillus drentensis, assembly GCF_036966985.1. GTDB lineage: Bacteria > Bacillota > Bacilli > Bacillales > Cytobacillaceae > Neobacillus > Neobacillus drentensis_E. The sequence continues at coordinate 719 of NZ_JBALSN010000159.1, read as the reverse complement.
CATAACTGGTAAATCCCTTTACAGCAAATTTAGTCGCAGCTTTTAATAGGGTTTCTTCATTTAATTCACATACACCAACCACTTCAATCTCCGGCATATTCTTCATCGTGCTTAAATGCCCCTGGCCTTGCCAGCCCGTGCCAACCACTGCAATTCGTACCATTATTGAATGCCTCCTCATTGATATTTAGTATTATTGTTCAACATTTAAGAAATAGGACTAGCCTTCATTAAATACACGCTTCACCCATACAAGAGCTTTCGCACAGTCTTCAGTTGGATCATGTTTTCCTGCTTCATGTTCGATTGATACTGTCCGATCATAGCCGATTTCTTTAAGGGCTTGTACAGACTCAGCAATACCAGCAATTCCTGTTCCGAGCGCTACGGGATTATGCTCCCCTATTTCCCTGACATCTTTAAGATGAACATTAAGTAAATAATCCTTTAATTGCCAAATTGCTTCGGCTGCTGAAAAGCCCTGTGTCCCATACCAGCCTGTATCAACGGTCGTACCAAGTAAGTCGCCATAATCCCCTATGGCAGCCTTTATCTCATCTGGGTGCTTTTCTGGGTGGTTCTCAACGCCAACCTTCATTCCATATTCATTACAAAGGCTATAAATAACGGGAGCTGATTCTTTGGTAATTCCGCTAGTAATTAACTCAATTCCAAGCATTTTGGCTGTTTCAAAACAAAGACGGGTCCATCTTGGATAT
>NZ_JBALSN010000158.1:7089-7686 GCF_036966985.1 Neobacillus drentensis | reverse complement strand
AATATATAAATTCAGATGAATAGGATACATCAATTCAACTAATGTGTTATACTTTTTGTATTATTAACATTATAAAAACTTAAATAAAGGAAGGTCTCATTAAATGAATTCTGTTGATACTCCTAATGAATTAAATCAATTGTTGAACGAAAGTAATGTTCATGTGCAATTATCTGTTCCTCAGTTGGTAGAGAAAGTCTTAACTCGTCAAGAAGGAGCACTAACTTCTACGGGAGCAATTAGTGTCGCTACTGGTAAATATACGGGCCGGTCCCCACAGGATAAATTCATTGTATTAGAAGATTCAACTAAAGATAAAATTGAATGGGGCACGACCAATCAACCAATTTCAGTGCCTGTTTTCACTAAACTTTATCAAAAGGTCATTAATTATTTACAACAGAAAAATGAGATCTTTGTTTTTAAAGGCTTTGCTGGTGCCGATAAAAAATCGCGCTTACCTATCCAGATTGTAAATGAATTAGCATGGCAAAATTTATTTGTACACCAGTTATTTATTCGCCCGACTGCAGAAGAGCTGCTTGAACATGATACTGGTTTTACCGTTATTTCTGCCCCTAATTTCAAAGCCGATCC
>NZ_JBALSN010000158.1:0-6946 GCF_036966985.1 Neobacillus drentensis | reverse complement strand
TAATATTTTTTCCATGCACTGTTCTGCAAATGTTGGCCTTGAAGGCGATGTTGCATTATTCTTTGGCTTATCCGGAACAGGAAAAACCACCTTATCAGCGGATCCAAATCGTCGATTAATTGGTGATGATGAGCACGGCTGGTCATCTACTGGTGTCTTTAATATCGAGGGAGGCTGCTATGCAAAATGTATTAATCTTTCTCGTGAAAAAGAGCCACAAATTTTTGATGCGATCCGCTTTGGAACGGTATTAGAAAATGTTACTTTGAATCAGGAATCCAGAATACCTGATTATGATGATGGCACATTAACAGAAAATACACGTGCCGCTTATCCGATTCATGCAATTGATAATATTGTTCAGCCAAGTATTGCCGGTCATCCAAACACAATCATTTTCTTGACTGCTGACGCTTTTGGTGTATTGCCTCCTATTTCAAAACTAACTAAGGAACAAGCAATGTATCATTTTTTAAGTGGTTATACTTCAAAACTAGCCGGAACAGAGCGTGGAATAACCTCACCACAAGCTACCTTCTCTACCTGCTTTGGTGCACCATTCTTGCCGCTGCCTGCAACTCGATATGCAGAAATGTTAGGTGAAAAGATTCTTGAGCACAATGCGAATGTATTTCTTGTGAATACAGGCTGGACCGGCGGTGAATATGGAGTCGGTAATCGGATGAAACTTTCCTATACCCGTGCTATGATCCAGGCGGCGCTTGAAGGGGAACTAAATCATGTAGAAACAACCAAAGATAAAATTTTCGGCTTAAATATTCCTCTTCATATTGCTGGAGTACCAGATGAAGTCCTTCAACCTAGTAAAACATGGTCTGATCCGTTTGCTTATGAGAAGAAGGCAGAAGAATTAGCAACACAGTTCCGAGAAAACTTCAAAAAATTCACGAACGTCTCAGTAGAAATAGAACAAAAAGGCGGACCAATTGCGTAAGCGAAAAGCCCCCTCTATATTCTAAAAGCCCATATCATTTCGATATGGGCTTTCTTACTTCGACCGTTTCTGATTTATTTAATATAGTAAACCGATATTTACCGCTTTTTTTCAGGTCGAAATCTCCCTTATAAATGGAAATCTTTTTTCCATCAGTGGTGGTGTAATCAGTCTTATCTTTAAAGGTAAAGGTTGATACATCTGCATTTTCCAAGTCATATATCTCTAATTCAATTTCAGGTGGAAGGTTTTCCCCCTCTACCTCCATAGCAGTATCTTCATAGAAACCTGCGTATAAAACTTCTTGGGAAATCATTAGAGTGGAATCACCTATCGTGATATAAGGCTCCATTACATAAATTGAAAATTCACCGACCTTTTTATTGCCGGCCATAAATTCAAGGTTATATTCACCAGAAAAAGTAAATGGTTTAAAACTTGTCATGGCATGACCATCCGCCCCATACATCCCCCCTGATATTACGGTTGTTGCAAGATGTTCTTTTACTCCTGTTTTCACATGGGTTGCCGTTATGTTAAAGGTTTATTGGCAAAATCCTTATCATAGTCTCCCCATAAATAGACCGCTATTTTAGAAACACTCCTTTGGTCCTTCGCGATCCACTCAAGTGGAGCTAGCAGGCTAACTTTGTTCGGTATACCAAAATTGCTATCAGGATAATATGGGGTGCCACTCTTATCCATTAAAGCAAAAAACTCGCCCTTTTTTACAACTTCTGTCTTTACAGACCCCGAATTGCTTAAATCGTCACCTTGGCTTGTGAAATAAAGGATTGGAGCAATTATAACCAACAAAAACACAGCCGCTATTGCTGCTAGTCTTTGAAAATTAAATCGCCTGCTTTGTTTCTGAGAGCCTGCCTCACTAATAGCTTTAAGCAAAGTGGTTCTCTGCTTTGTTGTTAACTCATGCTTTGGAAAATCGGCCATTATATCCAGTAATTCTTTATCCTTTAATTGACTCAAAATACTCCCCCTCCTTTAAGCGCTCATTTAGTTTTCTCACTGCCCGAAAAAAAGTAACATTCACTTTATTCTCCGTCCAGCCAAGGACTTGACCTGCTTCTTGGGATGAAAGTTCTGCAATACCTCTTAATAAAATCACATCACGATAATTGGGCTTTAACTCATTAATAGCTTCATACAAATAAGCATATTCCATTTTCCTAACAATTTTTTCCCCTGTATCTTGTTCATGAAGCTTAGGGGATTCATAATCTAAAATCTGTTTAAGTCTGTTCCAAACAGATTTCTTTCGGTAAAAGTCTATCTCAGTATTTCTTGCAATTGATATCAGCCATGTTTTCGGGCTTGAATCATTTTTGAATTGACTTAAGGCTCTTAATGCCCGTAAAAAGGTCTCTTGAACCAAATCCTCAACATCCACCGAACCTGTATAATAAACTAGATAATTGGTAACATCCTGCTCATATTGAATAAACCATTTCTCTATTTGATGGCCGCGTTCCAATCCAATCCCTCTTCCCAAAAACCTTAATCCTAATAAATCTACTAATAAGACGTATGTATCGAAAGTTTATTACACATTAATAATATTTTTTTTCAAAAGGCTGTGTTAAACTAGTCAGTTGATTTCCGCTCCAGGCACTTCGCTTTCCGCGGGCGNNCTCCCGCAGGAGTCTTCGTGCCTGGAACGAAGGTCAACAGGGTTCCAAAATCAACATAACCTTTAACACAGCCTTTCAAAAAGAAAAAGCAGGGTGCAAAACCCCTGCTTAGTTTGTTGAATTTAATGAAATTAATTGATAAGTGATGGTCGTGCTGTTATTCTGCAGCTCGACTTTTTTAATGACTGCTGTACCACTTGAATCACTATCTATTGTTTTTCTTACATCAATCGGAATTTCGATGGGATAAAGCCTGTACCCTTCTTTTTCTAATGTAAAGACATTTTCCTCTACTCGTTTCTCTCTTCCTTTTGTCACGATCATCGTATTTAACTCAAGAGGCATACCCATATCTTAAATCCGCTCCTCTGCTTGTTTTTATCTATATATTATCATCTTTTACGCTGACTTTTCATCCACTTTGATAAATCCGAAACGACTTTTCTATTTATTTCTGGTGGGAAGTAATGTGTATACTCCCTAAAATACCAACAATCGACTGGCTTTTCTAATTCTCTCAGCCTTCTTTCTAGGCGATAGGCGTGCTCCACTGAGACATTACCGTCGTTTACACCATGGATAATTAGGACTGGAGCTGTCAGTTTCTCTAAGGTATATAGAGGGGTTCTATCATGATAACGTTCTGGATATTTTTGTGGTGTCCCGCCAATCACTCGTTTCATCATTCTTCGTAAATCCTTCCGTTCCATATAGGTAAGGGACATATCACTAACTCCTCCCCAAGTGACTACAGACGCTGTCTCAGGGAACTTGATACCAGTCAAAAGCGCCATCACTCCACCACGCGAGAACCCAAAAATATGTATATCCAGAACCCTCGGCAAAGATTTTAACAGCCAAAAGGCCGCAAATGCATCTTCCCGGTCGTCTCCGGCAAAATCCTCATTGCCCTCACCGCCTTGATTGCCACGATAATAAGGCGCGAAAACTATGAAACCCTCAGCGGCAAACTGGGCAATCCTTGCTGGTCGAACTTTGCCTACATTTTTGATGCCACCGCGTAAATAAAGGAAACCATCATACTCACCTTTTCCAATAGGTTCCGCCAACATTCCTTTGACTCTCAATCCATTGGAAAGGTAGGTGATGACCTTTAATTCAACTGTTGGATTTGGAGAAGGAAACCGCATCATCTCAACGATTTCCCCTTCATGGTTATGGTTCATCTACACATCTTTCCTCTTTTTGTAAAATTTATAACACATAGGCATTCACACATTTTTTTCCACTTCATACGATATCTTAGGTTATTAGCCCAGATTCATTAAAATATAAGGAGGCTTGTTTCATGAAAAAATCATTAAAATTCAGTTTCTCCTTGCTTCTCATCACTATACTTATGTTTTCACTAGCCGCTTGTAATAGCACCACAAAAAATGAAACGAAGAAGCTTGAAAAAGTTCGTATCGCTGAAGTTACTAGGTCCATATTCTATGCTCCGCAGTATGTTGCTCTAGCAAAAGGATTTTTCAAGGCAGAAGGCTTAGATGTGACGCTGACAACAACACCAGGCGGCGACAAAACCATGACTACATTAATTTCCGGAGGAGCTGACGTTGCTCTTGTTGGATCGGAAACCTCGATTTATGTTTACGCGCAAGGCGCAAATGATCCGGTCATTAATTTTGCCCAATTAACTCAGACAGATGGTACATTCCTCGTTTCTAGAGAAAAAATAGATAATTTCTCTTGGGATCTCTTAAAAGGAAAAACCTTCTTAGGACAACGTAAAGGCGGCATGCCTCAAATGGTTGGCGAGTTTGTTTTAAAGAAGCATGGCATAGATCCACATAATGATTTGAACTTAATCCAAAACATCGATTTTGCCAATATTGCCAATGCTTTTGCCTCTGGAACGGGCGAATTTGTGCAATTATTTGAACCAACTGCGAGTATTTTCGAAAAAGAAGGCAAAGGTCATATTGTTGCATCCTTCGGGAAAGAATCTGGGCATGTTCCATATACCACTTTTATGTCCAAGGAAAGCTATATGAATGAAAATAAAGAAACCATCGAAAAGTTTACTAGGGCTATTTACAAAGCACAACAGTGGGTAGAATCCCATAGTGCCGAAGAAATTGCCAAAGCGGTCGAATCATTTTTCCCAGACACAGACTTAGCCATTATGACCACCGTTGTGGATCGCTATAAAAGTCAAGGTTCCTTTGCCACAGATCCAATCCTCGACCAGGCCGAATGGGATAATCTTCAGAACATCATGAATGAAGCGGGAGAACTTCCAAAAGAAGTAGATCATAAAACAATTGTAAACACAAAGGTAGCTGAAAAGATTATTAACGAATAAAGGAAAGGGAGGCCGTTTCCATGAGTTTTTTGTCCGTTCAAAATATTCATCACACCTATTTTACTAAAGCCTCTGCTGCCACGGCCCTCTCCGATATTTCATTAACCGTTGAGGAGGGAGAGTTTGTCTCCCTTCTCGGCCCTAGCGGCTGTGGTAAGACGACTCTGCTTTCCATTATCTCTAGTTTGCTTAAACCAACACAAGGTACTGTTTTGTTAGAGAATAAGCCTGTAACTACCGCCAAAAACCAAATCGGTTATATGCTCCAGCAAGATTATTTGTTTCCATGGAAAACGATTGAAGAGAATATCCTGTTAGGTCTGAAATTATCGAAACAGTTGAATGACAAAACAAGAACGATGGCCCTTAACCTCTTAGAGCAAATCGGATTAAGCGGTGTGGAAAAACAACTGCCTAGACAGTTATCTGGTGGGATGAGGCAGCGGGTAGCGCTTGTCCGAACCCTCGCAACAGAACCAAAACTGCTAATGCTTGATGAGCCCTTTTCAGCTCTCGATTATCAAACGAAATTGAAACTTGAAGACCTAGTCTCACGAACATTAGATGACTTTGGCAAAACCGCCATTCTCGTGACACATGATATTGGTGAAGCAATTGCTATGAGTGACCGTGTCTATTTGCTTTCACCAAGTCCAGGCAGGATTTATAAAATATTTACAATGCCCGATGAACTAAGAAAAATCTCCCCGTTTGAAGCAAGAAATCATGAAGCATTTTCAAACATCTTTCAAACCATATGGAAGGAGTTGGAGTCTCTTGAGCGAGAAAAAGAATAAGCTAGAACTCCTCCATAGAAACTATATTCAATCGTTAAAGGTGGAAAAAAGATGGGTTAGATTTTATCAAGCAATTATTTTTGTCGTCTTTTTTTCTAGTTGGGAATTTTCTAGTCAAAAACAGTGGATTGACCCGCTTCTTTTTAGTTCTCCGTCGAAAATTTGGAACCTGCTTCTGGAAAAGATTAACGATGGAACATTAGTCAACCATATTGGGGTGACCTTAACAGAAACTGTCCTAGGATTTATTCTTGGCACACTTCTTGGTACGATATTAGCGGCTATTCTTTGGTGGTCACCAATGATTTCAAGGGTGCTGGATCCTTATCTAGTCATCTTAAATGCCATGCCCAAAGTCGCATTAGGACCGATTTTAATTGTAGCACTTGGGCCAGGATATCCGTCAATAATTGCCATGGGTGCGATTATCTCGATTATCATTACCACGATCGTTGTTTATACCTCATTCAAAGAGGTAGATCCGAATTATCTAAAGGTACTCCAAACATTTGGAGCCACCCGTTTGCAATGCTTCAAGGAAGCGATTCTCCCTGCTAGTTTTCCTACGATTATATCTACCTTAAAGGTAAATGTCGGCTTATCATGGGTCGGTGTTATTGTTGGGGAATTCCTTGTGTCCTCGAGAGGGCTGGGCTACATGATCATTTATGGCTTCCAAGTATTTAATTTCACCCTCGTTTTCTTATCACTCTTGATTATTGCCGTATTTGCCACTATTATGTACCAACTCGTAGAATTACTCGAGAAAAAACTTATCAAGGAATAGCAGCCTCTCTGCTATTCCATTTCACTTTTTAACTTTTGTATGAGTTTCACACATTGCTCTACAACCTGATCTTTCATTATAAAGCTGTATGTATCTCCAAATCGCTGCGATAAAATATCACCATGAACTAGCACGGGACCATTGGTTTCGTAGTAACCAGACGTTTTCTCTATCCTTTTAACTTTCCCCCAAAAGACGATTTTTACAAATGACCTGTTAGGTTCAGAAATTTTGTACTCAGCCAAGAATCGTAGTTCAGCTAATATTGCACCTGTTTCTTCAAATACTTCTCGTCTTGCTGCCTCTTCGAGTGACTCCCCAGATTCACTTTTTCCTCCTGGAAATTCAAGTCCCCTTTTTTTATGGTTCGTCAAAAGCCACTCATCCCCCTGTTGGCAAATGACTAACACATGTTTTGCTTTCTCTTGAAAA
>NZ_JBALSN010000157.1:0-1654 GCF_036966985.1 Neobacillus drentensis | reverse complement strand
AATGTAAGTGAAACAACTATTGTAGTGGTAAAGGACATTACTGCCCCAGAAAAGCCGACAGTAAGTGAAGTAACCGACAAGGATACTACAATTACAGGGCAAGCAGAAGCTGGATCAACAGTAGAAGTGAAAGTAAATGGTTCAGTGATTGGTACTGGAACTGCAGGAGAAGATGGCCGCTATGAAGTAACAATTCCAGTACAACTTGCAGGCAGTGAACTAGTTATTATTTCTACGGATAAAGCTGGTAATGTAAGTGAAGAAACTGCAGTAGTGGTGAAGGATGCAACCGCCCCTGCAAAACCGGTAGTAAGTCCAGTAAGTGATAGAGATACAACTATCACATGTGTAACAGAAGCGGGATCCAAAATTGAAGTAAAGGTAAATGGTGTAGTAATAGGTACGGGGACAGCAGGACAAGATGGCAAATATAAAGTGACGATTCGATCCCTAAAAGCCGGAACTGTATTATTTATCACTGCAACAGACACCGCGGGTAATGTAAGTGAAGGAACCACATTAAAGGTTATAGACAAAACAGCTCCAACCGTTCTAACAGTAAATACGGTTTCAGATAAGTCAAAGGAAGTAACCGGCAAGACTGAGGCGGGAGCGACAGTATCGATTTTAATTGGGACAAAGGTTTATGCAGCTAAAGCTGATACAAATTGGAACTTCAAAGTAATCATTCCGGTCCAGAAAGCAGGTACAAAGTTAATCGTAACTGCCAAGGATGCATCGGGAAATGTGAGTGTCGCAAAAAGTATCATAGTTATTGATAAAACGCCACCAGTTACTCCAACAGTTTATACTGTTTCAGACCTAGTAAAAGTGGTAAGTGGTAAAGTTGAAGTTGGAGCGATTGTTACTGTAACAATTGGAACGAAAAAGTACATCGCCAAAGCAGATGCTAAGTGTAACTATAAGGTAACGATTCCTGTTCATAAAGCAGGAACAAAGTTAATTGTGACAGCGAAGGATGCAGCAGGAAATGTAAGTATGGCTAAGAGTGTGATTGTCATTGACAAAACAGCTCCATTGGCGCCGAAAATCAAAACTGCAGTGAAAAGCACAACAAAAGAAGTTACTGGAACTGCTGAAGCCTACTCAACTATAACGATTAAAGTAGGTAAAAAAGTTATCGGTACAGCTAAAACAGATTCCAAGGGCAAATACAAAGTGAAGATTAAAGCCCAAAAGAAGAAAACGGTTTTAAGCTTGACAGCAACTGATAAGGCAAAGAATATTAGTAAGGCAACGACCGTCAAAGTAAAATAAAATTCTATAAGGAAATCCTCTTCACTTTTTGTGAAGAGGTTTTTTTTAGGTAATAACCGGATATCAGAATGTTAAGTTTGGGCACCAATCCTCTTTTAGTAGCTAAATTAGGTTCCTTTTTAAAAGAGTCCTTTTTGAAGACATCTCTCGACGTTCTTTTCGGACAATTGCAGAGGGAAAGATAGGAATGGAGCAAGCTGAGGTTGCTTTTAAACAAACGTTTGTTTAGTTCCGAAAAGGCAGGGTTTTAATAGAATATTGGAGGTTTGCAAGAAACCAGACTGTTTTTGTAGAAAGGTGGGTTATTTCCTGCGGAATTATCAAATCTGTTTCGACAAACTTCTTGCCTCCTTTGCAGGTAGAACGCTTATCCATC
>NZ_JBALSN010000156.1:10487-11696 GCF_036966985.1 Neobacillus drentensis | reverse complement strand
TCCAGCTAGCCCAGCCATTTTTTATATATGTTTTTCTGCATAGCAGATGAGCCATTAGCTCAGTTGGTAGAGCATCTGACTTTTAATCAGAGGGTCGAAGGTTCGAGTCCTTCATGGCTCACCATTTAAATTAATATGCGGGTGTGGCGGAATTGGCAGACGCACCAGACTTAGGATCTGGCGCCGCAAGGCGTGGGGGTTCGACTCCCTTCACCCGCACCAAAGTTTTTTGCAATAGCAAAATAACTTCCCATGATATGCGGAAGTAGTTCAGTGGTAGAACACCACCTTGCCAAGGTGGGGGTCGCGGGTTCGAATCCCGTCTTCCGCTCTCTACTATTGCCGGGGTGGCGGAACTGGCAGACGCACAGGACTTAAAATCCTGCGGTAGGTGACTACCGTACCGGTTCGATTCCGGTCCTCGGCACCATTTAAGTTGATTAAATTCATATGCGCCCTTAGCTCAGCTGGATAGAGTGTTTGACTACGAATCAAAAGGTCGGGAGTTCGAATCTCTCAGGGCGCACTTTAACGGGAAGTAGCTCAGCTTGGTAGAGCACTTGGTTTGGGACCAAGGGGTCGCAGGTTCGAATCCTGTCTTCCCGACCATTCTTCTTATAATAAATGGGGTCTTAGCTCAGCTGGGAGAGCGCCTGCTTTGCACGCAGGAGGTCAGGGGTTCGATCCCCCTAGACTCCACCAATAATTTTAAATGATAATTTGGCGGTGTAGCTCAGCTGGCTAGAGCGTACGGTTCATACCCGTAAGGTCGGGGGTTCGATCCCCTCCGCCGCTACCAAAAATTAATTAATTTTTTCTAACTTGGACCTTTAGCTCAGCTGGTTAGAGCAGACGGCTCATAACCGTCCGGTCGTAGGTTCGAGTCCTACAAGGTCCACCATTAGTTTCATATTTAAATTGGAGGAATACCCAAGTTTGGCTGAAGGGATCGGTCTTGAAAACCGACAGGCGGGTCATACCGCGCGGGGGTTCGAATCCCTCTTCCTCCTCCATATGTATCACCTATATTATTGTCGCGGGGTGGAGCAACGAGCATTGCTTCAATGAATCATCTGCGAGTTGTATCAATCGAACAGCTGCTTGCAAATGCTTACTGAGATTGATACAGTTCATGCAACTTTGAGCATGAACAAAATTTTATATTTCTATTGTCGCGGGGTGGAGCAGTCTGGTAGCTCGTCGGGCTCA
>NZ_JBALSN010000156.1:0-10343 GCF_036966985.1 Neobacillus drentensis | reverse complement strand
TGGCTCAGTAGCTCAGTCGGTAGAGCAAAGGACTGAAAATCCTTGTGTCGGCGGTTCGATTCCGTCCTGAGCCACCATTTTTGTTTTAAACCTATATTATTATGGCGATTGTGGCGAAGTGGTTAACGCACCTGATTGTGGTTCAGGCATTCGTGGGTTCGATTCCCATCAGTCGCCCCATAATAAATTTTAATATGCGGGTGTAGTTTACTGGTAAAACCTCAGCCTTCCAAGCTGATGTAGTGGGTTCGATTCCCATCACCCGCTCCATACATATTAACTAACGCAGTTTATCGTTACATTAGAGAACGATGAGTTGCGTTTTTTCTTATATAAAAAAAGATGCCCTATGGACACCTGATTATTTGGAAGGACGCTTCTCCTCCATGTATTTGGGTAAACATGTTCATTAATGACTCTGTTAATCTCATCGACTTTTCAACATCGGTTGAGGGTCTCAAATATATAACTTGCACAGCATTTTTGGTAGCAAAAGTTACAGGTGCTCTATCAGAATCGACGAAGGGACTTCCAAAGGGCCCTAGATTATCTGAAGATACGATCAGATGATTCAAAGAGTTTATCCGCCCATTCAATCCAGTATACTCCTCCCCCTCTGTTCCTAATCGAATGCTAATGGATCCATTTAAGTTATCCAGATCGTAAATTCCAATAGGTACTTGATATTGTAAGGAGAAAAAGTTATTAATATCAATAGCACTTTGTATAGATGAAAGGAAATTTTGTTTTTGTACCCTTCTGTACAAAGCTTCAACTGAAGGACGATATCGATTCGGATCTTTCCCATATTTTTTAAAAATGTTACGCCATTCCTGAATTCCTGAGAGTTCAGTAACATTTTTATTTTCTAAATCAAAATAAATAGATTCTTGAAAAAGCTGAAGTCTTCCTTTAATCATTTGCGGTGATTCAGCGACAGTAATATTCTTATATACAATGATCCCCACTTTAAAGTTTGGAATTTGCTCGATTATTTCCTCTGAGAGTTTAATTTCCAACCATTCCACCTCCAAAATTCAATGAAAATAGTTTATCATAAATAGATGTGCAACTAATAATTTAACAATCCATATTTATTATAAATCACTTCAAAGGAAGGGAGGGGACCACATGAATATTGAAGAGTTAAAGGAAGAAATAATTGCCTATAGTAAGGAAATTGGCATTGATAAAATTGGTTTTACGACAGCAGGCACGTTTACTGAATTAAAAAATCGACTATTAAGGCAGCAGTCATTAAACTACCAATCCGGATTTGAAGAACCAGATATAGAGAAACGAGTGAACCCTTCATTATTATTAGAGGAACCTCGTTCGATCATTTCAATTGCAATTGCTTACCCTTCCAAGATGAATCACCGTGTCGAAAGTAAAAAGGGTGAGAGGAGAGGGATTTTCAGCAGGGCCTCATGGGGGCTTGATTATCATCATGTGCTAAATGATAGGCTTAAGAAGTTAGAGGAGTTTATCACGACAAAGGTACCTAATGCAAGGTTAAAATCGATGGTTGATACTGGAGAGCTCTCAGATCGAGCCGTAGCTGAACGAGCTGGAATCGGTTGGAGTGGAAAAAACTGCGCCATTATTACACCTGAGTTTGGGTCGTATGTGTATTTGGGTGAAATGATTACAAGTATTCCCTTTGAACCTGATACTCCATTAGAAGATCAATGCGGTTCATGTACAAAGTGCTTGGATGCTTGTCCCACCGGAGCCTTGGTCCAAGGTGGACAGATTAACGCACAACGCTGTATTTCTTTTTTAACACAAACAAAAACATTTATTCCAGATGAGTATAGAGATAAGATTGGTAATCGAATCTATGGTTGTGATTCATGTCAAACTGCATGTCCTGTTAACAAAGGGAAGAACTATCATTTTCATGAAGAATTGGAACCACAACCTGAAGTGGCTAAACCCTTACTAAAGCCGATTCTAAAATTAAGTAATCGAGAATTTAAAGCTAAATTTGGACATGTATCTGGTGCGTGGAGAGGGAAAAAGCCAATTCAACGGAATGCAATTATTGCCCTTGGGCATTTTAAGGATGAAACAGCCATTCCAGATTTAGTAGATATTCTAGAGAATGAGGGAAGTCCAGTTTCAAGAGGAACAGCAGCTTGGGCCCTTGGGAAAATAGGCGGTGAGACAGCTTTTGCGGCCTTAAATAAAGCTCAGGAACATGAACAGGATCTTGAAGTACAAAATGAAATAGAAAAAGCCTTAAGTTTTTATAGGTAAAATGAGCGAACTCAATTGGTTCGCTTATTTTTTTTGATTGAATCCCTGTCTTCTCACATATGTATGATGGAAAGGGGTGAGGAGTATGCTTCATTTAATACAAAAGTTATTTGAAAAAAGAGTCAGTCAATTTGTTTCCGATAATAGAACACATAAAGTATTTTTTCCAAAGGCTGATAACAAGCAAGGTACATTAGCAAAAAGATCAGCTGAAATTGTAAAAATAAAAGCTTTCGGCAGAATCATAGAAATTGATAAAGAGGATGAATTTCAAACGGTAAAATATCAGGCCCATTATCAATATTTAATCAAGCAAAAGGGTTTGCTGTATATGGAAGAAGAAATTGAAGAAAGATTAGCTAAGTTTTATAAAGAGGCTTTAGTAATGGATGAGGAAATTAATCCGTATGCACCTCATGAAACTTATCACACACCTGCAGAATTTCTTGTAGAGGACCTGGATGAGCGATTGAGTTTTCAGTACAATCGTTTGAAGGCTGTGCAATATGCAGAAAGGTGGTGGAATAGCTACAATCCTGCTTATAACAAATTTGAAAATGATTGCACCAACTTTATCTCACAGTGTCTTCATAGTGGAGGTGCTCCAATGAGAGGCTATCCTAATCGGGGAGCAGGCTGGTGGCTCCAAAAAAGTAATTATAGCTATAGTTGGGCAGTGGCACACTCTCTAAAGGGATACTTAGCTAATTCGAAAATTGGTTTACGGGCAAGGGAAGTGAGCAGTCCGGAACAATTGTTATTGGGAGATATAATTTGTTACGATTTTGAAGGGGATGGACGGTTTAATCATAATACAATTGTGACGGGTAAGGATGCAAATGGCATGCCGTTAGTTAATGCCCATACGTATAATAGTCGGATGAGGTATTGGGCATATGAAGATTCATCCGCCTATACCCCAAATATTAAATACAGATTTTTTTCAATCATCGATTAAGGAGCTTAATTTTTGAAAGGGTCTATGATAATGGTATAATTGCATGTAGAGTTTTTACATGAGGTGAATTCCATGTCAATTAATGTTGTTTTATATCAACCGCAGATCCCTTCCAATACAGGAAATATTGCAAGAACATGTGCAGGAACAGATACAAATTTACATCTAATCCGTCCATTAGGCTTTTCTACGGATGACAAAATGTTAAAAAGAGCAGGACTCGATTATTGGGAACACGTTAATATCTCCTATTATGATTCTCTTGATGATTTTTATGAGAAGAATGCAGGCGGTGAATTTTTTTATATTACAAAATTTGGACAGAAGGCTTTTAGCAGTTTTGACTACAGTAATTCAAGTAAAGATTATTATTTTATCTTTGGGCGTGAAACAACAGGACTTCCGAAAGATGTCATTGAAAATAATAAAGAAGTCAGCTTGCGAATTCCTATGAATGAAAATATCCGTTCTCTAAATTTGTCCAATACAGCTGCTATTCTTATCTATGAAGCGCTCAGGCAGCAAAACTATGCGCATCTACAATAATCCGAGGGGGCCAAAAGGGCCCCCTTTTGAGTAATGGAAAGGAAGATTGTTATGAATGAAGTTATCCAAACAATACTAAACCACCGCTCTCATCGTCATTTTGAGGACAAGCAACTAACAGACGAACAAATTAAAACAATCATTACTTGTGCTCAATCTGCATCCACATCCAGTTTTATTCAGGCCTACTCTATAATTGGTGTTAGAGACAAAGAAAAAAAGAAAAAACTAGCAGAGATTGCAGGTAATCAGGAATATGTTGAAAACAACGGCCACTTTTTTGTCTTTTGTGCAGATTTATACCGCCATACCATTATTGGGGAGAATGAACAGATAGATGTTACCCCTTCGATTGAAAGCACGGAAAAGTTCATGGTAGCTCTCATTGATGCATCTTTAGCCGCACAAAATGCAGCGATTGCCGCAGAATCGATGGGGTTAGGGATTTGTTACATAGGTGGAATTCGCAATAATTTAGATGAGGTAACTAAGATTTTAAAAACACCAGAGCGGGTTATTCCTTTGTTTGGACTGGCAGTTGGGTTTCCTACCAAACTAAATGAAAAAAAACCGAGGCTGCCATTTGAACATGTCTATCATGAAGACGAATATGAACAAAATAAAGAGGTTTACCTTGGCCAGTTACAAAATTATGATAACTTAATTTCTAACTACTATGAAGAGCGGACAGATGGGAAAAGAAAAGACCGCTGGACAGAACAAATGGCTAGGATGCTTGATCGGAAGAGTAGAATGTATATGAAGGAATTTATTCAGAAAAATAAACTGGATCGCCACTAAAAAAGCTGCCAATCGGCAGCTTTTATTTGGTTGAACCTGGTTTGTCGTTATAACCTGATGTGAAGATTGCCGCTAAAAAGGCGACCATTACTAAACAAACGATGAAAGTGTTCATATTTATGTAATCCTCCTTCGTCATACATTTTTCAATTTTATCACACATATAGTCTTATTATAGCCTATCTTATAAAAATGAAAAGAGGAAGATTCTTTTTATTGTAACAAAAAAGATAGAAGCTAACTCGCAATGGTTACGCATGTTCAAAAGCTTATCAGCATAGAGTATATTAAATCGTCTCTGATTAACCTACGGGGGAGGGCCTTATGGATATTCTAAAAAAAATCGAGATGTATCGCGAAGAGGAAGAAAAGTTACGTTGGGAAGGGTCATTCGCAGATTATTTACAGTTGTTGAAAGAGAAGCCATGGGTTGCACAGTCGGCACATTCACGAGTTTATAATATGCTTAAGGATGCAGGTATTACTGAAGAAAAAGGGACGAAGAAGTACGAATTCTTTAGCAATCAATTATTTGGTTTAGAGGAGTCGCTTGAGAGGCTTGTTGAAGAATACTTCCATCCAGCTGCAAAAAGATTGGATGTAAGGAAACGTATTTTATTATTAATGGGTCCTGTAAGCGGAGGGAAGTCCACTCTTGTTACCATGTTAAAAAGGGGACTTGAAGCATACTCGCTCACGGATCGAGGCTCAGTCTTTGCCATTAAAGGATGCCCGATGCATGAGGATCCACTTCATTTAATCCCACACCATTTGCGGAAGGATTTCTATGATGAGTATGGTATCCGCATTGAAGGTAATCTATCACCGTTGAACATGATGCGTCTAGAACAGGAGTATGGCGGACGAATTGAGGATGTACTAGTCGAAAGAATCTTTTTCTCCGAAGATAAACGAACAGGGATTGGTACATTCAGCCCATCCGATCCAAAATCACAGGATATTGCTGATTTAACAGGTAGTATCGATTTTTCAACGATTGCGGAATATGGTTCTGAATCAGATCCACGTGCATATCGTTTCGATGGTGAACTTAATAAGGCTAACCGAGGAATGATGGAGTTCCAGGAGATGTTAAAGTGTGATGAGAAATTTTTGTGGCACTTGCTGTCTCTTACCCAAGAGGGGAATTTTAAGGCTGGACGTTTTGCTCTCATTAGTGCGGATGAGTTAATTGTGGCGCATACGAACGAAACGGAGTACCGTTCCTTTATCTCCAACAAGAAGAACGAAGCACTGCATTCGCGGATTATTGTTATGCCAATACCGTATAACTTAAAGGTGTCACAAGAAGAAAGAATTTATGAAAAGATGATCAATGAAAGTGATGTTTCTGATGTTCATATTGCACCGCATACGTTAAAAGTAGCTGCGATGTTTACTATTCTTACCCGTTTAAAGGAACCGAAAAAAGGCGATATAGATTTACTTAAGAAAATGCGCCTATATGATGGGGAAAGTGTGGAAGGCTTTAATACAGCCGATGTGGATGAACTGAAGAAGGAATATCCTGATGAAGGTATGAGTGGTATCGACCCTCGTTACGTAATTAACCGAATTTCATCGACAATCATTCGTAAAGAAATACCTTCAATTAACGCACTTGATGTATTAAGGTCATTAAAAGATGGACTCGACCAGCACCCGTCTATCACCGCAGAGTTACGGGAACGTTATATGAATTATATTTCATTAGCCCGGAAAGAGTATGATAATATTGCCAAGAAGGAAGTCCAGAAGGCATTTGTGTATTCATATGAAGAATCAGCGAAAACCTTAATGGACAATTACCTAGATAATGTGGAAGCCTATTGCAATAAATCGAAACTGCGTGACCCGCTCACTGGCGAGGAGATCAATCCAGATGAGAAGTTGATGCGCTCTATTGAAGAACAAATTGGTATTTCTGAAAATGCGAAAAAGGCCTTTAGGGAGGAAGTCCTCATTAGGATTTCAGCCTTTGCGAGAAAAGGGAAACGATTTGACTATAATTCTCATGATCGTCTCCGTGAAGCTATTCAAAAGAAATTGTTTGCCGATTTAAAAGACGTTGTGAAAATTACCACTTCTTCCAAAACACCTGATGAACAGCAGCTCAAGAAAATCAATAATGTAGTTGCAAGGTTAGTGGATGAACATGGCTATAATACAACGTCAGCGAATGAATTACTTCGTTATGTAGGAAGTCTATTAAATAGATAAGTTGGGGTTAAAATAGCAGGGACTGGCAGAAGGAAATCTGTCAGTCTATTTTTTTCCTTATTCAAATTCACTAAGAATCTGTAATGCTCCCACTTTACCAATTTGTCCAATTTCATAGGCGAATGCACAATTGTCGAAATAATTTGTAAATTATTCTTTATTTCTGCATAGGATAAAGTAATCCATATTTATCTTATTTTTTTCACTCGCGTTATCATATGTATTTGGATGAAAATTTGTGCATTTTGGAACCTATTAAATTAATAAGGAGGGGTTTACATTGTCAACAAACAACCATCAATTTGTCATTTCAAGAGAAGATTGGTCCCTCCACCGTAAAGGCCACGATGACCAGCAAAGGCATCAGGAAAAAGTCCAGGAGGCAATTCGAAACAATCTTCCCGACTTAATTACTGAAGAAAGCATAATCATGTCTAACGGTCGAGATGTCGTAAAAATTCCAATTCGTTCATTGGACGAATATAAAATCCGTTATAATTATGACAAAAACAAACACGTGGGCCAAGGTGATGGTGACAGTCAAGTAGGTGATGTAGTAGCACGTGATGGTTCTAGCGGCCAGAAGGGACCTGGAAAAGGCCAAGGAGCTGGCGACCAAGCAGGTGAAGACTACTTTGAGGCGGAAGTATCATTAATGGAGCTAGAGGAAGCATTATTTAAACAATTGGAGCTTCCAAATTTGAAAAGAAAAGAAGAGCAAGAACATCTAGTTGAAAACATTGAATTTAATGATATTCGTAAAACGGGGCTGATGGGGAATATCGATAAGAAACGGACGATGATGTCAGCTTTTAAAAGAAATGCGATGACCGGAAAGCCAGCTTTTCATCCGATTTACAAGGACGATTTAAAATTTAAAACCTGGAATGAAGTAATCAAACCAGATTCTAAAGCAGTAGTTATTGCCATGATGGATACAAGTGGATCGATGGGGATCTGGGAAAAGTATATGGCCCGAAGTTTTTTCTTCTGGATGACTCGATTTTTAAGAACCAAATATGAAACGGTGGAAATTGAATTTATTGCCCACCATACTGAGGCTAAAGTTGTTTCAGAGGAAGACTTCTTTTCAAAGGGTGAAAGCGGTGGAACCATTTGTTCATCCGCATACCGCAAAGCACTTGAAATCATTGATGCCAAATATAATCCACGAAAGTTCAACATCTATCCATTCCATTTTTCAGACGGTGATAATCTTACTTCGGACAACGCCCGCTGCGTGAAGCTAGTGGAAGAATTAATGAAAGTGTCTAATATGTTTGGCTACGGTGAAGTAAATCAATATAACCGCCATTCAACGTTAATGTCCGCCTATAAGAACATTAAAGATGATCAATTTCGCTACTATATTCTTAAACAAAAAGCAGATGTCTTTCATGCCATGAAGAGTTTCTTCCAAGCAGAGGAATCGAAATTATTCGCTTAACAAAAACGACTGGTGTCAGGCACCAGTCGTTTCTGTTGTTATTCAATTGATAGGATTCCGTCTTGACCTTGGGATGAGTGTCCCTGTTTTTTAACATTTAATTTTGTTAAGTTTGTAAAGATAATTGGAGTAACTATTGATGGTGCTGACTTTTTAATGAAATCTAAATCAAATTTTAAAATCTCTTGACCTTTTGTTATCTTTTCTCCATCCTTTACAAGCACTGTAAAACCCTCACCTTTTAAATTTACAGTGTCCATGCCGACATGGATGAGAATTTCATATCCTTGACTTGCCTTGATACCAATAGCATGTTTAGTAGGAAATACGTTCATAATCTCACCATCAACAGGTGAAACTACAGATCCCTTAGATGGAACGATTGCAAAACCATCACCCATCATTTTTTGTGAGAAGACTTGATCTGGCACTTCAGTAATCGGGATAATTTCCCCTTCGATTGGCATAACGAAATCTTTGTCAGAAAGTGGAGAGAGTTCATTCGATTCCACTGGAGTATAAGTATCATTTTTGGTTGTATTAATTTTCTTCATCGCATTTGGATTATTACGAAGTTTTAAAATTTCGTCTGCTACGAATTGTACATTCGTTCCAACAATTACTTGAATGCTTTGCTTTCCAACGATATTAATTCCTGGTACACCAGTCGATTTAATTTTTTGTTGGTCGACTGCGTTCATGTCTTTTACTTCCATTCTTAAACGGGTTACACAATTGTCAACAGAAGTAACGTTGGCATCTCCACCTAATCCTTCATAAATTTGTGCTGCCATAACAGTAAATTTACTTTCACCGGTTGCAAAATTCATTTCAGAAGATTCTTCATCATCCTCTTCACGTCCAGGAGTCATCAAGTTGAATTTCGTAATAATGAATCTGAATAAGAAATAATAGATTACCGCAAACACTAAGCCTTGAACCATTAACATGTAAGGATGGTTTGCTAACGGTAATCTAGAACTTAAAATAAAGTCAACTAGACCGGCGCTAAAACCAAATCCAGCCGTCCAATGGAATGCAGCTGCAATGGCTAAGGAAATACCTGTTAAAATCGCATGGACCACATAAAGCATTGGAGCTACAAACATAAAGGCAAATTCAATTGGCTCTGTTACACCAGTAAAGAACGCTGCGAAACCTGCTGCTAACATTAAGGAAGCCACTGCCTTTTTCTTCTTGTCCTTCGCAGTGTGGTACATCGCTAATGCTGCTGCTGGTAGACCAAACATCATGACAGGGAAGAATCCTGCTTGATACATACCAGTAACACCTTTTGTTCCTTTTCCAGCCCAGAAATTACCGATATCATTAATTCCGGCTACGTCAAACCAGAATACTGAGTTTAAGGCATGGTGCAAACCAGTTGGAATCAATAAACGGTTAAAGAATCCATATAAACCTGCGCCAAATGCGCCTAAATGAGCAATACCTTTACCAAATGAAACAAGTCCTGTAAAGATAACAGGCCATAAGAAGAATAGTATTGCAGAAACAGCAAGCATAGATACCGCAGTCATGATTGGGACAAGACGCTTACCAGAGAAAAATGCTAAAGCATCCGGTAATTTAACATGGCTAAAGCGATTGTACATCGTGGAAGCAACAATACCAGAAAGAATACCAACAAAAGCATTTCCAATCTTTACAAACGCAGGGTCTACCTCTTCTGGTTTAATCCCTTCGAGCAATGCCACTGAGCCTGGTGAAAGCAAGGTTGTCACAACTAAATAGGCAACCAAACCACTTAACGCGGACGAACCATCTTTCTCTTTCGCCATCCCTAGTGCTACCCCAACAGCAAATAGGATAGGGATATTATCAATGATCGATGAACCAGCTTTAATTAGGAAAGCCGCTAGCGGACTATCCGCCCCCCAACCCGTAGGGTCGATCCAATAACCAATACCCATCAAGATAGCTGCAGCCGGTAAAACAGCTACAGGTAACATCAATGAACGACCAATTCTTTGTAAATATTTCTTCATCACATTACCTCCTAATATAATCTAAAAAATAACTATAAAATAATTCATTAAAAAAATTATTGCGGGTGTAAGCGCTTTTCCGTTTCTAATATAACACTAAATA
>NZ_JBALSN010000155.1:19567-19713 GCF_036966985.1 Neobacillus drentensis | reverse complement strand
ACTTTATATCGTGCTCATACAAAAACCTAAGAAAATGACGTGGAAAAGTACAGCTAGTAATAAACCCAAAAAACCACGTGAAAATACATTGATTTTGTTACGCCGGATTTTTACCACACGTCAAGCATGGGCCGCATTCTTTTGTC
>NZ_JBALSN010000155.1:3693-19477 GCF_036966985.1 Neobacillus drentensis | reverse complement strand
TTATTGGTTCGTGGGCTGTCCCTTATGGGATGCATGTTTATGGCTTGTCCCGTTCAGATTCAAGTCAGCTGATTATGATCGGTCTTATCGGAGCTATTATTGGTGCCCCTTTAACCAGCTGGATTTCCAGCCGCTTAGACTCCATTAAACGACTCTACGTTGTTGTTCACTGCATTGTAGCTTTATCCTGGGTGTCATTTTTAATCATGAACGGAAAGCCGCCAATCCTGATGCTTACGATTATTTTCTTTATTATTGGGTATGGAAATGGGGCGAGTGCCTTAACCTTTGCGATTGTCAGAAAATCCTTTGATATCAAAGAGGTAGGAGTGGTTTCTGGTTTTGCCAATATGGGCGGATTTTTAAGTGCTGTTCTTTTACCAAGCATTTTCGGGAAAGTATTAGACCATTTCCATGCATCTCCAAGCAGTGTCGGCTACCATTATGGTTTTATGATCCCTGTTCTTTTCTCCCTTCTAGGATTATTCGGTGGATTAATTATCGTCGAACAACGTAAGAAAGTCGTTCACCAGACACAAGTAAATTAATGAAAAAACTAGGAAACAGAACGGTGAGTTTCCTAGTTTTTTTCATTCATTCGATTGTGTAATCCATGACCCATTCGGTGTTTGGCAGATAGTTAATCAGGAAATGGCGGCCTTCCACGTTGTTTTTGATCGGATATCGTGGATTTTGAGCAATGCTTAGTCGTTTGTTATTGATGATAACCGTAATCGTTCCATCTATTTGACCCCTGGATGTAGCTTTCTCATAAACAATTTTTGAAGGAATCCCTTCTATTTTCGCGTAATTCTTTTTAATGTAAGCAGGAGAATCCGCCCAAAATGAAGAAGCACTGTATAAGGCTGCGGCACCAATTCCAAGAATACCTAAACGATAGATCCAAACAACTGATGAGCCAATAAAGGGTAATTTTTGTATCCTGTTAAAGCATTTCCAGTCGTTATTTATTTTTAAACTATATAAAACAAAGGATAAACCAGCACCAGTTAACCCAATCGTGACAAACGGAAAAATATTCGTATAGATTCCTAGTGGGACGAATAAGAAGAAGGTAATACCGAGTCCTAATATAAGTGGTGCTTTCATATATTACTCTCCTTTTAAGAATATATTGGATAACTTTTCTCCTTTATTATGTGTAGACCCACTCTAAAATACTTAAGTTTAGATAAATTTTCCACATCATGTTAAAATTATGTCAAGGGTGTGAACAAGTAAACAATTTATTTAGACAGAAGGGTTTCTTTGATGAATTTTACTATTGACGATATAAAGGTTCGGTTCTGTATTACATTGGTAACCTCCTTTATCGGAGGGTTTTTGTTCTCCATCATCCATTCACCGATTCCTTGGCTGCTTGGACCAATGACCGCGGTTTTAATTGGCTCTAGGTTCGGAAAAGTTCAGTTTTACTGGCCAAAGATGATTCGAGATACCGGCTTAGTGATTGTCGGATATTCCATTGGTCTATCGTTCACTAAAGAAGCACTCCTTGAGATCGTAGCGAAACTGCCTTCCATGTTAGTGATGACGGTTTTGCTTGTTTGTTTTTGTGCTGGAATCGCTTTTGTGGTATCTAAATTGTCTGGGGTCGATTATCCGACCGTCCTGATTGGCAGTATTCCGGGTGGGCTTTCACAAATGATAATCTTTGCAGAAGAATTAAAAGGAATTAACATTACTACAGTAACGTTTCTTCAAGTTGCTCGATTGATTATGATTATTTTCTTTGTTCCCTTTCTTATCTTCGGACCATTTTTTAATAATACTTCCGACACAGTGTCTGACTTGGTTACTGGTGGTGTTGTCTCCGATGTACCTCTTTTTCCAAACCTTATTTGGTTTGGGTTGATTTGTGTGGTTTGTGCTTTACTTGCTAGAAAACATCACTTTCCTACCCCCTATTTATTAGGGCCAATAATAGGAACAGCGATCTTCAATTTAATTGGATCACATGGACCAGTGTTACCCCCATCCTTGTTGGATGCCTCCCAATTTTTTATTGGAGCTTATATTGGACTGCTATTAAAACCCGAGAAACTCGAACATAAAACAAAAATTATTTCGCTTGCACTTATAAGTGGGATGGTTATGATCCTTGTCTCCATTGGGTTAAGCATGCTGCTCGTTGCTTTTTATCATATTAACCATTCGACCAGTTTTTTAGCCTTAGCTCCCGGTGGTATGGATCAGATGGGAATTCTCGCTCATGCCATCCATGCTGATTTATCCATGGTCACCGGCTATCAAATCTTTCGCCTCCTTTTTATTTACTTTGTGGTTCCTCCAATTCTTAGATGGATCTTTAAAGTCGGAATGGGAAAGACCGTAAACACTCCTTAGATTCATGGTTTGTATTTTATTTGATACAAGTAGTTAAACTATATGAAAAACGGAGATTTGATCATGGAACATAAAATAGCCATTATAACTGATATTCACGGGAATTTTTCAGCCTTAAAGGCTGTTTTGGATGATATTGATAAGGACAAAACAACCGAGCATATTTATTGTTTAGGTGATTTGATCGGCATAGGGTATGAAACGAACAAGGTTCTTCAGCTGTTAACCTCACGTGCTGATATTTCTTTTGTCATGGGCAATCATGATGAAGCGATTCTTGATATTATTGCTGGTAGAGAACCCTATAGCAGAGGTAAAGAGAAAGTCCATCATCAATGGATTGCAGCACACATTGACCGGAAGTTTATTCCGTTTTTAGATGAGATTCCTGTGACTCTAGATGCGGTTTACAATGATAAGAGATTGTTTTTTGTTCATTACCATTTAAGTGACCAGCATGTGTTTATCCCATTAGATAAAGAACCCACCGAATCGAAGCTTGATGAACATTACCGTACATCTACCGCTGATATCGTTTGTTTTGGACACCATCACGTCATCCACCACTTTAAATCAAATGGGCGACTTTATCTCAATCCTAGCTCCTTAGGCTGCAACTACCAGCCATTAGCACCCTATGCCGTGCTGACAATCGGTGATCAAGGAGATATGTCCGTTGCTTTTAGAGAAGTGCCTTATGACAATAAGGAGTTTTTGTTGGGTTTTAAAAGACTGAATGTCCCTGATGGAGATTATATATTGAAGGGCTTTTTTGGAGATCAGCATTTGAAGTTTATGTAAAAAAGGTAAAATGAGCTTCGGCCTAGTGCCGAAGCTCATTACTTTCCAAAGACCTGTCTTGTTCTCATTAATTAAAAATCTTTTTGGTTTGAAATTTGGCATAGGTCTAAAGACTAAAGGAAAATAGGAGGATTTACTTTCCCTGCATATCTCTTAAAATACATAGAAGGAGGTTGAGAACCAATGTTAAAAAGAGTAATCATCCTTTTGGTGCTCTCATCAATATTATTAGCTTTAGTATTAGTAAGAGATCATACTTCAGCTCCTGTAAATAATTCAGTATCTAAGAATCAAAGTTCCACTAAATACACTACAGTAGAATACAAGATTACCAAAATTAAAGGGAATCAATATTACGGAAAAAGTGATGACGGAACAGACATAATTTTTTCTTCTAAAATATTCAAAAGCTAAGTTGTGTAATACCTTTGCCTTTCGATCAGGTGAATGACAAAGTTCACAGCTTTTGATTAAGCTTTCAAACTTCTGAATGGTCTCATTAAAATCTCCATCATCTTTTACTTGAATTGCCATAAGCATTTCTGCATCAATCACTCTAAGATAATTATTAATTTCTTTAAAAAATTGACGCGATTTATCTGCAAAAAAATAAGCCATTACTGGTGATTCATTTAGATGATAGGCAACTGCTAAATGATAGGTATATTCCTTGTTAATGTAATCTGTATCATTTATTGATTTTAATGCTTGAATTGCCTTAAGGTTTTCATGTTTCGCTAAATAGTAAACTCCTAAAACGTGTTTAAACAGATTAGCTTCGTAGGATGATAATTTTTGTTCTTTCTTTTGGATTTCAACAATAATGTCTGATGCTTCCTCGGTCAAATTATGCATCAGTAAATACCTAACCCGAAGTAATTTGTAAAGATTGATATAATCAGAGATTTGAATTAAATCTTCTTGCTCAAGTTCTTGATTTATAAGATCCATTTCTTCAAATAATTGCATGACAATAACATCATGCCAATGGTGTAAACGCTTTTTAATATTTTTAAGTTTTATTATTTCAGTTTCGATATTAATTTCTAGTCGCTCGGATAAAAGAGTGACAATTTCAGGTGCATATTCGGTATGTAAACGTTCAATTTTACTAATATGTGTTCCAGAACAAATTCCTTTTCCTAATTGCTCTTGAGTCATTTGGATTTTTTCGCGATAAAACTTAATGATTTTCCCCTCATACATATTAAATTTCTCCTTTTAGAAAAATTATATTTTGGTATTTTTGAGTGGTAGGAAAACCAAGATTCCCCCAAGTACAAAAGTGATTTTTTTAATATAGTTTCAAAATTGTTATTTTCTAGAAATCTTACTTTTGAGCTTTTTGCAAAAAAACGTTCAATTCTTCAAAGTTTGACAATATTCTACAAGGATTTCGTCAAATCGTATAGTCGAATGAGGAAAACTCGTAGAACAATTCCCCCAATTTACCGACGTTATAAGCTCAAGTACAATAGGAATTAATAGAGTTGTCTAATTATTCATACTCTTATTTTACACTATCTTTCTTTAGGGAGGAAAGCGATGCTCATAGGAATATGTAACCATTTTCAATTAAGGGATACCTGCTGGAATTATTATTTTTAGAAAATAATAGGTTTAAAATTTAAAGCTTAAATTAAATCAGTAGAAGGAGCGTCGATTTATGAAAATTCGAAAGAAACGATTTCTAAATGTGATGGTAACAGGGGTAATAGCTTCTAGTTTACTTACAACTTATTTAATGCCTCAGCATAAAACCTATGCTATATCAAATTCTGCAGAATCGATTTTAAAAGGACTAACTGAAGAACAAAGACAGTCTATTAAACGATTAACCCCACAAGAAGGATTCATCATTGATCCAAGTTTATTGTCACTTAAGGATAAAACCGCAAATGTCATTGTTGAGTTCAAAACAGTTCCAGTCGAAAATGCCCAGCAATCAAAAACAAAAGGTACAATTAAAAATAAAGCAGAAAAGATAAAAGGGGAACAAGAACATTTTAAACAACGATTAACTGAAATTTTTAAGAAGAAGGAGGAGTTAAACCAAAATAAAAAAGAAAAGTCAATTAAATATCACATTAAACAAACTTACCAGAATGTATTTAATGGAATGGCTATGACGATTCCTACAAATGAAATAAATACCTTGCTTGAGACTGGTGTAGTTAAAAGGATTTGGAAAGACAATGTCGTTAGTTTACCGATAAATGAATCGACGACAACTCAAGAACCAACAACTGGAAAAGTAATTCCACCAGCGCTTCCTCATATAGGAGTTGATCGTTTACATAATGAGGGTTTAAAAGGACAAGGAATAAAAGTTGGAGTACTTGATACAGGGATTGACTATAATCACCCTGATTTAAAAGATGTTTATAAAGGCGGATATGATTTAGTCGATAACGACTCTGATCCAATGGAAACAACAAGAGCGAATTGGCTTGCATCTGGACAGCCTGAAACGATAGATGGTAGTTCATACTATACAGAACATGGGACTCATGTTGCTGGGACCATCGCATCTAACCCGAAAAATGATGTTGAATATGCAATGACAGGTGTAGCCCCGGATGTTGACTTGTACGCATATCGAGTATTAGGAGAATATGGATCAGGATATGATTCATCCGTTATTGCAGGTATAGAAAGAGCTGTAGAAGATGGAATGGATGTTATTAATCTATCATTAGGTAATAGTAATAATCATTCCTTAGACGCTACCTCTGTAGCCATCAACAATGCAGCTTTAAAAGGGGTCATACCAGTTATAGCCGGAGGAAATGCAGGGCCAAATCCTAGTACGTTAGGTTCACCAGGTGCTTCTCCACTAGCAATCACGGTTGGGGCTAGTGATGTGCCGACTGATATTCCGACTGTAAAATCAAGTTTAGGAGATATTTCCGTTCAAAATACATTAATGGGATATGGATTCGGTAAGGATTATTTGAAAGTAATGGACAAAGAGTTTGAAATTGTTGAAGTAGGAATTGGTACGGAAGACGATTTTACTGATAAAGACGTTAATGGGAAAGTGGCATTGATTTCACGGGGCACGATCTCATTTGATGAAAAAATTCGACGTGCTCACGAAAAAGGTGCTGTAGCAGTTTTACTATACAATAATGAAGATGGAGAAATTCCATATTTCTTAGGTGAAAATTATGGTTATGTCCCAACATTTAAAATGTTACACACCGACGGAGTTAAACTTTCAGATAAATTAAAAGCAGATCCTACAGCTAAGCTTAAATTAACAGACTTACAGTCAAATATGTCTACAGGTGATGTGCTAGCAGATTTTAGTTCACGTGGACCAGTAAATAATAACTTTGATATTAAGCCAGATGTAGTAGCACCTGGAGTCTCTACATTCTCTACTGTTCCAGAATATATTAATAGTCCAGAAGATGGTGTCGATTATTCTAGTGGTTATGCTAGTTTAAGTGGAACCTCCATGGCAACACCACATGTTGCTGGAGTTGCAGCCTTATTATTACAATCCCATCCAGATTATACAGTTGCAGATGTAAAGGCAGCGCTAATGAATACTGCTGATCCATTAAAAGGTCGTACGTACAATGTGAATGAAGTTGGTGCAGGCCGTGTAGATGCTTATGAGGCAGTCCATAATACAACGTTAGTGGAAGTACAAAATAAGACGACTACCTTAGATGAAGAAGGTTTAAAAATAGAAATCGATGACATCTCAGGATCTCTACCTTTTGGAAGTATTGCACAATCAAGTGAGACTCAGAATAGAACAACGTCGATTTCTTTTAAAAATTTAAGTAGTGAACTAGAAACATATCATACTAGAGTTGAATTTTTAACAATCGATGGTGTCTCAAAGGATGCTACAAAGAGTGGTGTGACGCTTCAATTACCATCGACGATTGAAGTGAATGGAAATGAGAGTAAAAATATTAATGCAGAAATGTCAATTCCAGCCGATGCAGAATTTGGTATTTATGAGGGATACATTTATATTGAAAATGAATCGCAAACGGCAGAATATCAAATTCCTTTTCATGTTCGTTATTCTAAACCTGGATTCGAAAAAGTAGAATTTTATAAACATGCAATTACAAATGACCTAAGTAACTTTCATCCGTATATTGAGCCGTTTACACCAGTCAGTTTCAAGTTAAATAGTCATATGAAAACGATTGATGTAGTGGTTAGCGATATAGATGGAAAACCAATTGGGTTCTATGGCACATTTAATTTAGAAAATGCTGCAGTTGATACGGAATACTTAATATTTTACGGATTTTCCGGTGAAGTAAAACATTTTACAGGTGATCCAAATAAACCTTTATCACTTGAATATGAACCACTTAAAGAAGGGAAATACATTGTTTCTTATATTGGTACAGGGGTAGATGGTAAAACATATAAAATCGATAATGACATGGTGATCGATAATACCGCTCCAACCCTGGAATTTGATAAGAAAACAGGAATCAAAGAGCTCACTAGTTCAGATTTAACAACTGAAAATTATGACGGACAAGATTATACAGCCTATTGGGTACATGGAAAATTGTATGATGATACGATTGACTATTTAAAAAGTAGAGGACATGACATCACTCAAGAGGCAAATACCGCGTTCGCCTATCAAGATTCGTATTGGCCAACAGCTGAATTTTTCCCAAATGCAAAAGGTGAATTTAAATTTGGTGTCTTACCAGAAGAATACGCAAACTATCCAACAAATGTAAGAATCTATACCTATGATTACGCTACAGCAGGAAATCCGATTTTCCCAGAATTTACTTTTATAAATAAAGGTGATAAATATTCCACAATAAAACCAAATACAAAAGCTGTTAGTCTCGGAACGGAGTTTGTAAATACATTTACTGTACAAAACGCTAAAGATTTAGCAAGTGCTTCTGTAACAATCGATGTCCCTAATTTCTATAAAGTTGTAGACGTTAAGCCATCAAAACAGTTAGAGGAACTTGCTAAGAAAAATAATTGGACTATTAATGTCGCAAAGCCACAAATTACAGAAAGCACGTGGTCTAATATTTCAGCATTTGCTTTAGATATTTCAGACAAAAAGACAAAACTACCTGTTTCAATTAATGAAGATATTGATTTATTGGATATCACATTAAAAGTAGTAGATGACCATAATTACATGGTAGAAAGTACATTCTATTATCAAGAATCTTCTTATCAAACAAGCTCTGGTAGTAAGTATTCTTTACCAACATTTGCTGAAAAGTTTAAATTCATTTCACAGCACTCATGGGTAGAAGGTTACTATCATGGTGAAGCAGTTAATTTAGACAACTATAATTTAGATTATTCAAAGATTGGGACAAAAGCTTATCTAGTTGATAAAAATGGTAAAAGGTACTCTGCTGATATTTCAGAAAATGGTTATATGACAATAACGGATATTCCTGCAACGAAGGATGACTATACGTTAATAGTGGATATTCCGGGACATTTCCTATACAGTAAAAAATTAACTTTAAGCAGGACCATTGATGGAAAAGTCCAAGGTAATTTCTATACTATATATACGGATACGGCTGCTGCTGGAGATGTAAACGGAGACCATGTAATCGACATTTATGACGCAAAGCTTGTTGCTAATAATGCTGGAACTTCCGGGGAGAGATTGAAGGAAGATCTTAACAAAGATGGAGTCGTTGACATGATTGACTTTAATTATGTCGAAAAGAACTTCATGTCCATCAATCCATACTTCCCTACATCCAATAAACCTGTTGAAAAAACTAAAAGTTTAACATTAGAAGAATTGAAAAAAAGTTTTAATTAAAAGGCAGTAAATTATAAAACAATCGAAGTGAAATTTCTCTCTAGTCGCTTGCACAACGACAAAAAAAGCCCAACAAACTAAGGGATATTCCCTCAATTGGTTTACCTTTTTGGTTCAGACGGCCTTTTAATGAGGTTTAACTTTATCAAACGAGGGAGCGTAATTGCTCTCTTGTTTTTTTTCTATTTAGATTCTATTAAATCCAAAAATCATGGAATTATCTCAAAAACAGTACCTTGGTTAAAATCAGTTACTTTCATAGAGCCAAAGACCCCTAAATATAGTTTGGTTTGATTCAGATTCGTTCCCAAACTAACATAATAAGCGGATTGAGATCCAAAATTATAATCGGTTTCAATCACACTATTATCATTTGGTTTACCATCTGTTCTTACCTTGGAATACGCCAAAACCCCTCTAACCGGAGATTGCGATTTTTCTTTCCGGGCAAGATCAGTAAACACAACACTACCCGCTAAATCGGGGATTCCATTCCCCATATAGGGCTGGACTCCTGTAAGAGCCGTTCCTCCAAACTTATCGGGCCTTTCATCTTTATGAAAATAATTAGTTAGAGGCAAAAGACGCTTCACTGAAGTGTTTATTGCTTCATTGAAATAAGCAATTGTTTTCTCATCCAAATTCGGATTTCCAGAGCAGCCCCTTATAATAGAAGTAGGAAAAGCACCTTCCCACCCACGCCAGCCGAAGTTAATAAATCCTTCTTGGTCGGGTTCGGTGTTTCTTAAAGAGGCTTGAACAAGTTGAGTAACCGGTATGGGATTATAATGAGTGAATGAAAAAATCGACTCTACCAGATCCTGTCCGACATTTCCCACATATTTAATATACTGATTATAAAACCTTTGAAATGAAATGCCTGGTATATTGCGGACCCCTTTGGCCATGACCGTGAGTGTTTCCTGAATAGGTGCAGGAAGTTCATTAAAACGTGTGACTACAGGTGGATTATTGATAAATGTATTCTTAGCTACGTCAATTTCAATTATTTTACCGGCTATTTCCATATTATCCTGGCTTAGATTAAATGGATCATAGCCTGATCCGCCATCTCCGGTTGTTAAAACAAGTTTTCCTGTTTCAGGTGAAAAGTTTAAGCTATTGATACCATTATGATTCAAAAAGGGTCTTCTTAAGTTAAGTAGTGTCCGTCGTTTTTGAGGTTGACCATTCGATTGTAAAATCCATTCTTCAACAGTATCAATATGCTCATATTGTGTTTCTCTATTGATCCACTTTAGGTTTAACGTTTTGGGATCACAAGGGTTTGGATTAAAACCTTCAGGAAGAGCACCTGGGCCCTGTGTCCCAGCTACTGAGTAATGTAGATAAAACAGACCGTTATAATAAAATTCAGGATGAAACGCCAGCCCCAGCAATCCCCGTTCATCATAACCACCAGAAGGACCAAGTTTAATGATTCGCGTGCGAATATCTAAAAAAGTCCTTATTACTCCGTTTCCTATGTAAAAGATTTCTCCTACCTGGGTTGCAATAAACAATCTTTCAATGGAATCACCCGGAAGTATAGCTGTCTTCAAAACAGTGGGTAAATTTATTTTACTAACAATGGGCTGTAAACGAACCTTAACTTTTTTCACCTAACTTTACACCCCTTCTAATTATTTCTTTTATAAGAATATGATTAGAACGGTTTTATTAGTACAGTACCAAATTAGGGTTGGTGAATCTGATAAAAGGCATTCAAAGATAAACCAAAAAGGGGAAACGTTACGATCTCGTTTCCCTCCTTTTTGGTCATCTATTTATTTCAACATACTATCCAAATACCGGATAACTTCATCGGGTTTTCCGGAAACTTTCTCATCCCGTTCTTGATCTTTAACAAGTTTTTCTTTTGCTTTCCTTAATACTTCTTCCTCGATCGCTTTCGGAACGACTACAACCCCATCAGCATCCGCTACAATGATGTCTCCAGGACTTACTGAGGTGCCACCGCAAGAAATCGGTACATTAACTTCGCCCCAACCACCCTTAGCGCTTGATGCAACAGTGGTCCCTTTGCAGAAAACTGGAAAATTAAGCTTTTTTACACCAAGGATGTCACGAATAACCCCATCGGTTACGACCCCTGCAATACCTAATGTTTGTGCAAGTCCAAGGATAAAATCCCCTGCAATGGTCCGATAAGTATCACCTTTGGCATCGACAACGAGAACATCTCCTGGTTTGGCTTCACGAATAGCTCTTAACACGCATTGATTATCACCAACTGGCATTTTAACCGTATAGGCACGACCTGCTATTCTGTATTCCTCTTTTAATGGTTTAATTAATGGATCCATATTATTTAGTCCTTGCATCGTGTCAGAAATGCACGTGGTTGGAATCTGTTGAAATGCTGAAACAATCTCACTCATTGAGTTGCCCTCCTTTAAGATAGTATAAGAAGGTAATTCTATGCTACAAAATAGATGATGATGACCGAAATTCCGTAAGTCAAAAATAAAAAAGGTCATCATTAGCCTGATAATGACCAAACTACTGAAAGAAAGCAGAAGAAAAGGTCGTCATCTAACTGATGACGACCTTTTCTCTGAACAATCTCATAAAACTTGTTGCTAATGATTTTATAATAAACTCTGATTTCTATTTTGTTATCTACAAGGCTCTTTTCTTTAAACGTTCTGCAAGAGGTACTACAATGATACCCGCTATTACGACCTGCATTATGTTTCCAGGAATGGAGCCAAATGGCTGTATCCAGTTACCATAAAGGATCACTTCTGCAAAATAATAGCCAACAACTTTTATTATTAATGCAGTGGCAATTGCCAAACTGTTAACAAAGATTTTATTGCCAGGTACTTTTTCGGAAATAAGTCCGACGATGAAGCCCATTGCACCTACGATGATAAAAGTAAACGGTGACCATATTGCCCAGCCGGAAATAAGATCGAAGAAGCCCATTCCGAAGGCGCCTGCTATGGCTCCTGTTTTCTTGCCGTATACCAAGGCTGCTATAAAAAGAGGTACGTTACCCAGATGGATTAGCCCTCCATTACCCATTATTGGGAGCTTTATGTTAATGAACATCGTAGCTAAGAGAGTTAAAGCGATGAAAAGTGCATTGATGACAATAGCTTTTGTCTTAGATGTAGTTTTTGTTGATGAGAATGTTGATTCCATATGTTGTTTACCCCTTCTTTTTTTAAAAATAATATCATACAAATAATATTTAATAAATGGAATTTTGAAACATTTATTAAGTTGATTTCCCACATCATTTAAAAACTGGTTTCTACCGTTACAGAAAATCCATATATATAGGAGTAAAAGTAATTAGGAGTAGAAATCATTGGACAAACAAAATAGCAGATTTAGATGGATTGTATTTGCTTCTGTCATGTTTACTTATTTATTGATGGCGAGCCAACGAACCGCACCAGGGTTGATTACAGAAGAAGTGATGAGGGATTTTAATGTAACAGCTACAACGATTGGCTTACTGACAAGTATACAATTTTTTGTATACACAGGATTGCAAATCCCAATGGGTATTTTGGCTGATCGATTTGGACCTAATTTTTTTCTCATGATAGGTGCCATACTTACCGGCATAGGTACAATCATTTATAGTCTTGGTACCCATGAAATTGTCCTGTTTTTGGCTAGAATACTGACTGGGACGGGGGATTCGACCATCTGGGTCAATCTGGTGTTAATATTGGGCCAATGGTTTAAAGTAAAGGAATTTGTTCGATTAATTGGTCTTGCGGGAATGACGGGAAGCCTTGGGTTCCTTTTTGCAACAGTCCCTTTCTCCTTATTAATTA
Source organism: Neobacillus drentensis (assembly GCF_036966985.1). Classification (GTDB taxonomy): domain Bacteria; phylum Bacillota; class Bacilli; order Bacillales; family Cytobacillaceae; genus Neobacillus; species Neobacillus drentensis_E. The sequence continues at coordinate 6,682 of NZ_JBALSN010000155.1, read as the reverse complement.
ACCTACTTGGTTGGAGGNNGTGTGGAATCCTTCTTTATTTTGTTCTCATAAAAAAACCAAAACAAATCTTTCTTACCAAATCGGCCGCTGTTAAAGAGGAGATACCACGTGAAAAAACGTTTGCGCTATTACGAAGAATATTTTCGAATCGTCAGGCGTGGGCTTTATTTTTTTGTCACTTTGGGGTTGTAGGTGCTTATGTAGGATTTGTCGGTTCGTGGGCAGTGCCTTTTGGGATGGATGTCTATGGAATGACTCGTTCAGATGCGAGTCAACTCATTATGATTGGTCTTATTGGAGCGCTTATTGGTGCTCCTCTAACTAGTTGGATTTCAAGTCGATTAGAAACAATTAAACGACCTTATGTTATTGTTCATATCATGATTTTATTGAGTTGGTCCTTCTTTCTTTTATTTAATGGGAACCCACCCTTATCCATGCTCGTTATGCTTTTCTTTATCATTGGCTTTGGTTACGGGGCAAGTGCCTTAACTTTTGCTGTCGTTCGTCAATCTTTTCCTATAATAGAATCTGGCATTGTATCGGGGTTTGCGAATACGGGTGGATTTCTAAGTGCGGTATTGCTGCCAAGCATTTTTGGATATGTGTTGGATCATTTTCAAACAGCTTCAGGTAGTGTAGGTAATGGGTATTACTACGGTTTCATCACTCCAGTTATTTTCTCCATGATTGGCTTGCTGGGTGTGATTTGTATTAAGGAAAAGCGCCAGGTGAAAAACATGGCTCAAAATTTATAAGAGTCGTGTTATTTATTCTTTATTTAGCTAACAAACAAGAGTCCAACTCAAACAAATGACAAACCTATATGGGCAATGGTGGACACTAAACCCCATAACCGCACTGTGATTCCTTAAAAAGGGTTCCGTTTTCGGGTGCTTTCTTGATTAATAGACACAAGAATTGACGTATGAATTGGCATACGTCTTTTTCTTTATTTATCAAGGTTTCTACGAAATCTGATTAACTTTGACATAGCAATTGACATCATTATAATGATGGACAATAAGTATTGTACAATTAAAAAAGTGGGTCAAAACATCTGTCATTTGCAGTGCATTTTTGATTACCAATTTTATTAATTTTTATAAGCTGGTCGATATAAAGCTGCTGATTCCCGCATCTAGGATCAAGAGGGTCCGCACTTTTCGGTTGAGGGATCAGGTTAATCACCCCAGCTAATAAATAGACGGAGAAATTCCGCTTAATTCGTATTTTTTATTAAAAAAAGCTTAAATAGACGGAGAAATTCCGACTATTGTCTCAAAAAATCCCAAAATGGAGGATTTTGCTTTGCATAATCGGAAATACTCCCCTTATTTACCCCGAAACGAGCTCCATTCTGTATTTAACCGGAAAATCTCCGCTTATATTACTTTTGCTGATTACTCGATTAAGGACAAGACATCTTATTTAAAAAGGAGTGAGTTTTATCTCAAAAATCCAAGAGAACCTCATTTTGATGCAATACGATGAGGTTTTATATATAACTAAGGCTTTTGTATTCCTAATAAGGAAAATCGCCAATTAACGATGCCAATAAGGCTGTCATTTCGGCAAGTAATTTAAGAAAAATACCTCAAAACGGAATCCTTTAGTTTCCTCACTTGTGCGGTTTTTTTCTTAAGTTTGACTTTTTATTTGCAACTTTTACATAGATATTATTCAGAAAATTCGAATGTATGGACATCTCTAATAATAAAGTAAATGTAAACGGAATAAAAAGGCTTTTTAGCCGGAAAACAGCCGGCAAGCTTCAAATTACTGTAACTAAAGGGCCATGGGTCCTTTTAATAAAAGGGAGGGATTAAATGCTGCACATTGTAGCCTGTATTAAGCAAGTGCCTGACACCAAAATTATCAAGATGAATCCAAAGACAAACACGATGGACCGCAGGACGGCACCCGCGATTTTGAACCCGTATGATGCTCATGCTGTTGAAGAGGCTGTTCGTCTAAAGAATAGGTATGGAGGAATCGTATCTGTTGTAACAATGGGGCCGCCTCCAGCGGTTACCGCAATTAAAAAGTGTATTGAAATTGGCGCAGATGAAGGTTATTTGATCACAGACCGCCGGTTTGCAGGTGCAGATACATTGGCAACGAGCTATGCCGTGACAAAGGCGATTGAAAAAATTGCCAAAACGAATCCCGTTGATTTGATTATTTGCGGAAAAATGTCCATCGATGGAGATACCGGGCAAGTCGGACCTGGAATAGCAAGAAGGCTCGATATTCCACCCCTTACGTCTGTGAATAAAGTAGAGGAAATCAATCAAGAGGAAGGATATGCCATTGTTCATCGCAAGTTTGAGGAAGGTTATGAAGTCGTAAAGTCCACATTACCGTGTCTGTTTTCCGTTGAAAAGACAATCAATGAAGTACCGTATTCTCCGTTTCCAAACATGATAAAGGCTGCAAGATATAAACCCCATATCTGGTCTGTTGATGACTTGGAAGGGGTGGACATTAAGCAGCTTGGTTTGAAGGGATCCCCAACGATCGTATCTAAAGTATGGGCTCCGCAAAAACCGGCAGGGGGAACATTCCTTGATGGCAGCCCATCTGCACAAGTTGAGCAATTGCTATCTGTCCTGCTTGAAAAGAAAGAACTGTTTGAAACAAAGGAGGGAGTGTAATTGGATTTCAAAGATTACAAAGGTGTTTGGGTATTCATTGAACAAAAGGATGGTGTAGTTGCTTCTGTATCACTTGAATTATTGGGAGCAGGAAGAAAGTTGGCAGACAAACGGGGAGTGGAATTGGCCGGTATTCTAATCGGAGAAAATGTTAAACAATTAACAAAGACTGTTTTTGAATATGGAGCAGATACCGTGTACGTATATGATCAACCCATCTTTAAACATTACCGAACTGAAACCTACATGAAGGCGCTGCTGGAGTGCGCTGATAAATATAAACCAGAAATTATCCTCTACGGGGCCACCTCAACAGGAAAAGACCTGGCAAG
>NZ_JBALSN010000155.1:424-3661 GCF_036966985.1 Neobacillus drentensis | reverse complement strand
CACCGATCTGCCGACAGGTTTGACAGCGGATACAACGGAACTGGATGTTGAAGAGGAAACGGGTTTACTATTGGCGAGCAGACCGGCATTTGGCGGAAATATTATGGCGACCATTTTATGTAAAAAATACCGGCCGCAAATGGCGACAGTACGCGCCAAAGTCATGAAGGCGCTGGACCCCGAGGCGGGGAGAACCGGCAAGGTGGTTGAAGAAACAATCCCCCTAAAGGAAGAAGACATTCGGACAAAAGTCTTGGAAATTGTAAAGGAAACAGTAAAGAAAGTACGAATCGACGAAGCGGACATTATTGTTGCAGGTGGAAAAGGGTTAGGGAGCTTCGAAGGATTTCAGATAATACACCAATTGGCTGAAACGCTTGGAGGAGCGGTTGGTGCCAGTAGAGATGTAGTAGAAGCGGGTTGGATCGACCATCCTCATCAGGTTGGGCAAACCGGTGTAACAGTAACGCCAAAAATTTATTTTGCAATTGGAATCTCCGGAGCGATTCAACATATTGTGGGAATGAAAAATTCAGATTTAATTATTGCCATAAATAAGGACAAAGAGGCCCCTATTTTTCAGAACTGTCATTATGGAATTGTTGGCGATGCCTTTGAAATCGTTCCTATCCTAATCGAGCAGTTTAAAAAGGCTTTATCCAGGGAAAAAGTAAGCCAAACTAGAGAAGCTTAAATTAATGACGGTGGGGCAGCCTCGTTTGCTTCGTTGGGAAACCCAATGAAGCAAACGAGGCTTTTTTAGAAGAATGATAGTATCTGAATCCCAGATATTGTTGGAAAAATAAGCATATTGTTTTATCATTAAAATCATAGATATACTACGTTGAGAAAAGAAAGGAATTGGACTAAATGCAGGTTAGAGAAATTACAGAGAATGAATTCTTAGAAGCAATGAAACTATCAATGTACGCATTTCAATATAAGGTACCGGAAGTTGATATACCGGTTAGAAAAGAATCAATTAAAAATCATAATATTCTAGGAATATGGGATGGTGAGAATAGTCTGGCTGCCAAACTGCATATTATTCCACTCACCATTTTCATGAAGGATGCCGAATGGAAAATGGGTGGAATCGCGGGAGTTGCTACTTACCCAGAGTTTAGACGAACCGGTTATGTAAACGCACTCATTATCGAATCTTTGAAACACATGCGAAATAATAATCAGATTGTATCGCTTTTACACCCATTTGATATCTCTTTTTATCGGAAATATGGGTGGGAGGTTTTAAGTGAACAGAAGAAATTAACGTTTGAAAAAGTAAACCTAAAGTTCCTTGAAACGCAGCCAGGTTTTATAAAGAGATATTCCAAAGAGTCCCATAATGAGGAGATAGAAGAGATTTACCAGCAATTTTGCACTCAACATACCGGAATGCTAAAACGTGATACAAATTGGTGGAAACAAAACGTATATAATGATGATTCGCAGCTTGCTGTATATTACCATTCTGCGAACGAGGCAAGGGGCTATATTCTGTACCAAGTGAAGGAAAGAAAAATGGAAGTGGAGGAGCTGGTTGCTCTTGACCACGATGCGAGAAAAGGGCTATGGAATTTTATCTGCCAGCATGACTCCATGGTTGAAACAGTAACGATTAATCTTGCAAGTCACGATCTATTTCCTTATTTTTTGCCGCAGCCAAAAATGAAAATTGAGTTAGCTCCCTATTTTATGGCAAGAGTTGTCGATGCTGAAGAATGTTTACGGAAATTTCCGTTTCTACCAGAAAATGAGTCGCTATTCCTCCACCTTGAAGATACACATGCACCTTGGAATAATGGGAGTTATTTGCTTGGAAAAGGAGAAATCAGGGTGTTTAAAGAAAAAACGGGAGGTCAGTGTGTTCATCCTCCTAAAAAAGGGATTCAATTAACTATTAATTCCCTTTCAGCGATTCTATTTGGTTACAAGAGACCGATGGAACTTTTTGAAATGGGATACTTGAAAGGAACCAAGACAGAGATCGATCTTTTCGAAAAAATGGTCCCAGCGATGAAATCGTCATTTTTTGATTTCTTTTAATATTATTGTTTTATTGATTACTGGAATATTGAAAAGAGAGTTCAAATTGAAATGACAGCGGTTTTATAACGCCAATAAAAATATTTATTCAAGCCCTGATTTATGTTAGGGCTATTATTTTTAGAATTTCAAACTTCTGTTAACGCCCCATTAAAAATTGGCTACTTTTCTTTTACTATAAATTAAAGTGGAGCTTCCTCTTTTCTATGGGAAATTAATAACCCCATCCTCACAAGAGAATGGGGTTACTAGTCATCTTTTCTGGTAAATTATCATTTAAATACCTAATATTTATATAGCAAGGCAGGGGTTATTATAAAAGATCACTTCTGTTAAAATTGAATATCCGTGCATTTTTCTTAATGCATCTCTCGCTTCTTTTTCGGTATCAAATTCAAATATTTTAATACTTTTTTCTGTATACCTTGTGATCACCCACATTTAAAATTCCCCCGTTTTTTTTTTGAATTTTTTATGACTACCACACTGAAAATAGGAAGTGACCTATGCCTCTATAGCTAAATCTGAAAGTTGATAATCGTCCTTTGTAAAAACGGAACCTTCTAGAATTGTTCGAGCTGTACGCACTACCTTTATTGAATTTATATTGCCTGCAAGCAAATCTACCTTTGTTTCCATAATTCCAGCAGGGTGTGCTAATCTAAGGACTTCGTGGTTGATTGTCACGATATCCGCCAAAATGGTATCTTTCAGGAAAGCACCGGCAGTTGTACAAATGGCACCTGTAATAGCAAGAGCTTGATGCGGCTTTTGCATTGACATCATTCTTATTGCCAAATCCATTTCTGACGCATTTCTCTTAATGCCAGTCACATGAATAAAATCCATTGGAGGGGCAACGAGGGTCATTTTTGGCACAGCTGGAGACTTTTTAGTTGCTTCTTCTTTTTTCGAAAAGTGGCACATTTCAGCTGCTAGAGATCTAATTTCTTCTAATTCCTTTAATTTTTCCGGAGTATACTCATGTGGCAATTCGTTTCCTTTTAGCCCCACATCCTCCGCCCTGACAAAAACAAGAGGATTGGCAACATCAATAATAGAAATAGGGATGGTACTATTTTTTGTTTGGATCCAGTCTACAGGTTTTCCGGTGGGAAAGAGCTTCCCAGTTACATCCCCCTCAGAACGGGTAAAGGAAAGGTAAATAGGGGACCCAGTTCCTGGAAC
>NZ_JBALSN010000155.1:0-353 GCF_036966985.1 Neobacillus drentensis | reverse complement strand
GGTTCTATTGCATGTACAAGACCTTGTTCAATCGCATAGGGCCCTACAGCAGAAGAAATATTGCCGCAATTTCCTTTAAAATCAACTAATTGATCTTCAATGCTAATCTGTGCAAATGTATATTCGATGTCAACTCCTTCTATATTAGACTTTTTAATAATAGCTGCTTTACTAGTTAAGGAATTTGCGCCGCCTAGCCCGTCAATTTGTCTTTGATCAGGACTGCCCATAATATCAAGGAGAAAATCCTCCCAAACTGCACGATTTTCAGGCATGTTTTCGTAATTCAAGAAGACTCCTTTACTTGTTCCTCCTCGCATAATAACAACCGGAACTTTCATATTCCATACCCC
>NZ_JBALSN010000154.1:0-7416 GCF_036966985.1 Neobacillus drentensis | reverse complement strand
ATTTAGAAAGGGAAATCACTAACGCTGCCGAGAAAAAAGCGATCGCTGTGGAAGCGATTCGTTCCATCGAGCCTGGTGATCAAATCGTCTTAGACGCAAGTACAACTGCATGGTATGTGGCGAAGGAATTGCCTGATATGCCTTTAACGGTTCTGACAAACTCGATAAAAGTTTCCATTGAACTTAGTAAAAAAGAACAAATCAAAGTGATCTCCACTGGGGGAACGCTGCTTTCACAATCTCTTTCATATGTCGGTCCGCTTGCGGAACGTTCGCTGAGTATGTACCACGTTAATAAAGCGTTTCTTTCCTGTAAAGGGGTTCATCTAGAAAAGGGATTAAGTGACTTTAATGAATCGCAAGCGCTAGTAAAGAAGCAGATGATGGAAATTGCAGATGAAACCATTCTAATGGTAGACTCGACTAAATTTGGAACACGAGCTTTTTCGCAAATTGCACCTGTTTCAACAATCGGCTGCATTATTACAGATTCAAATATTAATGAAGAAACTAGAAATGAACTGGAAGAAAAAAAGATAAAGTTATTAATTGTAAACTAGCAGGCCATGTCCCGGTCTCTTTTTTTATACACTTATGGACTACATAGAGGTATACTGAAAAAAAACAAATTGATACCAATTAAGATGGGTGACAAGAAATGAATTTTAAATAAAAATAATCGAAATGATTAATTAGTTATATACCAATAAAAAATGACTATCAGTTGGTTTACATTTTGATAGTCATTTTTTTACATTTATTTTAACTACTTTTCACAGAATTTGATTAACTTGTCTTGATGTATTGAAATCCATGAAACTCTTTGAGCTACCTTACGAATATACTTCTTGACCGTATTTATAGAGTCAACCCCGTCCCAATATCGGCCGAGGAAATGGATAAACACATCTAAACTTCGAATCTCGATTAGAAGAGGAAGAGAATGAATTTCTTCTTCCGTTAACTTAATCCTAATGCCATATCCCATTAGGAAGGAAGTAATCTTTTTAAAAATAACGGTCTCATCCTCTTCATCATCTATAAAATCAGAAATAGAAACCGCAACTTCCATCACTCGTAAATCATATGTAACAAATTCAAAATCAAGAATGGCGGAAATCTTACCATCTCGACCCGTAAGAATGTTGGAAGCATTTAAATCTCCATGAACAAGCTGGTGAGGAAGCCTTTTTAAAAATGGGACACTCTCTTGAAATGAGACTAGTTGATTGTAGATAATAAATAATTCCTGAGTTAACTCCACAAAGTCCTCTGGGGGATTGAGGGAAAAATCTTTAATCTGATCCAAAGAACATCTTGGGTGTGTACTATTTAAATCATAATACGGTCTGTATACTGGCAGTTGTTCTACACTGACCTCGGCAAGTTCTGCAGTAAGTTGACCTGCCGCTTTACCAAATGAATTGATTTGATCTAAGTCTTCTAGGGCAGGATTCGTCCCATTGATAAATTTAAACAATCCCGCAAGATATCCGGATTGGGTTTTGACAATGGTTTGCCCATCTATTGTTTTCATTGGTACTGGTATGGAAAAGGAAAGGGGCCGTTCGATTAATGCTAGTAATACAGCATGTTCATAGATTACCTTGTCCTCATCTTGATGGGTTTGGTAAATTCTCAGTACGTATTTCTCATTGTTTGCCAGAATAAATAGGGTTGTATTGTTCTCTCCACTTGGTCCGGGAGCAATCTCCCAATTCTCATAAGGAAAGTACAAAGGCACTATTTCTTCAATATTTGATAAATAATTTTTCATCTTATCCAAAAATCCTTTTTAAAAAGAAGTCTATCACGTACAAGAAAAAGAAGAAAGTAATTTTTGAATAGATAATTTAGGAGAGCCCAAAATGAAGCTATCCAAAAAACTTTAACCTCGTTGCGATGTAAAAAGATGGTAAAATAGAAAAGGTATACATTTGTAATGGAGAGAAGGTGGCTTATGAAATCAAATGAAAAATTCACAGGAAAAGCAGAGGTATATGCAAAATATCGTCCCAGCTATTCCCATGAATATATTGAATATTTAATTTCTCAAGCTTGTTTAAATGAGGATAGTATTATTGCAGATATTGGTTCAGGGACCGGAATATTAAGCAATCAGCTTCTTGAAAGGGGATATACAGTAATCGGAGTGGAACCAAATGATGATATGAGAACAATTGCGGAACAAACTTTGAAGACGGATTCCCGTTTTATTTCAATTAAGGGCACGGCTGAAAACACAACTTTAAATGATAATAGTATAGATCAAGTAACAGTAGCACAGGCATTTCATTGGTTCGACATGGAGCCGTTCAGATTGGAATGTCAACGGATTTTAAAACAGGATGGTAGAGTGGCCCTTGTCTGGAATAGCCGGGATGGGTCAAGCGATATAAACAAGGAAAGTGCAGAAGTTTGCCAAAAGTACTGCCCAAATTTTAAAGGATTTAGCGGCGGTATGGAGGAAACTCCGATTGCATTTCAGCAATTTTTTAAAGATGGAAAGTATGAATTAAAGCTCTTTCGTAATGACCTGCAATTTAATTTAAATGGATTTTTGGGAAGATACTTATCCGCTTCCTATTCCCCAAAAAAGACCCACGAGGAATATCATCCCTTCATTACAGCATTATCAAATCTTTTTGAAAAATATAGCAATCATGGGCAAATAGTTATTCCAAATATCACAAGAAGCTATCTGGGTAAAGTGTAATTGTTTAAATGATGATTATTTGCCAACTGTAAAAGCAAAGTATTCTTTTTTTTAATAATGACAACAATATAGGCTTTATTTCATACCATATTTGGGGGTGAAAAAATGCCAAGAGTAAATTACCGAACTTCAGACGTTGATTTAATGGCAAGGATGATGAGAGCAGAAGCCGAAGGTGAAGGAAAACAAGGCATGTTGTATGTTGGGAATGTAATTGTTAATCGTCTAAAAGCAGATTGTTTAGACTTTAAAGGGTTAAGGAAAATTCCAGATGTCATTTTTCAAGTCCAAGGAGGAAATTTCTCCTTTGAAGCTGTTCAAAAAGGAAATGTATTTTATCAAAGGGCGAGAACTGCTGAGAAAAGATTAGCAAAACAGAACTTGGACTATTGGAGAGAACACCCAGGAAAGTATGCACTTTGGTATTTTAATCCATATGCTCCATGCCCTCCAACATGGTACGGTCAACCTCAATCTGGTCAATTTAAAAACCATTGTTATTATGAACCAAAAGCTGGAACATGCGATAGTGTTTATAAGGGTAGTTAAGGCTTACTCGTTTGAGTAAGCTTTTTTTGTTCTTGGTGCTCGCGCTGATAAATGTAATTAGAACAAATATCGGTCTGATTTCAGTCAAAACGGGTCACGTAGAAGTAGCCTACGTGACCCGTTTCACCTCATTCAATTATCTTTCCAGTCAAAGTTTTCGATAAAATTGACAAACGCCTTAACCACATTCCATTCCATAGCTTCCTTATGGTAATACATCCACGTTCTCCGCAAAATCGGATTTCCTTCTTGGTCTTTTAAATGGATTTTGTATATGTCTTCTATCCCTTTGAGTACTCTGCTAGACAAAATGCAGTAGCCTAAACCATTTATAACCATTTCCTTACATGGGTCCACTTGGTCGACTTCAATACTTATAAAGGGGGCTTCTGAAAAATTTTCAGCCCACCAATGATCAATGACTGATTTTAATAAGTAATCCCCTCTATATTCAATTCTTGGAAGACGAGGGAGATCCTTCATATCAAACTCATTTTTTGAAGCAATGCAAATAGTTTCCTCAAACAATTGATATTTTGATAATCCCCGCCAGCCATAATCTCCACGGACAAAGCTGATATGAACATCCTTATTGTGAATAAGTTGAGTCACATCTCTACTCCATCCCGTCGTTACTTTGAATTCCACATGTGGATATTGCATTTTAAATAATTTCAAAACATAGGGAAGTTCATAATTGGCAAAAAAATTGGAAACCCCCAATTTCAACGTACCTACCACTTCATCACTTTCGTTATTACTCATATTTTGGACATTTTCTTTTATCTTCTCATAATGTGCTAGGGCCTCCTCAGCACAATGAACAAGGTATTCTCCTTGTGGGGTAAAATGCACTCCCCTGCTTTCACGGGTTACGATTTTTACGCCTAGTTCTTCCTGCATATGCTTTAATCGAGTCGTTAATGCGGGTTGAGTAAGAAATAAGAGGCGAGCTGTTTTTGTTAGATTCTTTTGATGATAAAGCACCTTTAGTATTTCCCAATCACGGTAATCCATTTTTCCACCCATCTATCTGATATTAATATTTTTTATAAGTTAATATAATTTTTTAGCATTTTATTTATTTCAATTATTACATTATCCTTAACCTTAAGCAATTGAAAATTACTTATTAATTAATCTGAAGTAAAACATATAAAGTAAGACAACAATGGAGGAATTGTGAATGGGCGTACAGAAAAACCAGCATAATCCATGGCGGAAATTCAATGGTCCAAACCTTGGCTATGTAATTGAACAATACGAGCGGTATACGAACGGAGAAGAAGCGATTGATCCAAAATTAAGAGAGCTTTTTATAAAATGGGGCTCACCTTTGTCTTTTGAGTCAAGTCATACCGAAGAATCCCCAAATAGTGAATCTTTCAATTCTAATAATTCCACAAATATACAGAAAGTACTGAAAGTGGTAAAGCTGCTTGAGGACATTCGTTCAAACGGTCATTTAGCGGCTAACATGAACCCATTAATTTGGAATCAACAAAATCAAGAGTTGTTTCAGCCCGAAAAGTATGGGGTTAGTGAACAAGATCTGAAAGCGATTCCAGCAAAACTCGTATGGGAAGAGGCCCCTGTAGGGATACAAACTGCGTGGGATGCTATCAATCATTTAAAAAGTGTATATACCTCTACATTAGCTTATGAATTTAACCATGTGCAACTGATGGATGAACAAGCATGGTTAACTCAAATGGTGGAGACAGGTTCCTTGCATCGCTCCTTATCAAAAGAAGAACAAACGAACTTGCTGCAGAGCCTGACAGAGGTTGAAGGATTTGAACAATTTTTGCATAAAACCTTTGTCGGACAAAAGAGATTCTCCATTGAAGGTGTAGATATGCTAGTACCGATGCTGAATGAAGCGGTACACGAAGGCGTTGAGGATGGTTCACGAAATGTCGTGATTGGTATGGCGCATCGCGGTCGCTTAAGTGTCCTTGCACATGTGTTAAACAAGCCATATAGCAAGATGTTCGCTGAATTTCAGCACTCGTCTGCCAAACAACAGGGTCCGTCAGAAGATTTAGTCGACATAAGTGAAGGCTGGACTGGTGATGTGAAATACCATCTAGGCCGCAATCGATTCATGGAAGGTCCCGGTAACGTGCGTGCCCGGATTACCTTGGCAAATAACCCGAGTCATCTTGAATTTGTTAATCCGGTTGTTGAAGGATTTGCAAGAGCTGCCCAAGAAGAACGAAAAAATGCCGGTTACCCTAAGCAGGATGTGAATAGGGCGTTTGCCATTTTAGTTCATGGCGATGCAGCCTTTCCAGGCCAGGGGATTGTAGCGGAGACGCTGAATTTAAGCGGGTTAAAAGGATATAAAACAGGTGGAACAATCCATATCATTGCTAACAACATGGTTGGCTTTACGACCGATAGCCATGATTCTCGCACGACGAGATACTCAAGTGATTTAGCAAAAGGTTTTGAGATTCCAATCATACATGTAAATGCGGACGATCCAGAAGCCTGTCTGGCCGCTGTTCGGCTTGCTTATCAATACCGTGCCAAGTTCCAAAAAGACTTTTTGATTGATTTAGTTGGATACCGTCGATTTGGCCACAATGAAATGGACGATCCAGCGGTCACTCAACCGCAGGTATACAAAAAAATTGTTAACCATCCAACTGTAAGAGCGGTGTATGCCAATCAGTTGAAAGATAGAGGCATTCTCAATCAAGAAGATGTTGAGCAAATGAATCGCAGCGTGCAAGAAATGTTACAAGTGGAGTATGAAAAAGTATCAGAGAAGAAGCAAAGTGAACACATTGCTGAAGTTGATGTTCCAATGGTAATCGCCAAAGGAATTCCACCGTTGGAAACAAGTGTGCCACTTGAGACGCTTCGTGAAATAAACCAAGATTTGCTGAAATGGCCGGAGGGTTTTCATGTTTATCCAAAATTAAAGCGGATTTTGGAGCGTCGTGATAAGGCACTAGAAGAGACCGGGAAAGTAGAATGGGCGGTAGCAGAAGTGCTGGCATTTGCGTCAATGTTAAAGGACGGTACGCCGATTCGTCTCACTGGCCAAGATTCAGAACGTGGAACATTTGCGCAGCGGCACATTGTGCTGCACGACTCAGAAACAAACGAAACATATTCACCATTACACCATCTTCCGCAAGCAAAAGCATCGTTTGCGGTTCATAATAGTCCGCTGTCGGAAGCGGCTGTTGTAGGTTTTGAATATGGATACAATGTATTTGCTCCTGAAACACTTGTCATGTGGGAAGCACAATATGGCGATTTTGCAAATACAGCCCAGCCACTCTATGATCAATTTGTTTCATCAGCAAGGGCAAAATGGGGACAAAAATCAGGGCTTATTCTCCTGTTGCCTCATGGGTATGAAGGTCAAGGTCCGGAGCATTCCAGTGCCCGCCCTGAACGGTTTTTACAGTTAGCGGCTGAAAACAACTGGACGGTTGCCAACCTAACAAGTGCAGCCCAATATTTTCATATTTTACGTCGTCAAGCATCCATCTTAGGATCAGAGTTTGTTCGACCATTGGTGATTATGACGCCAAAGAGTCTGCTCCGTCACCCGTTAGTTGCTTCAACTGGTACTGCTTTAAGCGAAGGTCATTTCCAAACGGTTTTGGAACAGCCTGAACTCGGAAAAGCTCCGGAAAAGGTAAGACGTTTAGTCTTAACAACGGGTAAGATGGCGATCGATCTGGCTGTAGAAATCGGCTCACAGAAAGAAAATCGTAACCTAGAAGAGGTACACATCGCTCGAATTGAACAATTGTATCCATTTCCTGAGGAAAAAGTAGAAGCCATCATAAAGCGTTACCCTAACTTAAAGGAAATTGTATGGGTCCAGGAAGAACCGAAAAATATGGGTGCGTGGCATTATATCGCTCCAACTCTCTTTGAACTTGCATCTGGCAGACTGACTGTAGGTTACATTGGACGTCAAGAACGTTCAAGTACAGCAGGCGGAGATCCAACCGTTCATAAGAATGAACAAGAACGGATTATCAAACAGGCTCTGAACTATATTGAATCATCAAATAGATACTCAGAAACAAGAAATAGAACTAGTTACTAATTCCATTTCCGGAAAATAATTTAAGTAGAAATAATACTTTATAGGGGACTTACCAACAAACATAGGAGGA
>NZ_JBALSN010000153.1:10491-15424 GCF_036966985.1 Neobacillus drentensis | reverse complement strand
TGATAATATTGTTTTGACAAATTAGAAAATTGGTGCTATTTTAAAGATATATTATCGATAACCGATAATAAGTAAATATTTTATGGAGGAATGAAAATCATGAACCTACTTATCGATTCATTTGAGTTCGGCGTACTCACTCAAATCCATTATGGAGTTGGAAAACTTAATGAACTTCCTGACATTCTAAAGGCTGAAAACTATCAAAAAGTGATGATCGTTACAGATCCTGGACTTGCTAACTCCGGATTACTAGAGCGGTTGGAAAAAATTTTAACCAGCGGAGAAATTCAATATGCCGTTTTTAAAGAGGTACAACCGGATCCAACACTTGAAGTGGTGGACACCGTTAGACAATTATTCTTAGATAATCAATGTGATGCTGTGATCGGCATAGGTGGTGGAAGTTCGATTGATACCGCAAAAGGAGTCTCTGCAGCAGTCGCTAATCCTGGAGATCTTGGCCAATATGAAGGAAAGAATAAACTTCCAAATCGCGGACCCGATGTAATAGCCATCCCAACTACTGCAGGAACTGGATCTGAGGTTACCCATGCAATGGTGCTGAAAGATACGAAACGTAAATATAAAATGGGAATCCTTAGCCAGAACTTGCATCCGAAAGCGGCGATCCTCGATCCACAGCTGCTCACCACGCTTCCTAGAGGCCTTGCAGCGATTACCGGAATGGACGCCTTGAGTCATGCTATTGAATCCTATACGTCCAATCAAGCACAGCCAATCACAGAAGCACTGGGATTACATGCTATTCGAATGATTGCAAAATATCTTAGACCTTTCGTAGCTCAGCGCACCAATTTGGAAGCGGCTTCACAGATGATGTTGGCTAGTACTATTGCCGGCGCAGCATTTATATGGGGAAGGGTAGCCGCTGTTCATGCTTTATCCCATCCATTAGGTGGCCGCTATAAAGTTCCGCATGGTTTAGCAAATTCCATCCTCCTCCCAGTTGTTATGGAATTCAATGCTAGTTCCAATCAAGAAAAATTTAAAGAGATTGCGATTCTGCTAGGGGAGAATTTGGAAGGCTTAAGCTCAAGAGAGGCAGCGTTACGCTCTGTTGACGCGGTAAAAGGGCTAATTGCCGATTTAGATATTCCGCCAACACTCGGAGCAAACAATGTCAGCTTATCTGAAGAAGAAATTCACATTGTTGCCCAGGAAGCATTGGATAGTGGAGTGGCTGCAGCAAATCCAAAGGTAACTACCTTAGAGGATTTGAAAAATATCTTGAGGAAAGCACTTTAAAAAATAGTGGTGAGGGAGAGTTTCCATGGCAAACGTATTTCCAATTAAAATTCAAAACTATATTGATGGTAAATGGGTTCCGTCATCAAATATGAAAACATATCAAAGAGAAAATCCGGCGAATCCGGAAGAAATTGTGATCATCGCACCCAATTCAACAGTAGAAGATACGAATCATGCCGTGGAGGCGGCGCAAAGAGCATTTGCTGATTGGTCCAGTACGCCGGCTCCTAAGCGCGCAGATTTGCTGTATCGTTTCACTGAACAATTATACGCCGAACGTGAATCGATTGCTCAAATCATTACGAAAGAACAAGGGAAAACGTTAAACGAGGCATTAGGGGAAATCAATAAGACGATTAGTGAAGTACGCTATACCGCAGGAGAAGCTACGAGAATGAACGGTCAGACCCTCCCAAGCGAAAGAGCCGGTATCGAGGTAAAGACAAAAAGAGTACCAAAGGGAGTTATTGCCGCAATTTCTCCATGGAACTTCCCGATTGTAACACCGCTTCGAAAAATAGCTCCGGCATTGGCAACTGGAAATACAGTAGTATTTAAGCCTGCAAGTATAACTGTCGGAACTGCTGCTAAGTTCGTCGAAATTTTTGAAAAAGTCGGTTTGCCTAAGGGTGTTTTAAATCTAGTAATTGGATCTGGCAGAGAAGTTGGTACACCTCTAATCGGCCATCCGCTTGTCAAGGGAGTAACCTTTACAGGATCTACTGGTGTTGGCAGGTCGATTTATCAAGTCGCGGCAGAAAAATTAATTCCGGTCCAATTGGAATTGGGCGGCAAAAATGCCGGCATTATCTATGACTATAATGATATAAAAGGAGCCGTTAACCAAATTTGCGGTGCCGCTTTTGCAGCAACTGGCCAGAGATGTACATCGATCAGCCGTATCGTAGTGCAACGTTCGGCAGTAAATGACGTAGTCAGCTACTTAAAAGACAAATGTCAATCGTACATCATCGGTGACGGAATGAACCCGGAAACGACCTTGGGACCGGTGGTTTCAAAAGACCATTTGGAAACCATCGAGAATTACGTCCAAATCGGGGTGAACGAGGGAGCAACACTCGTTCACGGTGGTAAAAGGGTAGAGAGCCAGACTAAGGGGTACTTCTATGAACCTACTGTTTTCACTGATGTTTCACCAGATATGCGAATTGCAAAGGAAGAGATTTTTGGACCAGTATTAACCATAACGCCTGTAGATAGTTTTGACGAAGCCATTCAAATCGCCAATGATGTTGAATACGGACTTGCAGCTTCCTGCTTTACCAATAACATGGAGTACGCTGAACAATTCGTCAACGAAGTACAAACCGGGATGTTACATATCAATAACGGAACCATTAGTGAATCCCATGTTCCATTTGGCGGCTTGAAAAATTCAGCGGTTGGTCCTTACTCCATTGGGGTAACTGCAAAAGATTTCTTTACTGATCTTAAAGTGGTTTATTCAGCATCAAAATAAATAAAGGGGATGTAAACATGCTCATGACAGAAACAAATCAAGAATGGAAAGATGTAGCCCGCGATTTTGCATCTCGCAAATTACAAATGGGGACACATTGGCTCGAAGGTGAGGAATATTGGTCAAATGCCCGTATGTTGGCGGAACAGGGCTTTTTGGGAATAACTTTGCCAGAAGAGTATGGCGGTTTAAATCAAACTTTATTTGATGCCCTATTAATGATAGAAGAATTGTGCAAGGTATGTCCAACCAGCGGGAGACAGGTATATCACTCAAGTATTGGAATCGCCTCCTTCATCAATCACCTTGGCACAGAGGCGCAAAAGAAATTATACCTTCCCCAAATAACGGCCGGGAAATTATTCGTGGGACTTGGAATGAGTGAGCCTGAGGCAGGGAGTGCGGCCACAGACATGAAAACGACTGCGGTCGACGAAGGAGATCATTATCGATTAAATGGATCCAAGATTTGGGTTAGTGAGGCACATTTAGCTGATCTGTTTGTTGTCTATGCACGCTTTGGAAACACTGGAAGGACATCCGATATTGGTGCCATTTTAGTAGAACGCGGAACGCCAGGCTTTACAGTAGGTGTTCCTGAAGAAAATATGAGTGGTGAATTCCAATCGGCTCTTTATTTCGATGATGCCTTAGTACCAAAAGAAAATGTATTGACGGAACGTAATGCTTTCAAAGCCCTAATGGGAGTCTATAACGGGGTACGTTTAGGGTTTGCTGCCCAAACCTTAGGAATTACCCAAGCTGCATTCGATAGAACCGTTCAATATATTCAGGAGCGGAAGCAGTTTGGTAAAGAAATATGCGAATTTCAAGGGATTCAATGGATGGTAGCTGACATGTTTATGCAATTGGAAGCAGCACGAACTTTGTTGTACCGTGCGGGTATGGCCGCAGCAAATAATAAGCCGGATAAGCATGCAGCAAGTGTTGCTAAAGTTTATGTAGCAGAGGCGGCTAAAAAGATTACAGATGATTGTTTACAGCTTCATGGTGGATACGGATTCTCCAAACAGTATCCCTTGGAATGGTATTACCGTTGTGTACGGGCTGCATCTATTGCGGGAGGTACTGTTCAAGTTCATCGCACGATGCTGGCTGCTGAAGTATTAGGAAGAAAATTTGACCAGCGAAAATAGAATCTTTTCTTTTCCGGGACAGACCCGATAAACACTGCGGCTGTGCACACAGCACAGCTGGGGGATGCCCCAGCTGCTTCATACGAAATCACTAAGGTTAGCAAATTATAAATTTAGAAAGGGGAAAACGAGAATGCTTACTACTACGAAATCAAAGGTAATCTCTTTCGAAGAAGCCGTCAGCAAAATACCAAACGGTGCAAACATTACAATCAGCGGCCTTATTTCTGTTCTTTGTCCGGAAAGAGTAATGGCAGAGCTGGAGAAGCGTTACCTTTCCACTGGAGAACCAAGAGATTTAACGGTCATCACACCCGTGCGAGTAGGCTGGAGCAAAATACACAGCACCGGATTAGAACATGTGGCGAATCGTGGAATGCTCAAAAGATTAATTAGCGGCAGTTTTAATGTAAAAGAAGGACCAAGGCTTACTGAGATGATCCGCGAAAACGAAATCGAGGCCTATGGCTTTTCAATGGGAACGATCTTTCATTGGATTCGGGCCATGGCTGCAGGCGAATCAGGACTTGTGACGAAAGTGGGATTGCATACATATGTGGATCCACGCTACGACGGCGGACGCCTGAATGAGCATACCAAAGAGAATATATCAAAAGTCATAGAGATTGGCGGTGAGGAGAATCTATTTTACCCCAGCATTCCTATCCATGTAGCGATTATTCGCGGTTCAACAGCGGATGAGAACGGAAATATTACGCTGGAAAATGAACCTGTTACATTAAGCGGCTTGGAGATGGCCATGGCAGCTAAAGCCAGTGGGGGATATGTAATTGCCCAGGTGAAACAGGTAGTGCCAAACAATACCCTGAATCCTCATGACGTAGCCATTCCTGGTATTCTGGTGGATGCAGTGGTAATCGATCCGGACCAAAAACAAAGCTTGCTTGATGAGGACGATCCAAGCTGGACCGGCGAAATCAAACTTCCGTTAGAACAAGTATATAAGCCGCTCCCATTGAATTCCAAAAAGGTGATATTAAGGAGGGCGGCCAAGGAACTGAAG
>NZ_JBALSN010000153.1:0-10462 GCF_036966985.1 Neobacillus drentensis | reverse complement strand
AACTGAAGCAGGGGGATGTCATTAACCTTGGAGTCGGGATTCCTGTAGGTTTACCGCAGTTAGCTATAGAAGAAGGATTTTTTGAAGATGTTACATTTTCTTTGGAGCACGGGGCGATCGGTGGTGTCCCGATGGGTGAAGAGGTGTTCGGGGCCCATATTAATCCTACCGCTATCATAAGTTCTCCCCAAGTGTTTGATTTTTACCATTGTGGGGGATTATCAGCTACATTATTAGGGTTTGCACAAATCGATCGTGTAGGAAATGTAAACGTGAGTATGTTTAACGGTGTTTTTCGAGGCTCCGGCGGTTTTATCGACATCGTCCATAAAACGAAAAAAATTATGTTCTGCGGAACGCTCACCAGTGGCAAGTTGGATGTTGCGATCGAACAAGGAAAAGTCAATATATTAAATGAAGGAAAACATAAGAAATTCATTCCTGAGGTAGAGCAATTAACTTTTAATGCGAAGGTCGCTCTGAAAAACAAACAGGAAGTCCTCTATTTAACGGAACGAGCTGTATTTAGATTGGAAGACCAAGGGATCACATTAATTGAATATGCCCCAGGGGTTGATATTGAGCGTGATATCCTTTCACATATAGATTTTAAAGTAAATATTTCACCAAACCTGAGAGAAATGGATGCAGATATATTCAAATAAGCAAATGGAAGAAGGTCAGATCATTGGGAAAATGGGAAATAACAAGGACGATTACATGTGATGTTTTAGTAGTTGGCGGCGGCGGTGCAGCTGCAAAAGCAGCATTAACCGCATATCAGTCTGGAGCACAGGTTCGAATAGCTGTTAAATCCCCTTGGCTTAAAGGTGGATCCACAGCAACAGCGTTTTCGGAGCTTCTTGCGATTGCGGCCGCGATTGGCCATGGGGACGAGCGGGACGAACCGGAAATTCATTATCAGGACACTATGGATGCGGGACGAGGTTTTATTGACCCTGCATTAGTACGAACGTTAGCTGAAGACGCTCCCAAAAGGATAAATGACCTGATCGATTTAGGGCTTAATTTTGATAAACAAAAAAATGGCAAACTTGTTCAGGGTATGAGTGATTTTGCTACTTATCCCCGTACATGCAGGGTGAATGGTGTCACGGCAAGACATATTCTTAACATCATTGCGAAGGAATTAAAAAAGAATAACGTTCCGATTGATGAGCAGATGATGGTTTTTCAATTAGTAACAGATAACGAAAAGAGAATCGTTGGTGCCATCGCTTTTGATATTGACAAAAATGAATTTGTCTTCTATCAAACATCGTCTGTCATCTTAGCGTGTGGCGGCGCCCACTTCCTTTACACTTATGGTGTAGGTACGCCGGATATGACGGGGGATGGGTATGCAATGGCGTATCAGCAAGGGATTCCGCTTGTAAATATGGAATTCGTGCAAATCGGCCCGGGAGTGATCAACCCTCCGGTGACATTACTTTCAGGACCGGTTTGGAAGACACATCCGATTCTTTCAAATCAGAAGGGGGAGCGGTTCCTGGAGCGATATCTCCCAACAGGTGTAAATGTGAAGGACGTTAATAACCACAAGGCCTTTCCATTTACCGTATCCAATCATTCCTTCTATTTGGACACATCCATCCAAAGAGAATCAGAAGACAATCCATCACCGCACGGAGGCGTATGGTGTAAGATGGCTCCCGGATCTGAGGCGATTGTTGAGGATAAAATGCCGAAGACAAAACGTGTGTTAAAATCCAAAGGCATTGATGTACACTCGGATAAATTTGAAGTCGGTCTAGTGGCTCAATGTATGAACGGCGGGTCACAAATCACCTCTCCAGATGGTGAAACTGACATATTGGGTTTATTCATCGCCGGAGAAACGGCTGGAGGTTTACGAGGCCCGGATCGGCCCGGGGGGAACTCTCTCGCAGAAGGGCAAGTTTATGGCTACCGAACAGGAAAAGCAGCTGCACAATATTCAATGAAGCACGGCAAGGAATTATCGTCACAAGAATGGTGCATCCAGGAATTTCAAACGATTAAACAGTGGATTGAAAATAGCCAAAATGGAACAAAAGATGTTCTTGAAAGCATTGATGAACTTCGCCGGAATATGTATCGGAATTGCCTGGTTATTCGCAATGAAGTCCGATTGATGGATGCATGGGAGTATTTACTGAAAACCGAACAAGACCTCGAGCAGGGTAAATATTCTGTAAGATTGGATACCATCAAGTCCGCACTTGAATTGCGTAACATGATCATTACAGCCAAATCGATTGTGTTGGCTGCACTAACTCGAACCGAAAGTCGAAGCTGTCATTATCGCGAAGATTTCCCGCAAAAAGATGATAACAACTGGAAAAAAAGTATTCGAATTAGGGAAGTGGATGGAAACATGGTCGCGGAAGAATACGAGTGGCCCGCTGAACCAATCAGAACAGGAGTACATTAGGCAATGACGGTTGATTTTTCTATACAAAATGGGATTGCCAAGGTTTTACTCGATCATCGTCCGTTGAACATACTTTCTGAAAAAGTGAAAGAAGAGTTGACTGAAGCGTTCCATATTATTGCCGGTAATTTTGAGGTTCGAGTGATCCTATTCGTAGCCGAAGGGGACCATTTTAGTTGTGGTGCCAACTTAAAAGAGTTCCCGGATCGTATTGCCAATAAATCGGCCGGTGAGGTATGGACGCGGGGACATGAGATGCTGGCAGAGGTAATGAATGCACCTCAGCCTACCATTGCCTATATTCAAGGCAATGCTTTAGGAGGGGGTGCGGAACTTGCCAGTGCCTTTGATATCCGTATCTTTTCATCCACTGCTCAAATCGGGTATCCAGAAGTATTGCGCGGTGTCTTCCCTGGGAATGGGGGATTAGAGCGATTGATTTTCCTGGTGGGCCCAGCTAAAGCAATGGACCTAGTATTGACAGGTAAACCAATTTCGGCGGAGAAAGCGCTTCATATTGGTATTGCTTCTGAAATCGTTGAAAGTTCGGATGGGTTAAGAAAAGCCGAAGAACTTGCACAATATATGGCGAATTTACCGGGGGTAACATTGAAAGCTATTAAAAAAGCAATCAATTTGTATACGTATGATTCTTCCACATTTATGGATAAAGGCAAAGAGCTTTTTTACATGCTGCATGAAACTCAGGATGTCAAAGAAGCTGTAAGTGCTTTTCTTGAAAAGAGAGTAGCTTCTTTTGTACACAAATAACATTAATTATTAAAGAAAGAGGTATGCAACGCATTTCTGAAAGGGGAAACCAAAATGATACTCGGTATCATAAATTTTATTGCTTTTCTGGGGATCACTGGATACGCGGTTTATTTGTTCGCAAACATTGTATATAGCCGAGTAACATTCATTAAAATGGGAAAACCGGCGAATCTAAGGAAAGACACGCGGCAGCGAGTCAATGAGGTTCTCGTGAACGTCTTCGGACAGAGAAAACTCTTTAAAGATGCGAAGAGCGGAATCATGCATCTGATTATGTTTTATGGTTTTATTATCTTGCAGTTTGGGGCAATTGAACTCATCCTTAAAGGTTTTTTTAAAGGGTTTGAATTACCGATTGGCACAGCCCATAAGTATTTTAGCGTATGTCAGGAAATAACCACGTTTCTTGTTTTATTAGCCGTTATATATGCATTTTACCGCCGCTACATTGAAAAGCTTAAACGATTAAAGCGTGGATTTAAATCGGGATTGGTTATCATTTTTTTAACCTCTCTGTTATTATCTATCTTTTTCAGTTTAAGTTTTGAACATATATGGTTGGGGCAGCAAGGTTTCCTTGCCTACGCACCAATTTCTAGCACGATAGCCAATTGGTTTTCAGGCATGAGCCAAGGAGCGGCTGCCGCAGTATTTTATGTATTTTGGTGGATTCATCTTATTACATTACTTAGTTTTGCTGTCTATGTACCGCAGTCAAAGCATGCTCATGTTTTGTTTGCTCCTGTTAACGTGTATCTCCGCGATACGAAACCGGTGGGGAAATTATCATCGATCAATTTCGAAGACGAATCCCTGGAGACTTACGGGGTAGGGAAAATTGAAGATTTCCGTCAAAACCAGTTAATTGATCTTTATGCCTGTGTAGAGTGTGGGCGCTGTACCAGTATGTGTCCTGCATCTGTAACGGGAAAAACCCTGTCTCCGATGGAATTAATGACAAAAATGCGCGATCATTTGACTGAAAAGGGGGCGGCAATTACCTCGCGAACACCATGGATGCCTTCGTTTGCTTTTCCAGGTCATGAGGCAGCGGCAACGTCGGAAGCTGTAACGGCAAATCTAATTGGAGATGTGATTACAGAAGAAGAATTATGGGCTTGTACGACATGCAGAAATTGTGAAGATCAATGCCCGGTAGCCAATGAACATGTTGAAAAAATTATCGATATGCGCCGGTTTCTTGTATTGACTGAAGGGAAAATGCCGCATGAGGCCACACGCTACTTTCAAAATATTGAACGTCAAAGCAACCCTTGGGGACTTAATCGCAGGGAGCGGATTAAATGGCGTGAAAGCAGAGACGATGTCAATGTCCCAACGGTTGAGGAGACGGAAGAATTTGAATACTTGTTCTTTGTCGGTTCCATGAGCTCTTATGATAATCGAAGTCAAAAAATTGCCCAATCGTTTGCAAAGATTCTCAACCTTGCGGGCGTTAAGTTTGCCATTCTAGGAAATGAAGAACGGAATTCAGGAGATACAGCGAGACGATTAGGGAATGAATTTTTATTTCAACAGCTTTGCCAAGAAAATATAGCAAACTTTCAAGCTAACAACGTGAAAAAAATCGTCACCATCGATCCGCATGCTTATAACACCTTTAAGCACGAATACCCGGAATTTGGGTTGGAGGCAGAGGTCTACCATCATACGGAAGTGATCCACAAGTTAATAAAAGAAGGAAGAATAAAACCAACCCGTGAAGTGAATGAAACGATTGTGTACCACGATTCGTGTTATATAGGCCGTTATAACGGAATCTATAATATTCCACGAGAAATTCTAAAAGCCATTCCTGGAGTCAAAGTAGCAGAAATGGAGCGAAATCGTGAAAATTCCATGTGCTGCGGGGCTGGTGGCGGAATGATGTGGTTGGAGGAGACACAGGGGAAACGAATTAATATCGAGAGGACAGAACAAGCCTTGAGGTTAAATCCCACCGTTATTGGAAGCAACTGCCCATATTGCCTAACGATGCTCAGCGATGGGACTAAGGCAAAAGAAGTAGAAGAACAAGTTAAAACGTTGGATATTGCTGAGATTGTGGAGCGTTCTTTAGTAAGTTAATCGCTTTGTTAGCACTGCCATGGAGAAAATGACCAGGAGGAGAAACTATGAATCTAGGATTTTGCATTTATCCCATTGAAGCCCGTCCAAGCAAAGAATTAATACAGGAGTTTGAAAATGTGGTCACCCCGCATATCAGTGATAATTTAAACCGCATGCACGCGATCGCTTCCGGACTTCGACCATATCATAAAGAAGGAAAACTCGTAGGTACTGCTGTTACGGTGAAAACACGGCCTGGCGACAATTTAATGGTACACAAGGCCATTGACTTGGCCGAACCGGGAGATGTCATTGTTGTCGATGCCGGAGGTGACCTCACCAATGCAATTGTAGGAGAGATCATGCAAAAGTTAGCAATTAAAAAAGGAATTGCAGGTTTTATTATTGACGGTGCTATACGGGATACAGGGGCCATTAGATCCGAGACTTTCCCGGTATATGCGAGAGGAGTAACCCACCGCGGTCCATATAAAGATGGCCCTGGCGAGATCAATACACCTATCTCCGTTGGCGGGATGGTTGTACATCCAGGAGATATCATTGTTGGAGATGAAGATGGCCTTGCGGTTGTACCTCTTGAACATGCAGAAGAACTATTAAAATTAATAAAGCAGCAGCAAATTCGCGAGGAGGATATCCTCCGGTCAATCAAAGATGGTACGGTTGACCGTTCATGGGTAGATCAAACTCTGCAACAGAAAGGGTGTGAAAGTAATCATCTAGTGAAGAACTAATGTGCCTAAATGACACTGTCTAAGAATAGTCTAAGCCATTAAATAATAAGAGAGGGATTGATAGTTATGAATATTTGTATTTTAGATGGCTATACCTTGAACCCCGGTGACTTAAGTTGGGATAAATTGTCGGAAGTTGGTCGTTTAGAGGTTTACGATCGGACTCCGGAGGAGCTCGTGATCGAAAGGGCTTCAAACGCAGAGATTATTTTGACAAATAAAACACCATTAAGCAGAGCAACACTTGAGCAGCTGCCGAACCTCAAGTATATTGGGGTTTTGGCAACAGGCTTTGATGTAGTGGATACGAAGATTGCAGAAGAACGGGGGATCGTCGTCAGCAACATTCCGACTTATGGCACGGAATCGGTGGCCCAAATGGTATTTGCACTGCTGCTTGAACATTGCCATCATGTTCAACGCCATAGTGATGCAGTTATGGAAGGAGAATGGGGACGGAATCCTGATTGGTGCTTCTGGAACTACCCGCTTGTTGAATTGGCAGGCAAAACAATGGGAATCGTCGGTTTCGGGCGAATCGGGCTCCAGACGGCACGAATCGCTTCCGCTTTTGGTATGCGCATTCTCGCATTTGACTCCCATCCTCGCGATATTGACCTGCCAAATTTCGAGTGGGCGGAGCTTCCTGATCTGTTGAGGCAAGCGGATTTTGTCAGCTTGCACTGTCCGCTAACCCCGAATACAGAAGGGATGATTAACGCTGAAAATTTATCGCTGATGAAACCGTCTGCTGTTATTATCAATACCTCACGCGGGAAACTTGTCAACAACAAGGATTTAGCTGAGGCTCTCAATGCAGGAGTTATTGCCGGAGCAGGATTGGACGTGCTGGCGGTGGAACCTCCAGAAGATTCCAACCCTTTGCTGCAAGCAAAAAATTGTATTATCACACCTCACATTGCTTGGGCTACCAAGGAAGCACGAAGCCGTCTTTTGGATTTGGCAGTGGATAATATACAGGCATTTGTGGCTGGAAACTCCAAGAACGTGGTGAATTCTTTTTAGTGCAGAGGGATGCTTAAACTTAGCTTTGCAGGAAGTACGATTGTTGTGTCCGGTTCTGGTAATGTTTCAATTTATGCGATGGAAAATCGACTCAATTAGGTGCAAAGGTTGTAGCTTGTAGTGATTCTGATGGTTATATTTATGACAAGGATGGTATCAACCTTGAAACAGTTAAAAGATTGAAAGAAGTTGAGAGAAAAAGAATACGGGAATATGTTAAAGTACATCTGCAGGCAGAATACTATGAAGGATGCTCAAAGGTCTGGGTAATCCCTTGTGATATTGCTTTGCCATGCGCTACCCAGAATGAAATCGATGGCGAATCAGCAAAGACATTGGTTTCCAATGGCATAAAGGCACTGGGTGAAGGTGCAAACATGCCATGTACACTAGAAGCATTTAATGTGTTCTTAAACAATAATATTCTCTTCGGCCCAGCAAAAGCTGTCAATGCGGGTGGTGTAGCAGTATCTGCGTTAGAAATGGCTCAAAATAGTATGAGACTGTCCTGGACATTTGAAGAAGTTGATACAAAATTACACGAAATCATGACAAACATCTACCAGAATAGTGTTAAAGCTGCAAAGGAGTATGGCTATCCAGGCAACCTGGTCGTAGGTGCAAATATCGTAGGGTTTATTAAGGTTGCGGATGCAATGATGGCACAAGGAATTATTTAGAAGTCTCTTTGTAAAAGCGTATGAAGTTAGAATCAATTTGTAAGGAAGTACAAGGTACACCGGATAAAACGGGAGATTGGTATGCAATGGCATATCGACTGTGAATCCTCCTTGTAAATAGGAATTCTTTCAAATCGCGCTGAGAGTTATCAATTCTACGGTAATATTACTCTCGGCACCCACTTGGGTTACTAAGGAAGCACGAAGCCGTCTATTGGATTTGGCAGTGGAAAAAATATAAGAGTTTGTGACTAGAAGTTCAAGGAATATGGCAAATCCACTAAGGCCATAGCGTGGTAATCTGGATGTTTAAATCAATTCAACAACCTTTTCTTGTATTCAATCGTGAGGAGTTTGTTGTTTGTTTTGTGATGATCTCTAGTATGTAGGCTTCCTAAAAATGCAGAAAAGCAAATCTATAGAAATGGAAATCTATTTTTTCAGTAGACTGAGGTGGTATTATGAAAAATCCAGTATTTGTTTTGGCACCTGATTCATTTAAAGAAAGTTTGACAGCAAAAGAAGTTTGTATGGCAATGGAGAAGGGAATTAAAAAGGTATTGCCTGAAGCAGTCTGCATTCAAGTTCCTATGGCGGATGGCGGTGAAGGAACAGTTCAATCGCTTATTGATGCAACAGGTGGGGAAATTCATCATAGGACGGTAACGGGTCCGCTCGGCCAGCCTGTAACGGCCCATTTTGGTATTCTTGGTGACGGTCAAACCGCTGCTATTGAAATGGCATCCGCAAGCGGTCTTCATTTGGTAACAAAAGAAACAAAAAATCCGCTTATTACCACCACATATGGTACAGGAGAATTAATAAAAGCCTGTTTAGATAAAGGTGTTAAGAAAATCATTATCGGTATTGGTGGGAGTGCCACCAATGATGGCGGGGCCGGGATGGCACAGGCACTAGGTGTGAAATTACTTGATGAAAATGGCCTGGAGCTTGGCTTTGGTGGCGGTTCACTGGGAAGATTGGCAAAAGTGAACATGGCCCACATTGATCCTAGATTAAAAGATAAACGAATTTATATTGGATCCGATGTAACAAATCCTTTATGCGGAGAAAAAGGAGCTTCAAAAATTTTTGGTCCACAAAAAGGGGCAACACCTGAAATGGTCGAAATACTTGAAGCAAATCTGACCCATTATGCAAATATTTTGATGAAGGAGCTTGGAAAGGATATGAAAGATTTTCCGGGTGCAGGTGCAGCCGGCGGCTTGGGAGTCGGACTTCTTGCATTTACGAATGCTGAATTAAAGAAGGGCATAGACTTAGTAGTTGAGTATACAAGATTGGAGCAAAAAGTGAAGGAAGCAGATTTTGTCCTTACTGGTGAAGGAGGGATTGATTTTCAAACGCAATTTGGAAAAACCCCCTATGGTGTGGCCCAGACTGCCAAAAGGCACGGTAAAACAGTCATTGCAGTTGCCGGTTATGTTGGAGACAAGATTGATATCCTTTATGATAAAGGAATAGATGCTATTTTTGGTATTCTTCCTAAAGCAATGAGTTTAGAAGTAGCTTTAAAAACAGGTCAGAAAAATATCGAGATTACTTGTGCGAACATTGCACGACTTGTAGCTTTGGCGGGGGCACCCACAAGGAAGTGAACAACTTCCTAGCACTATTGACTCAAACGAATCAAAACTTTAGTTATATACAGAATCTAGATTCTTCATAAGTTTATGCAGCCCGCTTAGATTTTCTGGAACCGAGGCTGTTTTTTGCTACGTCATCGCAAAAATATATGTCACTTTGTTTTTTGTATAATACACAAACTTAATATCTTGTTCCTTAAGGAAGTGAGCTAAATTAAGCCAATAATACCTGTCGGCTCCATTCCTACGATTACTTTTTCCATTTGGTTTTCAACGATCAACTTTTTAAGCCACTCTATGAAACAGTTAAAGCTAGAATTTGTATTTTCAAAGTAAAAGGGTGCCGAAAATTCTAAACCTATATAGTCCTGGGCTCTTGCCACATGCTTATATTTAGCAATATCAACACCTTTAATGGTGCAAAATAATTTTATTGTCCCATTATTAAAAATTTCAATTTTACTTATTAGGTTTTGTGAGAATAAAAATATATTCCTCATCTGTAAATGTTTATAAAGAGAATACGACACGATATATGTACTTTAAAATAAAATACAAGCTGATAATGTATCCGAGGATTTCCATTAATATACTAGCTTTTAACAACGTCAAGTTCAGAATCAGAAACTCTAACCTATAATGGCATCATCTTTTCTGTTGCAGGGAGCGCTTTCTTCCAATCTTGTTGATATTATAAGAGCATAGATAGCTTAGGAGGAATAAACCGGCTATTGTTGTAACTCAAATTTTTGAAGCTATCTATAAGTCTGTTCTTTAAGGCGATATTGCTTTGAAATAGTGAATCTTGAGATCTAAAGCAATTGCAAAAATTAATTTAGAAAATAACAAAGGATAGATAAAAGCTCC
The DNA here is from genome assembly GCF_036966985.1 of Neobacillus drentensis. Lineage (GTDB taxonomy): Bacteria > Bacillota > Bacilli > Bacillales > Cytobacillaceae > Neobacillus > Neobacillus drentensis_E. Next base: position 249 of record NZ_JBALSN010000153.1, on the reverse strand, counting down.
CCGAATTAAGAGGCTTCTCACAAGATTGTGAGAGGCCTCTTATAGTGTTCATAAGTTATAAGCGATAGTGAAAATATTTAAGTAAGCAAACGCATCGTAGGAAAAATACTAGAATATCCTACTATTTATTGGGGATAACTTCCAGTAATTAATTTGCTATGCTATAATTATGGTAAGTTTAATACATAATGGATAATTTATTGTAACTTTAGAAAGTTTATTGCTGACTTAAGCCGGGAGGATTACATA
>NZ_JBALSN010000152.1:0-15832 GCF_036966985.1 Neobacillus drentensis | reverse complement strand
TTATTAATCTATTCAAATAAGCTTTCTGCCTGCCGTTTCTTTCGCTTATTTTCGGCAGCGATAACTTTCATCGTTAGATAGATTCCTGTCCCTGTTAAAATCATTAAAGCAACAGCCGTTAAATCTATTAACCATTTCACATTTGTATTGCCCATTCTTCCTTCATGAAGTCCACGGATGATTGACATAATCGAACCTTGCCCCATCCCTTGTCCACGAATTCCTTCCGGCAGGTTTCCATTTCCTCCAAAGCCGCGTTGCCCTTGGAACTGACCGTTTCCATTCTGACCATTAGCTTGTCCTTGAAATTGGCGACCTTGCTGTCCAGAATTTTGTTGATTTCCTTGCTCAAAACCGCCATTCATTCCTCGTGGACGCTGTCCTGGGTTAAACTGGCCTGTTTGGAAATTTCCTTTTCCGCCTTCGAACTGTGTTTGTCCGATTAACCAAGGTTCATTCATTACGAGACCTGTCAAGGATTCAATAAAGATGAAAATGGAAGCAATTAAGCCTATCCACAGATGTGCCTTTCTCGTACTCTTCATGTTAAAACTTCTCCCTTCAGTTTTCCATGTAAGAATCTTTGTTTGAATAATAACAAACACATTATGAAGGGGTTTCCTTAAGTTTTTCTTAAGAAATAGATTTACTTTGATTTTTTTCAAAAAAAAACCCAAAATTAATTTTTTTGGGTTTTTGGAAAAATGATTTCAATTGTTGTTCCTTTACCGAGGGTGCTTTGCACCTTAGTCTTACCATGATGTTTCTCAATAATCCATTTTGCAATCGATAAACCGAGTCCTGTTCCTTCCGCAGCCGTCCTCGCTTTGTCACTTTGATAGAAACGGTCAAAGATTTTTGGAATATCTTTTTCTGGAATTCCAATCCCGGTATCCTTTATTTTAAGAAAAATCGAGGAATGATTCTGTGAACATGAAAGCAGTATTTCCCCGCCTTCATTTGTATATTTCATGGCATTGTCTAATAATATGACGATTAATTGATGAATTCTTGCTTTATCTGCAAAAAATCTCACAGGTTCCGATTCTTGCAAATGAAGCGACTTTTCTTGATACAATGCAATTTCCTCGTATTGTTGAAGAATTTCTTTTAACAAATCATCGAGTTGGAATTGTTCCTTTTTGACCTCAATCTGATCAGAATCCGATCTCGCAAGTGTTAATAAGTTGGTCACTAATTTAGAAAGCCGTCTTGATTCATTGGATATCGTTGATACGTCAAGAATCCGTTCCTGAATGGTTGCTTTTGGGGCCCGAAATAGGACTTCCGTTTTTGCCTGGATCACCGCTAATGGGGTTCTTAACTCGTGCGAAGCATCGGATACAAATTCTGTCTGCTTCTGCCAAGCTTTTTTAATCGGTACTAATGCCTTTCCCGCTAAAAAATATCCTGACGCAACAGCACACATGATTCCAACACCCATACCAATTAACATAATCAACAAAAGTCTGTCCAATAATTCTTGTTCAGAGTTCACATTGCGAATAAATTGAACGGTTATTTTTCCTAATTGGGGATGTTCCACCTTAAAGGCAATATACCTAAAGGAAAAATCTTCAACATCCACATCCTTTAGAGTATTTAATTCTGTTGGCTGGATCAATTTCTCATTACCTTCAAAAATGTCCGCATCTCGGTTTTGTTCCAACAACAACTGATTGTCCTCATCCCAGATTAGGGTTAATATCCGTGGGTCCCTCCTAATAAATTTTGGAAATTGCCCGCCATTCCCCCCATTTCCTTCTCGAATTTCTCCTGGTCCATCCGGCTGCTGCTGCAAATGTTCTATTGATTCGAGCAGGGATTGGTTGACATCTTTATATAATTTATTATCTGTGTAAAAATAAATGACGGTCCCTAGTATACTAATAAGAACGATAAATACCAATGAATTTAGAAAGGTTAATTTAATAAGTGTTTGCCGAAACATGTGAGCTCCTATTCTTCGTTCAACATATAGCCAACGCCGCGAATCGTTTTAATATCAGTATGATAGCCTGATGGTTCTAATTTTTTACGGAGATGGTGCATGAATACCTCCACAATTGCGATGGTTGTATCTGAGTCGAATCCCCAAACCCTGTCATAGATTTGTTCTTTTGTAAGAATGGCCCCTTTATTTTGAATCAAATATTCTAATAGCTCGTATTGCTTTGCAGTCAGTTTGATCTGTTTGCCATCGACAACAATGTCTCTTTCCTTCCCTAACAATTCAATCCCGCGATACTGAATCGTTTGATTGGTTGTTAAGCTGCCGCTTCTTCTTAACAAGGCACGGATTCTCGCCTTTAATTCAGCAGCTTGGAATGGCTTAACCAAATAATCATCTCCGCCGCTATCAAGTCCCTGAACACGATCTTCGAGCGAATCTCTTGCAGTAAGGAAAAGGACTGGTATTTTTAAGCCTTCCTTCCTAATAGTTCGTAACACTTCAAACCCATCAATCTCAGGGATCATTACATCCAATACAATCACATCATGAATATTCTGCATCGCCAAAAACAATGCATCCTCGCCATTCGAAGCTTGATCAACTTCAAACTCATCGGATAAAAGCTGAACGATTGATTCTAATAAAGGAAGATTATCTTCTACAACTAATAAGCGCATTCTCTTTCTCTCCTAAGCATCATATAAAAATAATTATAGCAAACGATGCAATCCGAACATACCACATGATTGCTGTTTACCTTTCACTTATAACAGTGGACATTAAGAAGTGAAATTCCCCCCCACTTAATTACCACCCCTTCCTCCAAAGTTACGGTTCATTCCTCCCGCGTTGCCCAAACCACCAAAAACACTATTTTGAGTATTTGTAGTTGAAGTTTTAGAAGAGCTAGCTTTTGCTAATTGCGGTAACTTAATCGTTTCACCTTCTGACAAACCTTTTGTTATTTCCACATAATCTTCATTTGCTAAGCCGGTTTGAATGGTTTTTTTCTTATTTTCAGAGGTGTTCTTATCAGTGCTTTTTGAATTGATGATGACATATTTCTCCTTATTTGATGTATATACAGCATCAAGCGGAACATAAAGAGCACCTTCCTTACTTACCGTTAAAATCCGTGCTTCCGCACTCATTCCGACTTTAAGTTGATCTGGTTTGTCAATATGAATGGTAACAGCGAAAGTGGAAACTCCGCTTGAGGATGTTCCTTCTTCAGAAATAGCTGAAACTTTGCCAGTAAATGTTTGATCAGGAAACGCATTAATTGTTAAGTTAACGGCCTGTTTCTTTTTTATTTTGGAAATATCAAGCTCATCAATTTGGACCACGGTTTGTAATTCGTTGTAATTGGTTACATGCGCAACCACTTGTCCATTCGTAACACGCTCGCCTGCTGAAACTGCAAGGCTCGTAATAACTCCTGTAGCTGATGCTGTTACAGGGTCACTTCCATCTGAAAAGGTAATTAATTCATCACCTTTCTTTACTTTCTCCCCAACCGCTACTAACACCTCGTCTATTTCACTATTATCAAACTTTGATTTAATATCTTCGCTGGTTACCGCTTGAACGGTTCCCGAACCACTGATATTGACGTTTAACGTACCTTTTTGAACCACTGCCGTTCTAACTTGCGCGGACACGGTTTTTGGACTTAGCGATAATGGTTTCCATTGATATCCGACAAATCCAATAACTAGGACGCTACCTGCAATTACTATCCATTTTTTCATCTTTACTTACTCCTTTTTGCGTTCCTGAATTCCGCCCAGGATGCGAAAATTTCTAACTTACATCCAGTATTATGTTTATTCCTTAACTTTTCCTTAAAAGTTCTTTAGATTTACGAGGAATCACAGATTTAAACAAAGTTTATTTCGATTGACAGAAATTAGTTGATTATTATATAGTTTAACAAGTGAATAGTTAAACAATTTAACTATTTTTATAAATAACGAGGTGAAAACAGTCATGGATAAAAATGTCATCCAAGAGTTAATCAACCGGTATGTGTCCGTATCCTTTCAAGTCCACAAAAAAGCGGAATATTTAATCAAGGGGCAAATTGGCGACGAACTCACAAACGACCAGCATTACATATTGAGATATATTCATCAAGCAAAGGAATGCACTTCTACGGAGCTAGCCGATGCTTTCGAAGTCAATAAAAGCGCCATCACCGCCATCATTAATCGAATGGTCGATCGAGGACTAATACAAAGAACTCGTGATGAAAACGACCGCAGAGTGGTTTACTTAACCCTAACAAAGGAAGGTTACACCCTTTACGAGGATTGCCAAGAAAAAGTTCAACAGCTTGTGGAATCCATCATTACCCAATTTGAAGAATCGGAAATTACTACTTTTATAAGTACGTATGAAAAATTGGCACAAATTTTAGTCAACAAGAAAAAGGAAGAACTGGGGGAATAAACAGTGAGAGCGATCATAAAAGGAAAATGGTTTATTTTACTCGCGTGGATCCTCGTTATCACCGCCCTATTTATGGTGGCACCAAATATGGAGGCACTGGTTAGAGAGAAAGGGCAAATTACTGTACCGGAAGGATACTCCTCAACTATCGCCGAAAAAATCCTCAAAGATGTTCAATCTAGTGAAAACAGTGGCAGTAATCTTCAAACCGCATTGGTTTTCCATAGTGATAAAAAGTTAACCAAGGCCGATTTTGAAAGTGCGGAAAAAGCCGTGAATCAGCTTGAGAAAAACAAGAAAAAGCTGGGGATTTCAGAAATTTTAACCCACTTTAAGCAAGCTGAACTAAAAGATCAACTGGTTTCTGAGGATGGGAAAACTATTCTTGCATCCGTAAAAGTAGATGTGAATGGCCGAGAAGCCAAAGACATTGTAGATGAATTATACCAAGAAATTGATAATGTAAAACTGGATCATTACTATACAGGTAATTGGGTAATCAGCGATGACCTTGTTACCAACTCGCAAGAAGGATTGAAAAAAACAGAAGGAATTACTGTAGGATTTATTCTGATTGTGCTTTTACTCGTGTTTCGATCAGCAATAGCACCAATTATTCCATTGGTTACGGTTGGGTTCAGTTATCTTACGGCTCAGTCGATTGTTTCTTTATTAGTGGATAAAGTTAACTTTCCACTCTCAACCTTTACACAGATTTTCTTAGTTGCTGTCCTCTTTGGTATTGGAACAGACTATTGTATTTTACTACTTAGCCGCTTTAAAGAAGAAATGGCAAAGAATGATAGTGTAACAGAATCGATTGTGGAAACCTACCGTACCGCCGGAAAAACGGTTTTCTTTAGCGGGGTTGCAGTTATGATTGGGTTTGCTTCGATTGGATTTTCGACCTTTAAGCTCTATCAATCAGCAGCGGCGGTTGCCGTAGGTGTCGCCATTCTATTAATTGCACTTGTCACAATTGTCCCCTTCTTCATGGCTGTGCTTGGCAAAAAATTATTTTGGCCATCCAAGGGAAAACTGGAACACAGTGAAAGTAAATTTTGGGGATTTGCCGGCAGGTTTGCACTCGCCCGCCCACTGATTGCTTTTATTATTGTCGGGGTCATCTCTATCCCCTTCTTATTCACCTATAAGGACCAATTATCGTTTAATTCACTTGAAGAAATCAGTGATGATTTTCCATCGATAAAGGGTTTTAATATTATTTCTGATTCATTTGGACCAGGCGAGTCTATGCCCACCCAAATAGTCATTAAAAACGATGATCAAATGAATACTTCCGAATATATGGCTATAACTGAAAAAATAAGTCAAGAGCTCGCACGTATCAATGATGTGAATTCCGTGCGGTCCGTGACCCGTCCAACCGGGGAAACAATTGATGATTTATATTTATCCAAACAAGTGGCAAGTCTCGGGAAAGGCCTCGGTCAAGGCAATGATGGAATTAAAAAAATCAGCGATGGCCTCGAGCAAGCAGGCAGCCAGATGGCAGCCAATAAGCCGAAAATGAAGGAAGCCACTGACGGAATCAGCGAGTTAATAAACGGAACCAATAAACTAAAAACAGGGATGGGCGACATCCAAGGCGGGCTGACAGTTATTGAGAAAGGAATTAGATCTGGTTCCGCCGGCTCTGCCCAGATAAAAGATGGTTTAACCCAGGTTAAGGAAAAATCCGAAGAGGTTTTAGCCGGAAGCAAACAATTGCTCGCTGGCTATAAAAAGGCAAGTACAGGATTAGCCACTATCCATGGGCAATATGAAAAGGTCGCATCAGAATTAGGTACCTTGAACAAAACTCTAACGGCGACAAATCAATATTTTTCAAATCTAGAACAACAATACAGTGATATCCGTCAAAATCAAAACTATCAAGCTATTAAAATGACTGTTCAGGGCTCGCAAACCGCAACAAAAGAATTAGCTGGCGGGTTGCAGCAATTTAATGCTGGACTTAAGGGTGCACAAGAAGGTATAGAGTTTGCGAACAGTAAATTCACAGAAATGACAGCTGGCCAAGAAGCCCTGATTAACGGAATGGAAGGCCTGTTAAAAGGGATTTCCGATCTTGAAACTGGACTCGATAAAATGGCTGACGGACAAGGAAAAGTCATTGCAGGACTTCCCCAATTTACCGGTGGACTCTCCGGAATTAATGACGGGCAAAAACAGCTCCTAACAGGTTTCCAAGATATGGGCAGTCAGATTACACAACTTTCAGATGGCTTAACCCAAAGTGCGGATGGTTTAAATAAAGTGTCAGATGGACTGGATTCTGCCCAAGATTACTTATCTGAAGTATCCAATCAGAAACAAAATGGATTTTATATTCCTCAGGACGTGCTAGACAGTAAAGACTTTGAGCAAGCACTCGATGCTTACTTGTCAAAAGATCGAAAAGTAATGACGATTGATGTGATCTTCAGTAAAAATCCATATTCGAATGATGCGATTGACCGCGTTCCAGAAATAAAGCAAGCAGTCAAACGCGTTATTAAGGACACCAAACTCGAAAATGCTAAAGTGGCAGTCGGCGGTGTATCAAGTATGCATAACGACCTTGATTCTATTTCAAAAGCGGATTATTCAAGAACCGTAGTGCTAATGCTTGTTGGGATTAGTATTATCTTAATAATCCTGCTCCGTTCACTCATTATGCCGCTCTATCTGATTGGCTCACTCGTCTTAACCTACTATACTTCGATGGCCATTTCAGAAAAAATCTTTGTTAATTTATTAGGTTACTCTGGAATAAGTTGGGCTGTGCCTTTCTTTGCCTTTGTTATATTAGTAGCCTTAGGAATCGATTACAGTATTTTCTTAATGGATCGCTTCAACGAATATCGAAACATGCCAGTTGAAAAAGCCATTCTACTGTCTATGAAAAAGATGGGAACCGTTATAATTTCAGCAGCGATTATCTTAGGAGGTACTTTTGCTGCGATGATGCCATCAGGAGTTTTATCCTTGCTGGAAATTGCTACGATTCTATTAATCGGATTAGCCTTGTACTCCCTAGTGGTCCTTCCATTGTTTGTCCCTGTAATGGTGAAAACATTTGGAGAAGCCAACTGGTGGCCATTTATAAAAAATAAAAATGACTCCAAATTTATCGACTGATTCAACTACGCTGGTCCAATGGATCGGCGTTCTTTTTTAAAGAAAAAGGGCAAATTAGTCCCTTTCATTTTATTTTGAAACTTTTTCATCATTATTTCGTACATATAACTAGTAAAGGAACATGGAACATCTAGAAATTTTTCCCTTTTTTAAAAATACATTATAATGTACATAGGAACATAATCGTTGAGGAGTGAAATAAAGTGGGTGTTACACTTAGCAAGGGACAAAAAGTAGATTTAACCAAATCTCACCCTGGCCTGCAAAATGTCGTGGTCGGGTTAGGATGGAATATTAATCAGCAGGGTTCAAACTTTGATCTAGATGCATCTGCCTTCTTATTAGGTGAATCTGGTAAAGTGAACAGTGATCAGGATTTTGTGTTTTATAATAATCCTAATGGCGGAAACGGATCAATCATCTACAGTGGTGACAATCGTACCGGTGCAGGAGCACAAGATGATGAGCAAATCAGGATTGATTTAGCTAGGGTACCTTCCCACATTCATCGGGTTGCCTTCACCATTACCATCCATGATGCTCAAATGAAAGGGCAAAATTTTGGACAAATATCAGACTCTTATGTGCGTATTTTTAATGAGCAAACGCATGAGGAATTATTAAGATTTAACTTAGGCAGAGACTTTACGGTAGAAACAGCGATTGTCGCCGCTGAATTGTACCGGCACAATGGAGAATGGAAGTTTAATGCGATAGCCAGCGGTTTCCAAGGAGGCCTTGCAGCACTTTGCCGGAACTTTGGGATTGCAGTTGATGATCCACCTTCGAGTGTGCCAACACCACCAAGCTACCAACAAAGTCCTAATTCATACCAGCAAAGTCAATCAAGCCCTAATCCGTTCCAGCAGAGTAATCCATACCAACAAAATTATTCAAATCCTAATCAGCAGCGTACACATCTTCAGCCTGAATCATCCAATCAACAGCCTGCCTACGGATTTCCTACACAGTCGTATCCTGCGACGGTCAATTCACACCAGACATATGGTGGAGATGAAATCATTTGTCCGCGCTGCCACTCGTCAAATGTGAGGACTGGAAAAAAAGGATTCGGTCTGGGTAAAGCTGCCATTGGCGGACTCATCCTTGGTCCTGTCGGCTTACTTGGCGGATTCATTGGGAAAAACCAATTGAAATTTTCATGTAATAGCTGCGGCAATTCCTGGTCCCCTTCGCAAACCGATTACGCTGAATGGGCAAACAATTCAAAGAGAAAAGCACAGGAACTCTTTAATCGCTACAAAAGTCAGGATGTCCTTGAGGCAGTGGTTGCTGCCTGTGCTTTAGTGGCCATGGCAGATGGGTACTTGGATGCTTCTGAACGCCAGAAAATGATTGAGTTCGTCCATCAAAGTGAGGAATTACGAGTTTTTGATACAACGAAGGTTATTCAAAAATTCAACATGTTTGTTTCTAGAATAGAAAATGACCGGATGATGGGTCGCGCGGAGGCCTTCCGTGCTCTTGGAAAAATAAGAACCAAGCCTGAAATTGCTCGTCTTGTCGCCCGGTATTGCATCGCCATTGGCTATGCTGATGGAAATTTTGACAACAATGAAAAGCAAATGGTTAGCGATATCTGCCGTGAGCTTGGTCTTAACCCAGCAGAGTTTTTATCATAATGACGAAAAGCCTCCATTCCAGTTCGGAATGGGGCTATTTTGTTACTTTTTCCAAATTCTCTTGTTTTCCACACGTTGGGTCAGACCCATTGAATCTAATTTTTCTAAAAATGGGATCATATATTTCCGTGAAAGTTCAAGAACATCTTTCGCCGCTCCGACATCAAATTCTGCTCCTGTTTGACTGCGCAATTTAGCCACTGCTTGTTGAAACACATCTCCATGATATGCAAACTGGGCATCCAGCTGGACAAGTAATCCTTCCTCTTCTAAAAAGCGTCTTAAATCTGCCTCCAGTGTGGCAGGTATTCCGGCATCAGCAAAATACTCTTTTAAGGAACGAACTTTTAATCCATCCTTTTTTAATTCTGCAATTAGATTTTCAGTCCGCTTTGCCCAATTTTTGGGCACATGTGGGACAAAACTGGCTAATGAAACAAACTGCCCTCTTCTGTTAAAGTTATGTTTGGCAATTCCATTCTCCACAACAAAATCCAATAAATGCTTTGGAACTTTTTTTTGAAGGGTTTGTAATAGCTCAGCTTTGTTTATCCCTATTTTCATCGAATGAAGAAGGTGAAAATCCTGTAATCTATCAAAAATATCTTCCTCAATGGAATTGATCAGCAATTGGACCGTATATTCTTTCCCGTCAAATAAAACAAATTCTTCTTCAGTTAATTTTTCAGTTATTGTGACTTCGTCTAAAGAAGTGCGTTTGATTAACTCATCCAGCGGCAGGCACTTTGCTTCCATTAAAGCAGCAGTGATCCGCTCTTTTGGTGAACCAACCTTTTTCTTTTCCAATTCTTCAATGGTCTGATTGCCAAATCGATATTTGTCACCACGTGGATCAATCACCCAGCCCCCGCCAATCGTTTCTTGCGGACTCGGACGACGTAAAATAAAGCGATCCCCGCGTTTTGTTAAAATTTCCTCCTCGAGTCTCAGCTGACAAAGGATTTCGCCATTTTCTTCCTTGATTTCATTACGATCAAAAAAGACAATCCTTCCCATTACCTCCGCGGTTCCAATATGAAGCTTAATTGGCATTCGCTGTTTGACCATATGCTCAAGGTCTTCAACGACACGAATCGCAACATCCAGTGTCTTCGTGACAAGGAAATGTTCTGAGGAGACAAGCACATCTCCCCTCTCAACATCTTCCTTGGAGATACCTGAGAGATTAATTGCCGTTCGTTGTCCTGCGAATGCCCTTTCAGCTGGTGAATGGTGGACTTGAATCTGCCGTGCTCTGACTTCCAGCCCTTTGGGCATAATTTTTAGGGTTTGTCCCTCTTCTACTGTTCCTTCATACACCGTTCCTCGGACAACAGTACCTTGGCCCTTTACTGTAAATACCTGGTCAATCGGGAGACGGAATGCCCCTTTCGCATCTCGCATTTCTTGTTCCTTTAACGTTCTAATGATTAATGCTTTGATCTCATCGATGCCTTTTTTAGAAAGACTGTCTATCAAAACAAACGGTGCGCCCTCAAATACTGTTCCAGAAAGCTCCGCTAAAATATCATCTTTTACAAGTTCGATAAATTCTTCATCGACTCGATCAATTTTTGATATGGCCACCAAACCATTTTTTACCCCTAAGAATTTCAAGATGTCTAAGTGCTCTCTCGTTTGCGGCATCACACCTTCGTCTGCTGCAACGACGAGCACGACCAAATCAATCCCAGCAACGCCTGCGATCATTTGCCGGATAAACCGTTCGTGTCCTGGCACATCAATCACTGAAATTTGGATTTCATGATCTTCGTATAATGGTGCAAAACCGAGCTCAATGGAAATTTGACGTTCCTTTTCTTCTTTTAATCTATCTGTATCTACATTGGTTAACGCTTTGGTTAAGGACGTTTTCCCGTGGTCGATATGCCCTGCCATACCAATTGTAAAATATCGTTTTTCCAAGGATGCCACCTACTTTTTCATTCTTCCCTTCTAATGTATCGATTATGGCTCTATTGTTCAAGGGTAGATTTTGCGACATCTTTCTCTTCGCTTTTCAAGATATCTCCACATTCATCTCGTCCATTGGTTTCGTGCGTATGCTATGTTGTTAAGGAGAACATAAACACACCAAAGGAAGAAAGCTAATGATAAAAATGATTTGTCCAATTATCGCAGGAATCCTTCTATTATCTGCATGTCAGAGCAGTGAACCAAATAAGGCAAGTGAAGTTAAGTCTACTAGTGAACGGCCGCAGCAAACCGTCGAGATGACAAAAGACGGCACTTTCCCCTATCCAAATTTATTAGCAGAAACTGACCAGTCCTATTCGCTGCTAGTCATCGGGGTGCAGGAAGGACAAACACCTATTGAAGATGATCAAAAGGTACGTAAAGCCGCCACCAATATTTTAAGCTTACCAACACTTGAAATGGTTGAGAAGATTTATCCGAAGTTGCCAATAGAACATCAATCTGCCTATATTCTTTTTGATAATAATGGAGTGATTCATCAATCAAAAAATTTGAAGGAACTTAAGAGTTTTCTTGAGAAAAATCCTCTAAACTAACAAAAACCAGAATTCATCTGGTTTTTGTTAAGTCTCCGCTTGATTTGTCCGTAAGAAACGGTAAAACAGGATTAATAAAGATTGAATGAATAGATAAGTACAAACAGAGTATATGATACTGTTTCCGTTTTTATAATGAAAAACACCCATGCTATGGTAAATCCACTCTACCCCAATAGCGGCCGACGTAAAACTTAAAATAAAAAACACTAAGTAGCGATCCTTTATTTGATATTTTTTATAAAGGTATAGAAAGAGATAAGAATATGGCGGATAGAGGAAGTAAACCACTATATCCATAACCGTGTATGCAGGACCATCCATAATATCATAAAAGTCAAGCGGTTCAGCTCCAATCGAATTATCGAAAAGACCTGCAGCTGTTAGGCTATAAAGGAAGATGAGAATGGTTAATTGCTTTGAAAACACTTTTGGCAAAAAGAAAAAAATTCCCCAGGATACTAAAACCGCACAAATAACAAAATAATCATTCTGACCAAATTTATGTTCTACCAACATCATCCTCGCATTTCACCTCCTGCTCTTGCAGTCCTTTAAACCAATTAAATGCATACATGGCAAAAAACAAATAAAGCAGATAATAAATAACGGTAAAAAAATGATTCCACTTCTTAAAGGTATATAACTCACTGCTTAAATTTACTTTATCAATCCCGAGGATTATTAGACAGTACAGTAAAAGGAGTAAAAACTGTTTTCTTAAAGTACTATTATTTATGTACATAATGAGATAGGAAACAAATAATGGGCTGAAGACACTTCGAAATAGAAGAAATGCCAAATATAATTTCGGAGTGGTTGTGGTTTTCATCCATTTAAATGTTTCAAATAAACCTAAATATGTGTGAGTGTTAATGAGACAGGTTAGCAGGACAAGAAATAAAATCTCCTTTCTCGTCCCTCGGTTCTTCTGACGATTAAAGATAAGTAATCCCATCATCATCCAACTTAAGACAAAATAAAAGGTAAATACCATGAAATCTCCTCTTCTAATTTCAGCTTGCTTCCTACTATCCTAATCTTTTCCATCTTTTATGAAAAATAGAAATTTTTTCACATCAAATATTTCAAAAAATAGTTTAAATAAAGGAAAATGATAGCACTTTGTCAAACTTTCTTTAGGAGAAATTAACAAGTTTGGAGGATAACAATGATCAACCTAGTTAAAGTGCTGAAGGAAGATGAGAACATTTTACATAATCTCATGCAATTTTACATCTATGAATTTACTAAGTTTTTGCCTGAGATAACTTTAGAAGATAATGGGCTATATAGGCCATATGATTTAACTGAATTTTGGATAAGTCCCAACCATCATCCATTTTTTATTAAACAGGATGATGAACTGATTGGATTTGCCTTAGTTGAAAGTGGTATTGAAGAAGAGCCAAACTCAATACTGGAATTCTTTATCATCCAAAAATATGCTGGGAGAGGATTTGGAAAAATAGCAGCAAAACAGCTATTCACTATTTTTCCTGGTAAATGGCAAATCACACAAATTGAAAAAAACTACCCTGCACAAGCTTTTTGGAGAAATACGATTTCAAAATTCACAGGCGGGAGTTATAGTGAAAGGTCCGATGAAAGAAAAAGGGTGATTCAGGAATTTGATACAAATCTGTAGAAATAAGAAGAGAAGTCAGTTGGGTATATTCACTCCTGCTTCTCTTTTTTAGTCAATTTAATTTCTTTTGTTTTTAATCTCTTCCAAATCTTTAATCAGCATTTCCTTTGAACCTTCATCAACTACCTCTTTTGCATATTCCATTGCTTTTTCAGCTTGTTCTATTGATCTATCATTATGACCTAACAAAGCATTTGCTCGACTTAATGCTTCATAGGCATAACCAATATAAAAGGGATCGATTTCGTTTTCTAGGCTGATAGATAGACAACGTTCCGCATAATACATTGACCTCTCTCCAAGCCCTGCTGTCGCATACACTCTTGATAGCTGCCAATAACCGATGGATAGGTTCTTTGCTGTATGTCCCTCAACCTGGGTCCAATGATAAAAAGATGTATGGGCTAGATGGATCATTTTCTCTGTCTCTTCGTTCGTCCTCACATTCAAATCAAGGAGATCCCAGACTGCATTAAAACTATTTACCGCCTGTTGCTTATGCGTAAAGGTTGTTGTCATCACTCTTCCACCCTTCTTTTCTCGAGATTCCTAATTTATGATCCTAGTACAAATTCTCTTTCAATTTATAGGATATACGATTTGCACAATCAAAAAAAGATTGAAATGATAGAATAATTTTAAATTTCAAATTTTTTATAATCCTCTTCTGAATCCTATTTATTACATCAAAATTCCGATGTTAGGTATGATATACTGGAGTATATTTACTTTTCAGAAAATTTCACAAGTCATGAACTTGACCTTATAAAATATCCGGGGGGATTTATTTGAAATTTGACGTGATTGTGGTGGGTGCAGGACTAGCGGGTTTGGTTGCAACGGCTGAACTTGCGGATGCAGGAAAAAAAGTACTGCTTTTAGATCAAGAACCAGAAGCTTCTCTCGGCGGTCAGGCTTGGTGGTCATTTGGAGGTTTATTCCTTATTAATTCTCCCGAACAAAGAAGAATGGGGATCAAGGACTCCAGGGAACTTGCTTGGCAGGACTGGTTAGGGGCAGCAGGGTTTGACAGAGAGGAGGATGAGGATTATTGGGGGAAAAAGTGGTCCGAAGCATATGTTGATTTTGCCGCCAGCGAAAAGAGAGAATGGCTGACAGGAATGGGGGTTCGTTTTTTCCCGGTTGTCGGCTGGGCAGAGCGAGGTGGCTACACAGCTGAAGGCCATGGCAATTCAGTCCCACGTTTCCACATTGTCTGGGGAACTGGCCCAGGTCTCGTTAAGCCATTTGAGGATCGAGTCAGACAAGCAATGAAGAACGGACTTGTCGATTATCGCCCCCGCAATCGTGTGAATGAATTATTGAAAGAAAATGGTATCATTACCGGTGTCAGGGGAGACATCCTAGTTCCAAGTAATTCAGCTCGCGGGGAGGCCAGTTCACGAGAGGTAATTGGGGAATTTGAGTTTCATTCATCGGCTGTTGCGGTGACAAGCGGAGGCATTGGTGGAAACCATGAACTCATTCGAAAAAATTGGCCGGAACGACTTGGTAAGGCTCCTCAAAATATGATTTCTGGGGTCCCAAAACATGTCGACGGAAGAATGCTAGGGATAACAGAAAAAGCAGGCGGACGAATCGTCAATCGTGACCGAATGTGGCATTATACCGAAGGAATAAAAAACTGGGACCCTGTTTGGCCTAACCATGGCATCCGAATCCTGCCNNTGATGCTAATGGGAAGCGCTTTCCTGCTCCGAACTTTCCTGGTTTTGATACGTTGGGGACGCTGGAAGCCATTATGAAAACAGGCTACGACTACTCCTGGTTCATTTTAACTCAGAAAATTATTGAAAAAGAGTTTGCCTTATCTGGTTCAGAGCAAAATCCTGATTTAACCGGAAAAAGTATCAAAAAAGTGTTAGCCCGAGTCCTGCCCGGTCCTACTGCCCCGGTTAAGGCATTCATGGATAAGGGCGAAGATTTTGTGATTGCGAATACCTTGTCTGAACTTGTAGCCGGTATGAATACACTTTCTGGTGATCACTTGTTATCTCTGGAAGAGATTGAGCGACAGATCCTTGCGAGAGACCGAGAGATTGAAAATAAATTTACAAAAGATCTTCAAATTACAGCTATGCGCGGAGCAAGAAATTATCTTGGGGACAAACTGATAAGAGTGGCACCCCCGCATCGAATTCTTGATCCCAAAAAGGGTCCCTTAATCGCAGTACGATTAAACATTGTCAGTCGAAAAACGCTAGGCGGTCTCCAGACCGATTTATCGGGCAGAGTCCTTGATGCAACTGGAAAACCTGTGCCAGGTCTATACGCAGCTGGAGAAGTTTCAGGATTTGGCGGAGGCGGCATCCATGGTTACCGCTCATTGGAAGGAACGTTTGTCGGCGGCTGTTTGTTTACAGGAAGGCAAGCTGGACGAGCCATTGCTAAAGAATTATCATAATTTAGATGAGATTTCTTATAAAGGAGGTGAGAA
>NZ_JBALSN010000151.1:21257-21672 GCF_036966985.1 Neobacillus drentensis | reverse complement strand
TCAAAAGGAAGCAAAAGATTTTGTTGGCTATCTTGTGAAGAGATGGGGAGAAAAATCTGTAACTGATGCGGGCGTTATCCCTGCAACGAAAGTAGACACATCTAAGCTTGATCTTGCTCCAATGTACATTGAAATCTTAAAGGATTTGGGTGAAGCATCTAACGTAACAACCTACTTCGATACTCAATCCAGCCCAGCTGTATCGGAATTACACCATGATTTAGTAACGGCTCTATTTGGAAAACAAGTGACACCGAATGAGTTTGTTAAACAACATGCGGATGAACTTGCTAAAGAGAAAAAGTAAAAATTGGCCTAATAAATCTAAATGTAGGGGGCATACAGGTTATGCCCTCTATCATTTTAACTTCTTTTCAACTGGCTGTGTTAAAGATTGATGTTGATTTTGGCACTC
>NZ_JBALSN010000151.1:6672-21143 GCF_036966985.1 Neobacillus drentensis | reverse complement strand
TTTAACACAGCCTTTCAAATAAGAAAGGAGTATTCATATGAGAAGTGTAATGTCAAATAAATGGGTAATCAGCCTTTATGTACTTCCTGCCTTAATTCTTATTCTCTTATTAATCTATATCCCAATAGTCTTAACTGGATATTATGGTTTGATGGACTGGAACGGCATCGGCAAGATGAAGTTCATCGGTTTAGAAAATTACATTGAATTAACAAAGGACACAAAGTTTTGGCAAAGTGCATGGCATTCCCTTTTACTCGGTCTTTTTTCAACTTTAAGCTTGGTTGGTTATTTAATTTTATCCTTGATTTTAGCAAGTAAAATCAAAGGTGCTAACTTTTTAAGAAAAATCTACTTAATCCCGATGTTATTATCTTCAGTAGCGATCGGACAGCTTTGGGCGAAGATTTTTGACCCAACGAAGGGTATGCTTAACAGATTGCTAGTGTTGGTTGGCGTTGAAAATCCTCCGCTTTGGCTAGCGGATTCTAAAATAGTATTATTTGCGCTTTTCTTTCCAATCGTTTGGCAATATGCAGGTTTCTACATCATTATTTTCTATGCAGCGTTAAAAAATGTTCCTGAAGAACTGATCGAAGCAGCGAAAATAGATGGAGCGACACCAATTCAAATTGCTTATAAAATTAAGGTTCCTCTTATTGCAGGCGTTATAAAAGTCATGGTCATCCTAGCCATTGTCGGTTCATTAAAATACTTTGACTTGATTTTCGTCTTAACCGGCGGCGGACCAAACGGTGCGAGTGAGGTTATGGCATCTTATATGTATACCGAAGCATTCAGTAAATATAACTTCGGTTACGGTAGTGCGATTGGTTTCGGCTTATTAATCATTTGTCTTGTGGCAACATGGCTAATTCAAAAATTACTTAATACAAAAGATGTTGACTATTAAAAAGGGGAGTGAAAAGGATGAGTAAGGTTGCAGTTGAAATACAAAAAACGACCCTATCAGCTTCTTATAAAACCAGTAAATCACTAGGAAACAAATTTGGATACGGAATCTTGTACTTTGTCCTGGCAGTCATTGCGATTATTCAGGTTTATCCGCTGGTATGGCTATTCCTGTTTTCCTTAAAGACCAATCAAGAGGTTTTTGGGATGTCACCGTTTGCGCTTCCACAAGCCCCACAATGGGGCAACTATGCAAAGGCTTGGACAGCGGGTCACATCGATGTTTACTTCTTTAACAGTGTTCTGTACACGGTTGCAGCGGTTGTCCTTACTGTTATTCTTGCGAGCTTTGTAACCTTCGCAATCACAAGAATGGAATGGAAATTAAGTGGATTAGTTCTAGGTTTGTTTATGGCCGGATATATGATTCCGCTTCATTCAACCTTAATTCCATTATTTAATTTCTTTAAAACGGCCAATATGATTGATAATCCAATGTCCGTTATCCTATCGTATGTAGCATTTAACTTGCCAATTACGATCATGATTCTATCAGGATTTTACAGAACAATCCCAAGGGAGATTGAAGAAGCGGCGGTTGTGGATGGCTGCTCCATTCATCGGATTTTCTTCCAAATTACCCTGCCAATGACAGTACCTGTCCTTTCAACTACTGTCATTATCAACATGATCTATAACTGGAACGAATTCGTATTTGTTAATACGTTCCTTAGTTCCGACAAATGGAAAACGATTACGGTTGGGGTAAACAACTTCGTAGGACAGTACTTGACTGACTGGGGTGCGATTGGTGCAACGCTGATGATTAGTATTATCCCAGTATTGATTGCGTACTTTATTTTAAGTGACCGCATTGTAGAAGGGATTGCGGCAGGGTCTGTTAAAGGGTAATAATGATTTGTGAATTTTAAGTGACCCCGGTCAAGTTAGTCAGATAAAATAAATAAACGACACTAAGCGGCTTTATCTCTGTATTCCTAGGGGCTAAGGCCGCTTAGTCTTTTTTGTAAGAGGTTTATAAGGGATTTAGTATACTGTCCAAAAATGGAAATAAGTACATAACCTTTATATGAGTGGTTAAACTAATAAAAAATTACGATAGGTGGATTTGATGAGCCAAAAGCCTATTCATGCTGTTCATATTTATATATTACTGATCCTTTCAACAGGTTTCGTGGTACATGTTCTAGACCTTTCCGTTTTATTAGCTATTGCTAAAAGAGATTCTTGGTTAAGTGTTGTCTTCAGTGTCATTCCAGTGACGATTTGGATTCTTCTAGTTTTTTATATTTATAAAAAACTGAACCATCATGATTTGATTTCCTTCCTTAAGAATTCTTTTAGCCAATGGATTTTTGTTACTTTTTCCGCTATTTTTTGCTGTTACTTTTTAATAACTGCCTTTATTACGCTTAAATTTACGGTTTATTGGGCTAAAGACAACTATACACTTGATTTCCCAAATTATGTGGTTGTTATTCTGTTCTCGTTTGTTTGCTATTATGCATCAGTTAAAGGGCTGCGGACGATTGCTACTATGGCCTTTCTCGTACTGCCCTTTGTGCTTTTTTTTGGATTTTTAGTGGGATTGGGAAATACGCCAAATAAAAATTATGAGCAATTATTTCCTTTATTTGAGGATGGCTATAAAGGATTCTTTCAAGGTATAGGATATGCCTGTGCTAGCTTATTTGAAGTTTTCTTTATTCTGTTTTTAACCAAAAATCTTACAGGCAAACTAAAGCTAAAATGGCTCATTTTGGTTGGATTATTTCTCGTTGGAATTTCCTTTGGCCCTTTAGCTGCAGGTATAGCCGAATTTGGTTCAGTAGAAGCGGGAAAATTAAGGAATCCCGCTTACGAGGAATGGAAATTGCTAACACTTGGCCAACATATAACCCGCCTTGATTTTCTTTCTATTTTCCAATGGCTTTCCGGTGCCTATATCCGAATCAGTTTATCACTATTTTTAGCCGGAAGAGTTTTTTCTAATAAAAGTGAAAATAGGTGGGTACTTCTTACACTTTATTTCTTTTTAATCGTGGCAGCATGTATTCCTTGGGATGCCATCTCGTTTATTTACTTCCTGAAGAAGTTTTATTTTCCCATTAGCCTTATTTTTCAGATTTCCACCATGTTGTTACTGTTACTATTAATGAAAATAAAGGTGAGAGGCCATGAAAATGCATCAAGCAACAAGTAAAGTTTTCTGCATTGACCAATTGAAAAGCTGGTTTGAAGGCTCTTCCGATATTGTCATTAAGAAAAGAACCTATAAAGGAAAAGAATCTGCTGTTACATTGGAATTTTTATATTGTTCCAATTTAGTGGATTTGAAATATATAAACGAAGTCATTTTTCCCAGCATTCATACAGTAGTGGAAAAAGAAGATTGCTTAAATATTGATGAATTAAGAAATCTGATTGAGGTAAGCAGTCCTAAAGATAGAAAAAACGTAAAAACTGAAGTAGAACAGAAGCTGTTTTCTGGAGAATTAATTATTTTTAGTTATGAATTAAACGATCTTTTTTTTATCCCTGCATCGGACATTCCAAAGAGAAGTCCGGAAGAATCAAGCACAGAGCCATCTGTAAGAGGGCCAAGAGATGGATTTGTTGAAAACATATCGGATAATTTGGCATTAATACGGCAGAGGTTAAGAACCTCCTCCTTAAAAAGCATAGAATACACGATTGGTGATAGAAGCGGAACAAAATTAATCTTGCTTTATATCGATGACATTATGAACCCCTCCATTCTCGAAAACGTAAAAAAACGCTTAGAATCAATAAAAATTGATGTTATTCTAAGCAGTTACAAAATTGAAGAGCTTCTATACGACAGCACATTTTCAATTTTACCTCAAATGGACTATATTGGGAGGCCAGACTTTGCTGCCAAATCTTTAAGTCAAGGAAGATTCGTGGTTCTAGTTGAAGGAAATCCAACTTGTTTAATTGGCCCGACAAATTTTAATCAAATTCTTTACTCGCCCGAAGACGCACATGAAAGTTTTTATTATAATAGTTTAGTTCGAATTCTAAGGCTGATTGCGGTGTTTGCCACCGTTTATTTACCGGGATTTTATATTGCGTTAATTACGTATCAACCAGATCAAGTTCCTTATTCCCTTTTAGCAACGATATCAGTTTCCAGAATCGGTCTCCCTTTATCCGCACCTACAGAGGCCTTTATTATGTTAACTTTATTTGAATTATTTAAAGAGGCAGGATTAAGGCTCCCAAAAGCAGTTGGTCAGACTGTGACTGTTTTGGGTGGTTTAATTATCGGGGACGCAGCTATACGTGCAGGATTAACTTCACCAAACATGTTAGTGATTGTCGCCATTACCGTCATCTCAGGATATACACTGATTAATCAAAATATGGCAGGCAATATCGTGATTCTCCGTTATATTGTTTTATTATTTTCAGCATTTCTAGGATTGTTTGGCTTTTTTCTTTCTTTCTTTCTCATCACAACATTAGTGGTTTCTTTAGAAAGTTTTGGCCAGCCCTATGTTTCTTATTTGTCGAAACCCCATGCAATGGATATTCTAAAAAACTTTTTAAGTCTGCCATACCGCTTTCTAAAGAAGAGAAATCAAGCTTATAGTCCAATTGACGGAGATAGTCAAAAGGAGTAATTTATGAGAATAAAATTATATCCTATCATAAGTTGTCTGATTTTAGTCCTTGCCGGTTGTACAGGCGGCGTTAAAGAAATTCAAAATCAAACCTATATTACAGTTTTGGGACTCGATTATTCCAAAGGTGAGTTTATCCTGAATACTCAGGCGTTAAATTTTTCCAATATTGCTAAACAAGAGGGAGGCGCTGGACTGCAGCAATCTGCACCCATTTTAATTGGGCAATCCAAGGGAAAAAGTATCCAGGCTGCAATCAGTAAACTAGAGCAAAATGCAGCCTTACCGCTTTACTATGGCCATGTGAATACCCTACTCTTAAGTCAAAGTGTGTTGGAGAAAAAATTGCCATCAGTCATCGAATTTATCGGGCAAAATCCCTCTCTCAGATACAACTGCTGGCTTTATGGGACAAACGGAGATCTAAAAGAAATTTTATTAGGAGAGGGATTCTTCAATTTTCCATCTTTATATACACTCCTCCATCGTCCAGAACCATTATATAGAGAAAATTTTATTATGCCTATTGAAAAATACAATCGGTTCATCTCCAAATACTATCAAGCGGTCGGTTCGTATATGATTCCCTCTGTTGATATTAAGAAAGGGAAATTTTTAAAAAATAAAAAACCGATGAATATTGTTACTCTTACAGGTGGATATGCGATTTCACAGCAAAAATACAAAGGATGGGTGAATAAACAAGACCTTGCTGGGATAAAGTGGTTTTCTAAACATGCTCCTAATGTCCCACTCTCATTATTTAAGGAAAAAGTGAGTGTAATAATCAAGAATCCTAAAGGGTCCATTAAAGTGCTAAATGGGAGAAATCCTTCCTATGAATTAAAAGTAAAAACCCATGCAGTAATCGTTCATAATGAGGAAAATATTAGTGTGAATAAAATCGAAAAAGAATTATCTCAACAAATAAAAAATCAAATTGTAAAAACTTTGAATAAAAGTGATGAAATAAATGCAGACCTTTTAAATATAACTGAAAAACCATATCGATATCAAAACAAGACGTGGGATAAAAATACAATTAACAATTTTAAGAAAGATCTAATTAAGGATATAACAGTAAAAATTATCATTGATGAAACGATAAATTATAAACGATAACACTTATTTGAATAGTGTAAACCAGCTCCTTATTAGAGAGGAGCTGGTTTTGGCTAGTTACCTATTTTCTTAGTCCATAATAGACCAATAAGCAGGCTTAGTTTTATATTCTGGATCAAACACAAATGGAGCGTCTTTTCCTACACCATCATTGTATTGCTTTGCTCGGTCGTCTAACCAAGTATGGTTATCCGCTATGCCCCAGAACGTTACGTTGCTGATTTTATCGCCTAATTTTTCATATAACTGGAATAAAGCATCATATCTGTCTGCTTGAGCTTTCAATCTTTCACCTTCAGCCACAATAGCTTCATAAGTAGGGAAAGCGGGTCTTGGCGGCCAGCCATATAGGCTAACATCTAGCTCAGTTATTTGGTTATCTAAGCCGAGATCAGCGAACATGTTAATGGATTTTTCGATGTCCGCGTTAGAAGGCCAGCCGATTTGGATGTGAGACTGATGACCAACACCGTAGATTGGAACACCTTGCTGTAATAAATCACTAACAAGGTTATATAAGTTCGTTCTTTTTGGCTCTACTTCGGTATTGTAATCATTAATATAAAGCTTGGCATCTTTGGCTGCATATCTTCTAGCAGTCTCAAAAGCTACCTTAATATATTCATCGCCGGTGATTTTGTACCAGGCTGATTCACGCAGACCTCGTTCATTTTGAGGAGAATCATCAATCACTTCATTTACGACATCCCAAGACTTTATATCATTTTTATAACGCTTAACAATTGTTTTAATATGGGTTTCTAAACGTTTTAATAGAAGCTTTTTATTCTTTTCACGCTGTTTGGAATCGGTCTCATCTACCATTGGGTTGCCCTTTTCATCAAGGAAGAACCAATCTGGTACCTGACTGTGCCAGACAAGGTTGTGGAAACGGAGTTCCATTCCATTTTCTTTCGCAAATTTCACAATTTTATCCGCCTCAGTAAAATTAAACTTACCTTCCTCTGGCTGAATATTAATCGGCTTCATGATATTTTCAGCTACAATGCTGTTAAAATGGCGTTTTAAAACTTCTGAGTCAATGGTTTCTAATTGATAGGGTTCAACTGCAGCACCAATGGCGAAAGAATCTTTGTATCTTTCAGCGATAGACGGTACGGTTAATGCATGAGAAGACTGGTTACTTGTTACTTCTGCAGCTGCCCTAGACATTCCTGCAGGTAATAATAAAGCTAAAGCTAATCCAGTAATGAGGGGTTTACGCATAACTTTGAACATGTATTGATCTCCTTTATTAGTTATTAGTTGGGGTTGTTTGAAAGGGCTTTCTAAAAAGTCTAACCTAAACCTCCTTTTTGTTAGTTTAAAGCCAGGAGATACGTTGGGGGAGTCATTATGTATTAAAAATCTTCTAGGTGCAGTAGTCCTGTCCTAAATATAGTATAACTGGTATAAACTTAGTTTGTCCATCGGATAAACTAAGTTTATGCGGAATTTTCTAAAAATAGTAAATAAGTATTGGATAAAAATAACTATTTTTACTTTATTGTAGGTATTTTGAGGTGATGAGTCGTATGAGCTCTCCTTCTATAAATTACCACAAAAAAACTTGTCTATGGCAACCTTTGACAAAGGATTTACTTGCTGATATGTCGAACATTCAGATTATTAAGCATCTGAAAGGACTATTAGATATGTGCAGACAACATCAGAATGATTTACCTCTTTATCGCAGGATATTATTATTTTCATTTTTCATTACATTCGTGGTAGTTGTGTCAACAGCGGGTTTCACCTTTTTTTATGTATCAAAGCAATTAACGAATAAGTTGACAGATCAGGCGATGGGAATTGCTAGTTTATGGAGTTTCCCAATTCCTTTAAAGGATGTGCTGGAGGCGATTGAATCTCATGATCCAAACAATCCCTCCGTAAAGAATTTAAATTATTTAGTTGGACAAATACAGGAAAAAAACGCTGTGTACTTACAAGGATATATAATGGAAGCAAAGAAAAACAACGGAAATGAACTAACCTTTTTAGCAGTTACAAGAAATGACCAATCTATAATGATAGAAAACTTCAGTTCTTATAATGCGGGAAAAGAATTCCTTCATGCATTTGATCAGGCGATTAAAGAAAAAAGGGTAACCAGCAGCCGTCTTTATCATGATCGGTATGGAGTTTGGATCACTGCTTTCCAACCCATTTTTGATGAGGGGGGAAAGGTGATTGCTGTACTTGCTGTCGATGTCGATGCCTCTACGATTGATCAATTTAAACGGAAAACTGCTATGTATTTATTTTTTTCATTTTTAACCATTACCATGATGGTTTACTTTATATTAAGATGGGGTCTTAAAAAGGTCTTTAAGCCAGTCCATGAGATTATCTCAGGTATCGATGCTGTAAGTTCAGGGGATTTTAATGTGAAGTTAAACATCTCGAACCAAGCGGATATGGCGAAGTTAGGGGAAAAATTTAATCATATGACCTCACAATTAACGATATTATTTGACCGACTTTCGGATACATATAGAGAATTTGGTTCAATTCCAGATAATCCAGGAAGTATTCATCGAGTTGAGGAAGCAATTGGTGAAATGGAAAAGGTGATTGCGAAAACAAAAATACAGAAAGAACTACAGCGGGCTGAAAAGATGAATGCGATTGGCCAGCTGGCCGCTTCTGTTGCACATGAAATTCGTAACCCAATGACAGTAGTAAGAGGCTTTTTACAAATATTCTTAACGAACGAGCACTTAAGTAAAACAGAATTGTCCTACATTCAATTAATGATTGATGAAATAAACCAGGCAGAGAAGATAATTAATGATTATCTTTCACTAGCTAAACCTGACTTTGAACACGTTGAAATGGTGGATGCAAGTGATTTGGCAAACAAAGTTTCAGATTTAATGAACACATTCGCATTCATGTCGAAAAATATTTCATTGAAAGCGAATGTGGACAAAGAGGTATTTGTGAAAGGTAATCAAAGTGAATTAAAACAAGTCCTAATTAATATAGCCAAGAACGGTATTGAGTCGATGCGGTCTGGGGGAGTTTTAACCATTAAGGTTCAGAAAGTTGGATTGTACGGAGTGTTTGAAATCACTGATATTGGCATTGGTATGTCCCCTGAGGAAATAGAGAGATTAGGAACAGCCTTTTATTCGTTAAAGGAAAAAGGAACGGGAATGGGTTTAATGGTTTGCTATCAAATCGTTGAACGAATGAAAGGTAGAATTGAAGTGAAGAGTGAAAAAGGTGTTGGAACCACTTTTCGAGTTTTCATTCCCCTTTGGGATGAGGAAAGTGTATAAAAGAAAGCCACAGGGACGGTTCTCATGGTTTTTATTGAAGTCAGTGAGACCACCAGAACCGTCCCCATGGTTCTGGTTCCATGATTTGACAAAAGTGTCATTTACCAATAGTATCACAATTAATTCAAACTTCTTTATAGGAGAGATAAAGATGAAAATTTATGTGGATGCGGATGCTTGCCCGGTACAAGATATTATTATTTCGGAAGGAGGGAAAGCAGGGATTCCTGTTATCCTTGTTACGAGTTTTTCTCACTTTTCAAATGCGGAACAACCCTCAGGAGTGGAAATTATTTATGTTGATTCTGGAGCGGATGCTGCCGATTATCGGATTATGAAGTTAGCAGAATCAGACGATATTATTGTTACACAAGATTATGGACTTGCATCGCTTGGTTTACCGAAAGGCTGTATCGTCCTTCACCATAAAGGGTTTCGCTATACAAATGAAAATATTGATCAATTATTACAAACACGATACCTAAGTGCAATGGCTCGAAAAGGCGGAAAGCGGACAAAGGGACCAAAGCCGTTTACAGCAGAAGATCGGGAGCAATTTAGGAGGCTTTTTAAACAAGCAATTTCTAGATAGAAATAATTCGATACATCATTTTAAATTTTAGTCATATCCAATTACCTGATATAATTATTATTATGGCAAGTACAATGTCTGGAGCAAATATCCCCTTATCATTGCTACTATCTCAAATATATCGATTTTATAGTATTGTAATTATATATATATTTGCTAACTTTATTTTATAAGCTTTGAAAAAAACTTTGACCCATTTAAACGTTGATTGGTAAATTCAATCGAAATTGGAAAGAAAATTGTGAAAAAATACACATCGGATTTTCCAAAATTAATGGTAAAATGTATATATTACTTTTGGAGGTTAAGAACCATGCAAAAAACATTGGATAACACGAAGACTGACCAAAAAGACAACCAGGTTTCAACACCATATTCACGAACAAATCCGTTTCAAGCAAAAATTCTTAAAAACATTAATATAAATGGTGCAGGCTCTAGTAAAGAAACAAGGCATATTGAGTTATCATTAGAAGGATCAGGCCTTTCATATGTGCCAGGCGATGCCCTTGGCGTTATTCCTTCAAATGATCCAGAACTTGTGGCTTCGATTCTTGAGGAAATGCACTGGGATGAAGAAACGCCTGTAACGATCAATAAGCAAGGTGAGACATTATTGCTGAAGGAAGCGCTAACCAACTATTTTGAAATTACCCTGCTATCAAAAAAGGTTTTACAGCAGGCAGCAGCCTTCACAGAGAACGAAGCGCTACAAAAACTTCTCTTGGTTGAAAATGCAGCCCAGGTGAAGGAATATTGCTATGGCCGTGATTTGCTTGATATGTTACGCGAGTTCGGTCCATGGAAAGCTTCTGCTCAGGAAATCGTCTCTATCTTAAGGAAAATGACGCCACGCCTTTATTCGATTGCAAGCAGCATTGCAGCTAATCCGGATGAAGTTCATTTAACCATCGGTGCTGTGCGCTATACAGCTCATGGACGCGATCGTAAAGGGGTTTGCTCTGTGTTATGTGCTGAGCGTGTAAATGAAGGGGATACACTTCCAGTCTTTATTCAAGCCAATAAACATTTTCATCTGCCAGAGTCTCATGATATTGATATTATTATGGTTGGACCTGGAACAGGAATTGCACCATTCCGTTCCTTTATACAGGAACGTGCAGTGAATAAAGGAACAGGCCGGTCATGGCTATTTTTTGGAGACCAGCATGCTGCCTCTGATTTCCTTTATCAAGATGAGTTGGAGCAATATCAGCAAAATGGGGTATTGTCTAAATTAGATACGGCCTTCTCCCGCGACGGAGCTCAAAAAGTCTATGTTCAGCATAAAATGCAAGAACACAGTAAAGAACTATTCGACTGGCTGCAAAAAGGTGCTTATTTCTACGTGTGTGGAGATAAGGAATACATGGCGAAAGATGTCCATGAAACACTTATTAACGTTATTGAAAAAGAAGGTTCTATGAGCCGCGAAGAAGCAGAAGCCCATCTAAAAGATATGCAAAAGCAAGGGCGCTATCAGCGTGATGTGTATTAAAAGGTAAGTATATAGTAAAAAAACCTTTGTCCCGTGTTTGGTATGAAGGTTTTTTTACTATGTCAGAATTTAAGTGAACATGGTCTGCTAAAGACTTTCTAACAACCTAAAGTGAATTTAGTTCATTTGTCTGAATGATTAGTTTTTTGTAATAGTATTGACAGTTTTTCAACATAATTATAGAATAACACTGAAATATATGAATCTATTTTTTTAATACGGTTGAGAAAAAGATCAACTAAACAGCTTATTACCACACTTCCAATTGCATAGCTTAGCATCACGCGTTCAAAAGTAGGATTGAAAATTTTCAGGAGCAATTATTTATCGAGATATAACTGCTTTTTTTTTGGTAGTTATTTGAAATCGCTTTCAGACTGGTTGATCTTATAATAATTTTCCTGATAAAAAAACGCGAGTAGGTGTTATGTGAGGTGAGCAATCCTGAGTGAGGTAATTTAAAAGGAGGAACTACTTTGGCAAAAAAGGTTTTAAAGGATTTCTTAACACCCCAACTGAACGAGTTGCGGGAAAACGGCCTCTACAATGTCATTGATACTGTAGAAGGACCAAACGGCCCAATAATTACTATCGATGGTAAAGCATTAATCAATATGTCATCCAATAATTATCTTGGCCTTGCCAATAATGAAAGAATGAAGCAAAAAGCGCATGAGGCAATTGACGAGTATGGGTTAGGAGCCGGTGCGGTTCGTACAATCAATGGTACATTGACAATTCATAATGAATTGGAGAAAACAATTGCAAAGTTCAAGCATACCGAAGCGGCCATTGCCTTCCAATCTGGATTCAATTGCAACATGGGTGCTATTTCAGCCTTGATGACAAAGAAGGATGCCATTCTCTCCGATGAATTGAACCATGCATCAATCATTGATGGATGCAGATTATCAGGAGCGAAAATTATCCGCGTCAAACACCAGGACATGGACGATTTGCGCCGAGTTGCGAAAGAAACGATTGAAAGCGGGTTATACGAAAAAGTCATGTACATCACGGACGGAGTTTTCTCAATGGACGGTGATGTAGCGAAACTTCCAGAAATCGTTGAAATTGCTGAAGAGTTTGGGTTAATTACCTATGTAGATGATGCTCATGGCTCTGGGGTAATGGGTAATGGTGCTGGTACAGTCAAGCATTTTGGACTCTCAGACCGCATTGATCTGCAGATTGGGACCCTTTCAAAAGCGATTGGTGTTGTAGGCGGGTATGTAGCAGGTACAGAACAGCTGATTGACTGGCTGAAAGTTCGTGCACGTCCATTCCTATTTTCAACCTCATTGACTCCGGGAGATGCGGCTGCATGTATCGAAGCAATCAATATCATGACCGAATCGACAGAAAAGGTTGAAAAGCTTTGGGAAAACGGAAGATATCTAAAAGAAGGCTTAAAGAATCTTGGTTTTGATATTGGCCATTCCGAAACGCCAATTACCCCATGCATCATAGGAAAAGAAGATCTGACCCAATTATTTTCGCGCAGGCTGATGGAAGAAGGCGTTTATGCCAAATCAATCGGTTTCCCAACCGTTCCTAGAGGGACAGGCAGGGTTAGGAATATGCCTACTGCTGCGCACACCAAGGAAATGCTTGATGAGGTTCTAGCAGTCTATGAAAAAATAGGTAAAGAATTGTCTATTATCTAATTAATAATTTCACCAAAAATACTAGATTTTTTGCTTCAGTTTAATATTAGTAAAAGACACTTCAGGAGGTCTCGTTTCAAATGAAAAAAATTCTTATTACTGGCTGTCTCGGCCAAATCGGTTCTGAATTGACACATCGTCTCAGAGTAATGTACGGAACAGAAAATGTTATTGCAACAGATATTCGCCATATTGAAGGCAATCCAGTCATCGAAGGTGGTATATTTGAAATCCTTGATGTGATGGATTACAAAGCAATGCTTGGCCTTTGCAAAAAATATGAAGTTGACACACTCATGCATCTTGCAGCCCTTTTGTCGGCAGTAGGAGAAGCAAAACCAAAATTCGCATGGGACCTGAATATGGGTGGCCTGATGAACGCCCTTGAAGTTTCCCGTGAGCTAAATCTAAAACTCTTTATACCGAGCTCCATCGCTGCTTTCGGACCAGGAACACCTGCAGATATGACACCACAGGATACGGTACAAAGGCCAACTACTATGTATGGCGTCACAAAGGTATCCGGAGAATTACTTTGCGACTACTATTTTACTAAATATGGTGTAGACGTGCGCGGAGTAAGGTTCCCTGGACTGATTTCGTACAAGACTCTTCCAGGCGGGGGAACAACTGACTACGCAGTAGATATTTACTATGAAGCTCTTAAGAACAAGAAATATACATCTTTCATTGGTAAAGGAACCTATATGGATATGATGTATATGCCTGATGCAATCGAAGCAATTATTCAATTGATGGAGGCTGACCCTTCACGATTGAAGCACCGTAATGCATTTAACATCACTGCAATGAGCTTTGAGCCGGAACAAATTGCTGCATCCATTAAGAAATTCATTCCTGAATTCGAAATTTCATATAATGTTGACCCTGTACGCCAAGGCATCGCAGATTCATGGCCGAATAGCATTGATGCCTCTGCTGCACGTAACGAATGGGATTTCAATCCACAATACGACTTGGATCGTATGACAAAAGATATGCTGGAAAATTTATCAGAGAAATTAGGCATTCCTTTTAGGGAACTTGCATTAGCCTATTAGTTTCTGGAACAATCATCCGTCTACGAATCTATTATAATTCATCTTCATGAAAAAGACAATTGTATTTTTCAGGTGGACTACTTCCTAGGGATTATGTTATCTTAAGTTATACTACAATAACAAAATATGAACAAAGGGTTTTATGAATCTTGCTTAATATTTGACAATAAGCAGTACAGGGGAGGAAACGAAATGGCAAACAAGGAATTGAATAGGGGCTTAAGTTCACGTCATATTCAAATGATTGCTTTAGGCGGTACGATTGGTGTAGGTCTATTTATGGGATCTTCCAGCACAATAGGATGGACGGGTCCATCCGTAATGCTAGCCTATGGAATTACAGGTATTTTTCTATATTTAATTATGCGCGCCATGGGCGAAATGCTCTATTTGGAACCAAGTACAGGTTCGTTCGCAACATTTGGTTATAAGTATATCCATCCACTAGCTGGATTTATGACTGCCTGGAGCAACTGGTTCCAGTGGGTAGTTGTCGGCATGGCAGAAGTTATCGCAATTGGCACATATATGCATTATTGGTATCCAGATCTTCCTGCGTGGATTCCTGGTCTTATTGCTATGGCCATTCTGGGGGCAGCAAACTTTATTTCTGTTAAATCATTTGGTGAATTTGAATTTTGGTTTGCTTTGATTAAAGTCGTTA
>NZ_JBALSN010000151.1:0-6604 GCF_036966985.1 Neobacillus drentensis | reverse complement strand
GGGTTTCTTTTTGCCCTATCACTTGTTGTTGGTGCTTATCAAGGTGTAGAACTTATCGGGATTACAGCTGGTGAAGCGAAAGATCCACAGAAAACAATCAGGAATGCGATTCAAAGTACCATTTGGCGTATCCTCGTTTTCTATATTGGTGCCATCTTTGTTATAGTTACTGTTTATCCTTGGGATCAATTGCATGCCATCGGAAGCCCGTTCGTAGCAACTTTTGCAAAAATTGGTATTACTGCTGCAGCAGGAATCATTAACTTTGTTGTTATCACCGCTGCATTGTCTGGATGCAACAGCGGTATCTACAGCGCAGGGCGTATGCTTTATACTCTTGGAGTTAACGGACAAGCGCCAAAAGCGTTTGCGAAGGTTTCGAGTAACGGAGTTCCTTTATTCGGTACAATTGGCGTACTAATCGGCCTTGGTGTGGGCGTTATTTTAAGTTATATTGCACCAGAAAAACTGTTTGTGTATGTTTATGCTTCAAGTGTTCTGCCAGGAATGGTTCCTTGGTTTGTCATCCTGATCAGCCAAACGAAGTTCCGGAAAGTTCATGCTGCAAAAATGGCCGACCACCCATTCAAAATGCCTTTTGCACCGGTAACTAACTACGTGACCATTGCCTATCTGGTAGCAGTGCTTGTCGGTATGTGGTTCAACGAAGACACTCGCGTTTCACTGATTGCAGGTATTGTGTTCCTAGCTCTTGTGACCATCAGTTTTTATGCCTTCGGAATCAATAAGCGTGTACCTGTGAATCTTCAAGCAGAGGATATGACAGATAAGAAAGCAGTTTAATCTTTAATAGCAGGATAGGGACAGTTTCTATAAATTGTCCCTATTTTTTCTTAAAGACGTGTTGCTAAGTAAGCAAATGGAATAAGATGTAGAGAATCTTAATATAAAACTCAGGTGATAACAATGAAGTATCGATCAGCATTTGAAATCATTGGTCCGGTTATGATTGGGCCTTCTAGTTCACATACAGCTGGTGCCGTCCGCATTGGCCGCGTTGCCCGAACACTGTTCGAGAGCCAGCCAAAAAAGGCCGTTCTCTCGCTTTATGGTTCCTTTGCCAAAACATATAAAGGACATGGAACAGACTTAGCCCTTGTAGCGGGCTTACTAGACTTTGATACGTTCGACGAGCGGATTCCTGATGCATTGGTGATAGCGGAACAAACGGGTATGGAGGTCATCTTTCAAGAGGAAAAGGCCGTTACAGAACATCCCAACACTGTAAAGATTAATCTCTTTGCGGAAGATAAAGAGATGGAGATCATTGGTATCTCTATCGGTGGAGGATCCATTGAAATAACAGAAATCAACTCCTTCAAGCTAAAGTTATCGGGTGACCCCGCCATACTGGTCATGCATAATGACCGTTTTGGAGTAATCAGCTCGGTAACATCCATTTTTTCACAAAATAAAATAAACATTGGTCATATGGAAGTGGCCAGGAAAGATAAAGGCGACATGGCCATCATGGTCATTGAATCCGATGAAAAGATAAATGACCAGTTGGTAAACGATTTGCAAAAGCTTGACAACGTTATAAGTGTCATCCGTATGGTTGACTAATCGGTGTTTTCAGGGTTGAACACTAGATTAATAGAAGACAGCAGGGGGAAATGTTATGTTTCGTAATGTAGCTGAACTTGTTTCGCTGGCGGAACAACATCAGGTAAAAATAGCCGAAATCATGATTCGGCAGGAAGTAGAAGTTACGGGCCTTTCCCGTGAAGAAGTGCTTGCCAAAATGGACCAGAACCTGTCCGTAATGGAAAGGGCTATCGAGCGGGGCTTAAATGGAGTAAAATCACGCACAGGACTCACAGGCGGAGATGCAGTATTGCTGCAAAACTATATTAAGAGCGGAAAGTCTCTTACGGGCTCATTGCTTTTGGATGCTGTAAGCAAGGCGGTTGCCACGAATGAAGTCAATGCAGCAATGGGCATCATTTGTGCCACGCCAACTGCCGGTTCGGCGGGTGTTGTCCCGGGTACGTTATTTGCGGTAAAGGATAAACTCAATCCAACTAGACAGGAAATGATTGAATTTTTATTTACGGCAGCTGCGTTTGGATTTGTTGTTGCAAACAATGCATCCATTTCAGGGGCTGCAGGCGGTTGCCAAGCAGAGGTAGGTTCGGCTTCAGGAATGGCAGCAGCCGCAATCGTTGAAATGGCTGGAGGTACGCCTAAGCAATCAGCGGAAGCAATGGCCATCACCTTAAAAAATATGCTGGGTCTTGTTTGTGACCCGGTTGCTGGCCTCGTTGAGGTACCTTGTGTGAAACGGAACGCAATGGGGGCATCGAATGCTTTGACAGCAGCCGATATGGCCCTTGCCGGGATCACCAGCAGGATTCCATGTGACGAAGTCATTGGAGCCATGTATGCGATTGGACAGTCAATGCCTTCTGCGTTAAGGGAAACAGCCGAAGGTGGACTGGCGGCTACCCCGACCGGACGGAGGCTTGAAGCGGAAATCTTTGGCCAGCCTAAGGAAAAACTGATTGATTATTTAGCATAACTATTAAAAAGCTGCCGGTTATTTCTGGCAGCTTACTTTTAAGGTTTCTATTCTATCTTTACCTTAATTTTATCTATTGCATTGTATCCATAGCCTTTTTTGTTCCAAAATGGTGTAGTTGGCTGAATTCTATTAGTAGAATCAGTTGCTCTCGACAAAATCGTGTATTCTCCTTTATCTACTATAGACCATTCATATGACCAAGAAACCCAGTCATAACCACTTGAATTTTCATTTTCGATTTTCGCATTTAACCATGTTTTCCCATTATCAGTACTTACCTCGACCTTTGTTATATACCCTTTCCCTGTCCAAGCGATACCTTTAATTAGGTGCTTACCAGTATTAAGAACATCCATATCTAACGGTTTTTGTATGGTAGAGTTAACATTTATATTTGTGACGGGCTTAGTATCTTTGTTACTCTCTTTATGTGGATAATAAACATAGTCAATGGACTGAAATGGCCCTTTAAAATTTGAATCAGTAATGGTTATTTGCTTAATCCATTTAACGGAAGCCATACCATACCATTGTGGAACGATTAATCTTAATGGATAGCCATGCTTAAACGGAATAGGTTGATTATTATATTCATAAGCAATAATGGTATCAGGATGTAGTGCCTTTTCTAAGGGTAAACTCCTAGCGAAAGTATAAATGGAATCTAAATCGGTTCTTTTACCATAATCATAACCTTCCACGATCACTTCTTTTGCCCCTTCTCTTATTCCCGCTAGGTCAAGGAGGGTTCGCAGCGGAACTCCTTTCCAATACCCCTGGCTAATGGCACCCTTTTCCCATTGTTCTCCAAATACTTTAGGGTCAAAAAAACTGCGTTTGTTTCCTGCGCATTCAAGGATTACTTTAACCTTTTTCGATGGAAGTTTTAGGAGATCTTGCATGGAGAGCAGCTTTTGGGTTAAGACAAAGCCATTTATAGGAAGCCAATAGTTGGAATAAGAAAGAGAAGGATAAGAAAAGTGGTTTTGTCTATAAAATAAATGATTATAAATGATATCAGTTTCTATAAACTGTATGGGTGTTTCCTGACTTTCAGGATGTAAACTGCGTGTTGTTAGATGTGGTTTCATAACTGGATTGTGTGAATGGGGCATCATTTCCCTCCTAACAAAAAAATTCAATATAAATAAATATGATAATCTTTTTCTATTTAGACCCTAATCTTGTTGGGGATTCATTGTATTCCGAAAGGTATTTATGGAATAATTATTAGTGTCCTAACTAGGGATAAGAAGTTTAATTTGATGGAGGTAAATGAGGATGTCGGACAATACAGCGAGTAAAGTTACAGCTAAAATGCACTTTATGCTAAAATCTACTCCGCCGAGAACAACTTTTCATCAGGATATGTCAATTGAAGAACGGGATATTATGTTAAAACATATTGACTATTGGACAAACAAACAAAATCAGGGGATTGCTCTGGTCTTCGGTCCTGTTTTAAATCCTTCAGCTCCGCATGGACTAGCCATAATTGAAGTTGAAAATGAAGCTCAAGTCTCAAAACTTATCGAAGAAGACCCTGCTGTTATTGCTGGTATAATGGAAACTGAATTTTACCCGATGAAAGCAGTGCTGCCGAAACAACACGCTTGACCATGTAGGCAGTGTTACTTAAAAAAGAAACTTGAATAAACAAAAGTAAATGGCTCAGTATTGGACTGAGCCATTTACTTTATCAATACAAATATAACAAAATAGAGATTTTTGGATTTTATATATAATTCAAGAAAAGGAAATATAGACCAATTTTGAGTTTATTATATTATAATTAAAAGAGATTAATAGAAATTCATGATGTAAATACCATTTGGTATAAAGAGAATGTTGAAGGGGGAAACACAAGAATGATCCCAGCAAAAATAGATCCTTTTTCAATTACTACAATTAGCAAAAAAAGCGTGGAATCCATCTTCGATTGGTTCGATCACCATAAACAAACGTTCTATACACTTGGTTGGTCCTATCTTAGTAACCAGCAGCAAATGGAAGAGCTTTTTTACCGGTCCATTTTAAAAGTCCACAAGGAATTGCCTCGATTTAAAAGTGAAACATCATTCGAAACGTGGGTTACATCCATTTTCATACATACCTGCCGAGAGCTTTGTAATGAAAGAAGTTTACAAGTGTCAGAGGAAAGTGAACCACGTCAGGATATCTTTAAAGCACTTGATCAATTGAAAGAGTACGAGAAAGAAGCGGTGGCCCTTACCTATGTAAAAGGACTGTCTCATGAGGAAGCGGCACATCTTCTCCAAGTTTCAGTAGAAAAGATGAAAGAGCTGTTGTTTTCCGGAATTCAGTCACTTAGAAAAGTAATGGGGTACGGATCACACTATAATGGCTGTAAGGAATATCATAAGGATTACATTGATTATTTAGAAAGAACCCTGGATCGGTCGAAAAAGGTTGATTTTGAGATACATATTTATCATTGTCAAGACTGTCAGGATGATTTAGCTTTCTTTCAGGATGTTATGTTAACCATGCAAAATCTTACTGAAGAGATAGAGAATCTCCATGTGCCAGAAGATCTTATGGGGAACGTCAAAGCTAGGCTGGCAGATAAGGAGGAGCACAGACAACAGAAGAACAAGAAACGTTTAAGAGTGGGCATTATTTTGGCAAGTTTTTTTGCATTATTAATAGGGATAGAAGTTTTTACAGGGACTTTTACGAGCCTCTACTATACATGGACAGAAAAAGATCAGGAATTGCGTCCATTTCTCCAACAGGACCTTGGTGAAAGGCTGAACATAGAAGCGGAAAGCGATGGGGTGAAAATTAAGATCAGGAGTGCGATTGCTGATGATATTCAGACGCTCGTATTTTATGAAATCGAAGATACAAATGATGAAAATCAATATATGATGAATTATGATGATGGGGTTTTTGTGGAGAATGAACTTGAAATCATGAATACTGAAGGCCATCCTAGGTATTATCCTCCTGACCTTAAATCAAATGTTAATAATAAAAAAAAGAACGTGTATCAAGGAAAGATTAGTCTGCTGCCACTCAAAACGGAAAATGGGACGATCAAACTGAAGATCACAAAGCTCCTGAAATTGATTCGTGATTCCTCTGACCAAAATGATATTAACGCTAACGAGAACATAGGATATGAAACAGGGGAGTGGAATTTCGAGATTCCTGTGACAAAACAGCCTTCCGTTGAATATGCCTTGAATGAAGAAACAGAAGTCGAGGGGGTCCCGGTTCGATTTGATAAACTAACCATTGCCCCAACAGCGACGATTCTGCAATATGGTATTAATAATGAAAACCCAGAGAAAATGATTGATGTTCTTAATTTTGAAAATCTAGGAGTGAACAATAAAAA
The DNA here is from genome assembly GCF_036966985.1 of Neobacillus drentensis. Taxonomy (GTDB): domain Bacteria; phylum Bacillota; class Bacilli; order Bacillales; family Cytobacillaceae; genus Neobacillus; species Neobacillus drentensis_E. Next base: position 695 of record NZ_JBALSN010000151.1, on the reverse strand, counting down.
AGTGAAACCTGATATGTATGGCAGCTCTTTTATGGATTCACAACAAGACATGAATTGGACTAGTTTTCAAACAAACTTTGACCCTCTTTTTGGAGAAAAACCAAAAGAGGTTAATGTTCAACTCGGATCTATTAATTTAACGTTTCAAGACCCCAAAACCATCGAACTGGATGTTGCTAAGCAATATCCTCAAACTTTTGAATACGCAGGCAGTACAATCTCTATCGACAAACTGGAGGTTGGACAGCCTTCCATTATTGTCATAAGCGATCATGAAATTAAGAATCGAGCGTATGAGGCGCTTAACTTCAATATTGTGGGAGAGAATGAAAATGATCCTGTTTCGATGGAGATGAATTCTGATGGAGTGCTTGTTGATAAAAATGGAATTGAATACGATACTAATGATACCCCTGTCTCATTTGAAGAAATCGAGCGGCCTCGCTATTTTGTTACCGTTCAAACGATGAAGATAGACGGTAACGGCGCTGGCGAGAAAGTAATTCCCAAAAGGCTGCAGATTTTTGGATATAGTGCAACGAAATATTTGGATGATGTTGTGAAGATTTCTTTTAAATAAACTAATTGATATAACGGGCGCTAGACTAAGAAGATTAGAGCTGTCATTTTGGCGCTTTTTCTTTTGGTATTAGGGGAAGTTTAGTCTTAGTAACCATAAAAGTAAAATAAGCGGA